>JBBSHB010000133.1:0-7745 GCA_038253515.1 Gemmatimonadales bacterium | reverse complement strand
CTGCCTGGCCGCGAGGGCCAACGCCAGGAGCACCGCGCGCGCCTTGGCCTCGGTCTCCCGCCATTCGGACAGCGGATCGGAGTCAGCCACGATCCCGGCGCCCGCCTGGATCCAGGCGCGTCCCCGGCACATGACGCAGGTGCGGATGGCGATCGCCGTGTCCATGGTCCGGCCACCCCAACCGATGTAACCGACCGCGCCGGCGTAGGGGCCTCGCCGCACCGGCTCGAGCTCGTCGATGATCTGCATCGCTCTGACCTTGGGGGCACCGGAGACGGTGCCGGCGGGGAAGCAGGCGGCGAGCGCCGCGATCGCGTCGAGCTCGGGACGAAGCCGGCCGCGCACCTCGCTGACCAGGTGCATGACGTGGGAGTAGCGCTCGATCGCCATGAACGCCGTGAGCCGGACGGACCCGTACTCGGCCACCCGTCCGACGTCGTTCCGGCCTAGATCGACCAGCATCAGGTGCTCGGCCCGCTCCTTCGGGTCGGCCGTCAACTCCTCGGCGAGGGCCAGGTCCTCGTCGGGGCCGGCGCCGCGCGGCCGGGTGCCCGCGATGGGCCGCAGGGTCACTTCGCCCTCCTCGACTCGGACCAGGATCTCGGGCGAGCTGCCGATGATCTGGATCTCGTCGCAGTGCAGGTAGTAGAGATACGGCGCCGGGTTGAGTGCCCGGAGGTAGCGATAGGTCAGGAACGGATCGGGGGCGGCGAGCTCCAGCCGCCGGGAGAGCACGGTCTGGAAGGTGTCCCCCGCCGCGATGTACTCCTTGATCCGTCGTACGTCCTCCTGGAATCGGTCGTCGTGGTAGGCCGTGGTGGTGGCCGGCATCGGGGGCGCGGGCTCGAGCGCGAGCGGCCGGAGGTTAGCCGGGGCGCCCAGCCGAGCGAGCCAGTTCTCGATCCGGGCGTCGGCGGCGGCGTAGAGTCGCTCCAGTTCCGCTTCCCCCGCCTCCGGGGGCACCTCCACGTTCGCGATCACCGTCGCGCGATTGTAGAGGTTGTCGAGGACCAGCAGGGTATCGGCCACCATCATGATCGCGTCCGGCAGGTCGCGGTCGTCGGCCGGCGCGTGGGGGAGCTCCTCGATGGTCCGGACGATGTCGTAGCCGAGATAGCCCACCACCCCGCCGGTGAAGCGGGGGAGACCGGGGACGACGATCGGCGGGTGCTTCCGGAGCAGTCGCCCGAGATGCTCCAGCGGCGCGACGTCGGCCTCGACCACCTCCCAGCCCGCGCCGGGAGTCCAGCGAGAGCACTCCCGCCCGCGGTAGCGGAACACCTCGCGGGGATCGGTGGCCAGGAAGGTGTACCGTGCCCAGCGCTCCCCACCTTCCAGCGATTCGAGCAGGAAGCCGTACGGGCCCCGGTGCAGCTTGGCGAAGGCGGTCACCGGCGTGTCGCCGTCCATCACCACCTCGCGGGTCACCGGCACCATCCCGGCACCCGAGCGCGCCCGCTCGGCAAACCGGACGAAGCTCGCGGTCACTTCGCCGCCGCCACGAGGTAGCTGCCGGCGGCCGGGAGGGCGGAGCGAAGATTGTCCGAGGCGGGGCGGGTGGACGGCAGGAACGCGAGCTGTCCGCCCGGCAGAAGCCGTCCGATGGCCAGCGCCCGCTCGTAGAGGACGTCAGTGCCGAAGGCGGCCTTGGCCCGGGCCGGTGCGGAGAAGTAGCGGGGGTACTCGAACGTGAGGGAGGCTCCTCTGGCGAGGGAAAGACTCGTCGTCACGTCGACTCCGTAGATGCCCGGCCGAGGGTGAATCCCGACCGTCACCGGCCGGCCGCTATCGGCGGCGAATGCCCGGGGAGGAAAGTCGAGCTCGGCGAACACCAGATTGTCGGGTGGTCCGTGCCGCAGGATGATGGTGCGGGAGACGCCCGCCGTGAAGGTGACCGAGGTGTCCGCCGGCGGCGGGCCCGCCGTCTCGAGGACGAACGCCGCGTCCAGCGGCACCACCCGGGTGACACCGGCGGGCCCGGGCGCGTTCCGGCCCGCGGTCGCGGCTCGGCCACCGCACGCCACCACCAGGCAGAGCCAGCTTGCCCGCCTCCAGCGGCTCCGGGATATTCCCGTCATCGATCCCCTGTGAACGTGGGAGGTGTACCGTGAGGAGCGCGGTGCGCGGTGTTCGGAGGCCCGCGCCGGCCCACGTGATGCCGGGACTGGCGCTGCTGGCTGGCCTGCTCGTGGTCCGCTGCCCGCCCCTCGCCGCCCAGGCCTGGAACAGTCCCGCCGCGTTGGCGCTGGTGGCCCGGGCGGTGGAGCGCCGACAGGTGGTGCAGTCCGATTCCGCCCTCGCGAGCTACCGCACCCGAGCCCACGGCTTCGTGTTCTTCCTGGCGCAGGTGGGCGAAGGGCTGAACGGTCCGCCCCGGCTGGTCAAGGCCGACGAGCTGGACGTGGAAGTGTATTGGCAGGCCCCCAACCGGAGCAAGCAGGTCATCCTGGGCTGGCGGGACGGGGCGTTCCTCCCGACCGACATCAACTACCACCGCGATCACCTCGGCATCGTCACCAACAACTTCGGCAACGTCATCCGGATCGGCGAGGGCGACGAGGTGCGGGACGTGGCCCATCCCCTCTCGCCGGCCGGTCTCCAGCTGTACGACTTCGCGCTGGGTGACTCCCTCGCGATCCGCACCACCCGGGGCGAGACCTCGGTCCGCGAGGTGCAGGTGCGCCCCCGCTCCTTCGCCCGGCCGCTGGTGGTCGGCACACTCTATCTGGACGTCGCGACAGCCGAGCTGGTCCGCTTCCGCTTCAGCTTCACGCCTGCCGCCTACCTCGACCGGCAGCTCGAGGACATCGACATCGTGCTGGAGAACGCGCGATTCGAGGGACGGTTCTGGCTGCCGTACCGGCAAGAGGTCGAGATCCGCCGGCGAGCGACCTGGCTCGATTTTCCGGCCCGGGGGATCATCCGGGGCCGCTGGGAGATCGAGGGATACGATCTCAACCCGACGCTGCCCCCCGGCACCTTCACGGGGCCGGCGATCGCCGGGCTGCTCCGGCCGCGGCCCTCGGATTCGACCTGGACCGAGCCGCTCGAGCAGGCGATCGCGGGCGTCGCCGCACCGCTCAACCGGCAGGACATGGATGCGTTGCGGGTCGAGGTCGAGCGGATCGCCGGCTCGCGGGCGCTGAGCGGGCTTCCATCCAAACGGCTGGCGGCCGGCTCGGTGAGCGACGTGGTCCACGTGAACCGGGTCCAGGGGCTCACGCTCGGCTTCGGTGGGGTGCTGGGATTGGGACGAAGTAGAGTCCAGATCCGTCCGATGGTGGCCTACGGAACCTCGGACGACCGGGTGACCGGAGGACTCAGCCTCACAATTGGCCAGGGGTCGACCCAGCTCTCGCTGGGAGCCTCCCGCCGGATCCGGGATCTGAGCGATCTCCCGGTGATCTCGCCGGTACTCAACTCGCTCCTCTCCCAGGAGGCGGGGCGAGATTTCGGCGACTACGTCCTGCTCAATGCCGCTGGGTTGGGGCTTCGGCGGCGACTCGATGCGCGGAGCTCTGTCGGGCTCAGCCTGGAGGTGGAGGAGAGCCGGTCGGTGGGGGTGAGCGCCTCGCCGGCCACGGGGACTTACCGGGCGAACCCGGCGCTCGGGGCAGGGACCTACCGGGTTGCCCGGCTGGAGCTGGAGCGGGCGAGTGGCGGGGTCGCCGTAGGTCGGGATCTCGCGGGCCGGCTCTCGCTCGAGGCGGGCGACGGCCCCCGGGGCTACGCCCGGGCGGCCGCCGCCGGGCGCTGGACGGCGAGCCTGGGCGGAACCGAGCTGGAGGCGCGGGCGTACCTCGGCGCGGGGAGCGACGGAATGCCGGCCTACCGGAGCTTCGTCCTGGGAGGCCGCGGCACCCTCGTGGCGGAGCCCTTCCGGGCGTACGGCGGCCGGACCGCCGTGCTGGCCCACCTCGAGTGGCGATTCGAGACGCCGGTTCCCGCCCTGCCGCTGGGGTCGTTCGCCTCCACCGGCCGGCGCATGACCGTCGCGCCGTTTCTGAGCGCCGGCTACGCCGGACGAGCCCTGGCAGGGCTGCCCTGGGGTGCCACTCACGGCGTGCGGCCAGTGGCGGGCCTGGCGTTGGAGTGGTTCATGCGTCTGGTTCGGGTCGAGGCTGGTATCGGCTTGCGCGACGGGCGCTTCGGGCTCACCGTCGACGTCAATCGGGACTGGTGGGGCCTGCTGTAGCCGTCTTATCTTTTCGATTACCTGTAGGTCACCCGTCCCGCAGGACCCGCACCCGATTTGCCAGAGCCGAGCAATGCTGTTTACCGATGAGTGGTTGGCGCCGACCATCGAACCGCTAATGCCGGCGAAGGCGATCGCGGCCCTCCGCCAGGAGCAGGCCTCGGCTCCGGTCTCGTTGTGGGAGACGGTGGTGCAGCGGAAGCTGGCGGTGGACGCGGAGATCCTGGCGGCCGTCGCCGCCAGATTCCGGCTGCCCGCGGCCGATCTGGCACGGATCGACGCCAAGCTCTCCGAGACCGTTCCGGAGCAGGTCGCCCGCCGGTTCAACGTGCTCCCGATCCGGCAGACCGACTCCTACCTCGAGGTGGCGACGGCCAACCCGTTCGACATCGACGCGGAGAAGATGCTGGCCTTCGCCACCGGGCTCGAGGTCCGCATGCTGCTGGGATCGCCGGGGCGCATCCGCGAGCGGCTGGACGACATGTACCGCAACGACGACGTGGTCAACCGGCTGCTCGAGGGCATCGAGACCGACTTCGAGGTGAAGGCGCTGCCCGACGAGGAGGAGGCCGCGGCCACCGCCGAAGAGGCGAGCCAGCGCCCGATCATCAAGCTGGTGGACATGATGCTGGCCGACGGGGTCTCCAGCCGGGCCAGCGACATCCACGTGGAGCCGATCGAGGGCGGGGTGGTGGTGCGCTACCGGATCGACGGCGTGTTGCGCCAGGTGATGAAGGTCCCGCGCAACGCCGGCCTGCCGCTCATCTCTCGTATCAAGATCATGGCGGCAATGGATATCGCCGATCGGCTCCGGCCACAGGACGGCCGGGCCCGGGTGTCGGTGAACGGCGAGCCGGTGGATCTCCGGGTATCCACCCTGCCGGCTTCCCTGGGTGAGAAGGTCGTGATCCGCATTCTGAGCCAGCGGAGCACGGTGCTGACCCTGGAGTCGCTCGGCTTGCACCCGGACGAACAGCGCGCGGTGGCGAACCTGCTCAACAACAAGGAGGGGATTCTCCTCGTCACCGGACCGACGGGCTCCGGCAAGACCACCACGCTCTACTCGGCGATCCGGATGATCCAGAGCGAGGGGGTCAACATCGTCACAGTGGAGGACCCGGTCGAGTACCGGCTGGGCGAGAACATCGTCCAGGTGCAAGTGCACGACAAGGCAGGCCTGACGTTCGCGTCCGCCCTGCGCTCCATCCTGCGTCAGGACCCGGACGTCGTGCTCATCGGCGAGATCCGCGACCAGGAGACGGCGCAGATCGCCCTGCAGGCTTCGCTCACCGGCCACCTGGTCCTCTCCACTCTGCACACCAACGACGCGCCGAACGCCGTCACCCGACTGGTGGACATGGGGCTGGAGGCGTACAAGATCGCCGCGGCGCTGCGCGGGGTGGTGGCCCAGCGGCTCATGCGCCGTCTCTGCGCGGTGTGCCGGCAGCCCGCCACCGAGTCGGTGCCGGAGCGCGCCACCCGGTTCTTCCCGGCCGGGGTGAAGCTGTTCCGCGGCGTCGGCTGCCCCGAGTGCACCATGACCGGTTATCGCGGGCGCTTCAGCATCGTCGAAGTCCTGGCGATGAATCCGGACCTCGAGCGCCGGATCGGGAAGGGTGCCACCGCCGAGGAGATCGCCGAGGCGGCGCGCGCCGGCGGGATGCTGTCGCTGTGGGAGAGCGGACTCCGGCACGTGCTCGCCGGGGAGTCCTCGGTGGACGAGCTTCTCCGGGTGACCGACGTGCCCCAGCAGCGCACCGCCCCCGCGGCGCCCGCCCGGCCGGCGGGACGCGGCAGCCGGACCGCCCCGCCGGCTCCGTCGCCCGTGGCGCCGCCGCCATCGGCACCCACCTTCGACTTTCCCACCGGCCTCGAGCTCATCGACGAGGACCTGCCGGAGACCCCGGCTGGTCCGAGCCGGGACACCTGCGTGCTGCTGGTGGAGGATGAGGAGCAGCTTCGGCGGCTCATGAAGGACCTGCTGGAACGCGAGGGCTACACGGTGGCCGAGGCGCGGGACGGGGTCCAGGCACTGGACCAGGTGGACCGGCATGCGCCCGACATCATCGTGCTGGACCTCAATCTGCCCGGCGTCGACGGCTACACCGTTCTGCAGCAGCTTCGCTCCCGTCCGGCCACTCGCGCAATTCCGATCGTGGTGCTCACCGCCAAAGGGGACGAGGACAACGAAGTGCGCGTCTTCCAACTGGGCGCCGACGACTTCATCACCAAGCCGTTCCGGGCCCGTGCCTTGTCCGCTCGCCTGGAGGCGGTCCTGGGCCGCCACCGCGCTTGAGCCGACCGCTCTCCCCCGAGTCCACTTCCCTCCGACCGCACCCAGACGACCCAACCGGCCCGGGAGGCGCGCCCCCGGACGGGGTCGAGGGGCTGGCCCTGATCAAGCCGGCGGTTCGCGCGCAGGCGGCCTACACTCTGGCCGCCCTGCCGGCGCGGCGGAAGCTCAATCAGAACGAGAGCCCGTACGACCTGCCCGCGGAGCTCAAGCGCGAGATCCTGGCGGCGGTGGCGGGCGCCCCCTGGCAGCGCTATCCGGAGTTCGCTCCGCCGGAGCTGCTGGCCGGCGTGGCGGAGCACTACGGGTGGGTGGCGGAGGGCATTCTGGTCGGCAATGGGTCCAACGAGCTCATTCAGGCAACGCTCTCGGTGGTCCTGGACGCCCGCGATGCGGTGGTGGCCCCGGCCCCTACCTTCTCGCTCTACCGGCTGCTGACCAACGTACTGGGCGGCCGCTACTGTGCCGTTCGGCTGGGCGACGACTTCGCCTACGACGTCGACGCCATCATCGATGCGGCGGTGCGGGAGCGGGCCCGGGTGGTGGTGCTCAACTCCCCCAACAATCCGACGGGATCGCCGCTGCCGGAGAACGCCGTGGCGCGGGTGCTGGAAGAGACCGGCGCGCTGGTGGTGTGCGACGAGGCGTACCAGGAGTTCGGCGGTCCCACCGCGGTGCCGCTCCTGGCCCATACCTCCCGGCTGGTGGTGCTGCGCACGTTCTCCAAGGCGTTCGGGATGGCGGGACTGCGATTCGGGCTCGCGCTGGCGCACCCCGCCCTCGCGCGCGAGGTTGCCAAGGGCAAGCTGCCCTACAACGTGAATCTGGTGACCCTGGCCGCCGCCGCCGCGGCGCTCCGCCACCAAGGGGTGCTGGCGGAGCGGGTGCGCGAGATCGTCGCCACCCGCGAACGGTTCGCCCGGCGCATCGCGGGGCTCTCCGGCCTCACGGTCTATCCCAGCGCGGCGAACTTCGTTCTGATCCGCTGTAGAGGAACGCCGGCCCGGGTGGTGTTCACCCGGCTCCTCGAGGAGCACGGGATCCTGGTTCGGGACGTTTCGAGCGCGCCGGAGCTGGCGGAGTGTCTGCGGATCTCGGTGGGAACGCCGGAGGACATGGAGGCGGTGGCGGTGGCGTTGGAAGGGATCGTGGGGGGGTGAGGGGGCGGGGTGGGCGCGTGGGAGAGGAACACGCCGAGGCGACGTTGATCGTGAGGAGCATGGTCACGCCGAGGGGACGTGGTTCGTGTAGGAGCAT
>JBBSHB010000132.1:0-7787 GCA_038253515.1 Gemmatimonadales bacterium | reverse complement strand
GGCAACTCGATGGTCGTCGGAGTGCTATTCCGGCAGGCTCTGTCCGCGCTGGATGCATTCGTGCTCTGCCTGGACAACGGTGCCGTCGATGCGGCCGAGGTGCACAGTCGAGGAGCCTTAGAGGCCAGCCTTTCTATCGCCTGGGTCTTGAAGCGGGGAAAGGAGGAGTGGGGGCGGCGGATCTGGGTCTACTCACTCCGGCAGAATCTGCATTGGACCCGAAAGCTCATCCCAGGGCGTCCAGAGCATGACCGCTACACAGCAGGTCGGGCTGATCTTGGGGTGCCGCGAACGCTCACCCAAGAAGAGATAGAAAAGGCTCAGGCCTCCGAGACGGAACTGATCGTGCGCTTGAACCAAGAGGACCTACGGGAGACCAACGCCGAGTTCGAGACGCTCGCCCAGAGATTGGGCCGTGAACCCGAGTGGTACCGCCCCGGCAGGGAAGGTGTGAGGTCTGTCCATCAAATCGCCGCCGAGCTCAAGAGACTGAACGAGTACGACACGTTCTATAAGTCGCTCTCCTACTCCGTTCACGGATCGCACGCCCTCAAGTCGCTCATCATTGACGATGGACGAGTCACGTAGCGTCCCGGACCGCCCGACCGTGGGGCTATGCTAGGGCGCGGTACCGGCGGGCGCAAGAGCGGCTCCGGGGCGGGCGCTCGACCTCGATGCGCTTGATCTGTAAACCCTTCCTCGGTTACCTGTAGGCCCATGCGGCCTTGATCCGGCGCGGCGTGTCGATCGGGTACTTCTTGTTTGTCGGATCCGCGAAGACGGCCTTCCCGTACTTCTCGAGCCCGTCCCGAGGGTCGGCGTCGCGGCGGGGACGAATCTACTTGGGCACCCGGGCTAACGCTCACCTTTGGCGATCTGCTCGAGCCCTTGCCGCACGCAGAGGGCGATCTCCGTGCGATCGGTCGGCACGGCCCCGGCGGCGTCGGCGCCAGTCGAGACGGCCTGGTCGTCGGTCAGGGCGGCGGGGACCAAGACTCCGGCATCCGCGAGATGGCGAGCAAGCGCCTCGAGAGGGATGCCAGGCAGGCTCGGGCGCCGTAGCCAAAGCCTCGGAGCGTCGCGGATCACTGCGGCAGCGGCTCGTACTTGTCCAGCCAGGCCAGGGTCTCCTGGATGAGGCGGGTGCGTGCGACGAAGTGGCTCCCGTCCTCCACCACGTACCGCTTCTGGTCCGGCGGCGTGCCGAGCAGGCGAAACATGGGGACCTGGGATGACTCGACCGGGAAAAAGAAGTCGTACCGGCCGTTGAGCATCAGCGTCGGAATCCTGATCCGGGGGAGAAAATTGACCGGGTCCACCTCCGGCCGGGCCCGCTCGAAATCGAGACCGGCGACGTACAGCGCACTGACCCTGATGCGCGGTTCCACCGCCGGCATCAGGGCGCCCATCGCTCCACCCCAGCTGACGCCGTAGTAGGCCAGGTGCTCAGTACTGACCTCGGGGCGGGTCTCGAGATAGTCGATCCCCCGGCGGAGGTCTTTCGCCCACATGATCACGTGATCGCGGTAGAAGTTCGAGGTGTCCTGTACGTCGGTGGACAACGAGTCACTGCGCTGGTAGGTGCCCTTGTACACCGGGTAGAGGACGGCACGGCCGCTCTTGATGATGAAATCGATGGGACGCCACTGGAGATTGTTTGGCGCGCGATCCCGAATCGCATTCGAACCGGGGAAATAGACTACCGTTGGGTAAGGCTTCGAGCCGCGCTTGGGAAGGTAGAGATACACCAGCAGACTGTCGCCGGCGTACGCGGCATTCATCCGCACGAGCTGACGGACCCAATCTCCTTCGTCTACCGTCTCCAGCACTTTCGCCTCGAGCGGAGTCCGGTCGTAGTCGTACATCCGGCGGTAGACGGCAAAGAGGGCCTCCGGAACCGGCCGCTCCTTGAGGAAGTCGCGCCGCGCGCGGTGGAGCGGTTCTCCGGCGAGGGTGAAATTGGAGTCGACCGTGAGGTACTTCACCAGCCGGATCCCATTGGTCGGAGACCGGTCGAACGGCGGCTGAGTGAACGCATCGGTGAACTGGTAGGGCTCGTCGTTCCAACCGCCGCCCAGGATGAACCGCTGGTCGCCGCCGGTGTTGAGGCACCACTCGCGGACGTTGCCGGCCATGTCGTACGTCCCGTACGCACTGACGGCGCGGGTGCTGCCGACGGGCACCGCGCCGTGACCGGAGAAATTGCTCAGCGGCACGATCGAGGCGCTGTGGTAGACGCCGGCAGCGTGGTTCCAGTGAGCGACCGTGGGGAGCGCCTTCCCGGCGAACCTTGCGAACGCAGCCGCCTCGTACCAGCTCACCCCTCCGACCGGATGGTTCCCCTCCCCCGAGGGATACTCCCCGGCTTCCCAAGTTGACGGCCCGGGACGCCCTGTGCGGTCGGTCATCTGCTTGATTCCCTGCTCCCAAGTGAGCGTACGGCCCTCCTGGACGAACGGATAGTCCCACAGCTCCCGGCGCCGGTACCCGCCGCTGTCCACGAAGGCCTTGAACGCACGATTGGTCACCTCGTACCGATCCATGAGGTAGTCGCCCAGCCGGATCGGCTTGACGTGCTCGAACCCCGGATAGAAGACGTTCAGGTCGCCGCCGGCGACCCGGACCATCTCGGGAGGGATCGCATTCTCCCGATCGAGGACGATGACCGAATCCTGGAATGGGAGCCCCACCAGATCGAGCGTCCGGTATCCCGCCAACTCGATCCGCAGGCGGTTGGTGTTGAGAAATCCTCCGCCGGTTCCGCTCAAGGCCAGCAGCGCGCTGTCGAGCGGCGTGCGCCCAAGCAGGATCCAGGTGGAATCGGGAGCGGCGTAGTCCTTCCGCCGGACCATTGCTCCCGGCGGGCTGGTACGGACGCTGATCCGTCGTGCGAACTTGGGACGCAGGGCATTGAAGAGGGAATCGCCCGGAAGAATCGCATTTACCTTCCGAGCCAAGGTGTAGGCGCCCTCCCAGTTCCCGGCCTCGGCCAATGCCAGCAATTGGGGAATGGCCTGCTCCCGTGCCCAGCGTCGTTCGCGGGCGTGCCGGCCGGGACCGAACCAGAATGCCGCGACGAGCGCCGCCACCAGCAGCACTCCGATGGCCAGAAGGGCACCTTGCATCTTGAGCGACAGCCTTGGCGCGAGACCGCCGGCTGCCGCATTCACTCCGGCTCCCGGCGTGGCAAACGCCTCCAGATGCGCCAACAACTCCTCCGCCGACGGCCACCGGTTCGCCGGCTCCTTCTCCAGGCAGCGCATGACGGCGGCGACGAGCGGAGCGGGGAGCTCAGGGCGGAGCTGGGCCAGCGGGGGTGGCGGTTTCGTGACTTGCGCGGCCAGCACGGCCTGGGGGGTCGCTCCCCTGAAGGGCGGCTCCCCACCCAGCATCTCGTACGCCATGACACCTACGGCGTAGAGATCGGCGCGCGAATCGATCGCCGGCTGACCCGCCGCTTGCTCGGGGGACATGTAGGTCGGTGTGCCGATGGCCAGACCGAGCGTCGTGAGCGTGCCGCCGACGACAGGGCCGCCATCCGCGGCGGTAGTGACCGCCTTGGCCACCCCGAAATCCACCACCAGGGCGTGGCGCCCGGTGAGCATGATATTCTCGGGTTTGATGTCGCGGTGGACGAGCCCGGCGCGGTGCGCATGAGCCAGCGCGTCCAGAACCTCCTGGAGAATTCGCACCGACTCTCCGGGAGAGAGCCTGCCCTCCCGGTTCAGCCGCTCACGGAGGGTCTCGCCGTCCACGTAGGGCATTACGTAGTACAGGGCGCCCGGGCCGCTGCGCGGGTCGGATGGGACCTCCCCCGAATCGATGAGGGTCAGAATGTGGGGATGCTGCAGTTGGGCGGCGATGCGGATCTCCCGGAGGAACCGCTCGGCGCCCAGCGCGACGGCGAGCTCGGGGCGCACCACCTTGATGGCGACCTCGCGGTCGTGCTTGAGGTCGTGAGCGAGGAACACGATCGCCATCCCGCCACGCCCCAGCTCGCGCTCGAGCGTGTACCGGCCAGCCACCCCGTCCTGCAAATGCGTGCGGAGGTCGGGCAACCGTGTTCCAGTCGTGGGTGCAAGAAGAGTGGGTAGGCTTCAATTATAGGGCAGAGGCGCGGGAAAAGGGGGCCGGGGAGGCTCGCTCCCGGCGCAGCAGTGACCGCTACGCTCGCCTGGCGGGGCGTCGGGGTACTGTAGCGGTCACTGACGCGCCCTGCGCGAGCCTCCCCGGTGCCGACGGGCAAGCCCGGACTCCACCGGAGCCCTTGGATGAGGGCCGTGATGTTGCGTTCATTCGCCAATTGCTGGTGGAATTCATTGTGTCCTTCTCGGGAGCCCGAGAGGCCGATATATCCCTGGACCATCATTTTTATTTTTGGATGGACGGGTCGAGCCCTCCCTACCCGGTCTTTTCCAGACACCCGGGTCGATTCCGCAGAGGGAGGGCTTCGGCCGGCGTGTTCGAGCGTTTTCTGTACCTAAACTGTAACTGAACAGCAGACCACAGCAGGCTACTCCAGACCAGTGCCCTCGAAGCGAAGTGCCGACAGCATAGCCTGTTGCATCCTTACGTGGTCCGCCGTTGCGGCCGGTCAACGACCTTTTAATCCCTAGGTCGTGGGTTCGAGTCCCACCGCCCTCATAAGTCGTAGGTCTTTCCAAGTGCACGGGCTGGCCGGCTCGGCCGCGGTGGCGCTGCTGGTGCTGACGACCATCGGCAACACCGCCTGGTCGATGCTCTATCTCCTTGTCTTCGGCGTCGGTACCATCGCGGGAATGATGCTCATCACCGCCGGCCTCGCCTGGCCGTTCGTGTACGCCGGAACGCGATTCACCGGCTACCCCATCGGCTTCGGGTGGCGTCGGGCGTCCTCAGCCTGGTCGTCGGTCTTGTCCTTGCGTATCGCATCGGGGTGGTCGACGGGTTGTTCGGCGTCAGCCCGAGGTGGACGCCGCGATAGCGCGGCCAGGATGAAGGCGGCAACCTGGCGGTAGAGTGCTCTAGGTGCAAGGAGAAGACGCATTTCGATTGAAGGTCACTTCGGTTGCGGCAGTCGCATACCCCGCTCCGCCCCTCCGGCGTGCCCACGTTGCGGCGCGCAGACCCCAGCGTAGGTAGCCTGACGTGCACGGCCGAATGGTAGCTCCGGGGCGGCGACCGGGAATTCAGCGCTCGAACACCTTCTCAAGGTTGTCCACTTCGTCAAGCACTGGCTCCGCCAGCCGCAGGTACTCGGTCGAGGTCTTGGCCCGTTCTACCCGGGTGACCAGCGTGCCGAACTTCTTCGCCTCGGCCTGGCTGCGCTCCTGGACCGACGGACGCACGACGTCCCACTCGCGTCGCATGCCTTCCGCCGCCGTCTTCAGCCGTGAAGGCTCCCAAGGGTCGGACCAGATCTCCAGTTCGCGGCCATAGAAATCCAGACGGGTCACCTGGACGGGCACCTTCGAGGCGTAACCCGTTGTCATGTCGGTCACGTTCAGGGTGATCTGGTTGGCCTGCTCCATCGTCGCCCGACGCTGGCGCCGGGCCACCGCGCGATTCAGGGCGGCCAGGCTTCGCTGAAGCCGGTCCTCCGCTGTCCCGGGGGTGCCGGCCTCGACGCTGACCTGCTTGACCACGCCCTGGAGTGCCCTGAGACGCTTCCTCGCGCTCGCCCAGTCGTTCGCCTTGGCTGCGTCATAGAGGTTTTCGCCATACTCGCCGGCGTCGACGAGTGCCTTGGGTATAGCCCGACTCGTCAGCCCCGCATCATCCTGCTGCGCCGATAGCTGCGCGCTCATCCCTCCGAGCAGGGCGGCGAACAACGCACCACTTCCGACAACCGTCTTCAGCCTCATTGTCTGCTCTCCTATCCTTCATCCAACCTGCGTCTAATCGGTCTCAGCCTGGACAACAACGGGGCCGTGCTCTTCCGGCCCGGACTTATAATGCGGTTCCGTCAGCGCTTGAGCCCCGCGATTCACCGCCCGCGTGTCACGAATCATACCTGTCGTCTGTTCCTATGGCAGGCATGACCCACCGGCCACGAGGCCCCACGCACCAGCATTCCCTGGGTACCGGAGACCCGGGACATCATCTGCCGGCACAATGAACTCGGCACGCAGCTCGCTGAACACCCCCTGGGGCCGCTGGTCACCCACCAAGGTCTTCCTGATAGCGTGCGCGCTCGCCGCCGCCGTGGTCGCGTCCGTTGTCCAGGGGAGCCATGAGCGCATTGGGCAGGACTTTCATGTGTTCTGGCAGGCGGGACGCAACTTCAGCACCGGTCACCCGCTCTACCACGACTCGCTGCCCGGCGCGCGCCCGCTCAAGTACCCGCCGTTCGCGGCGCTCGTGTTCCAGCCGCTCGCCCTGTTTCCACTGCAGGTCGCCGCGGCGCTTTTCTCGCTGCTGAATCTCCTGCTCTGGGGGGTGGCGGTCCTTCTCACGCGCGAGATCCTGGAGCATTCCCTCCCCGACCGCCGGCCGGGGCGCCTGCCGCTCCTGCTGGCCGTCGTGTTCACCGCCCAGTTCTTCCTCGACAACTTCCATCACGCGCAGATGAATGAGGTGGTCTTGGTACTGGTCCTGCTCGGGATCAGGGCCTACGTGCGGGGCCGGGACCGGTGGGCGGCCGCCGCCATCGTCGCCGCCACGGCGATCAAGATTACACCCATCTTCTTCGTCGCCTGGCTTCTCATCCGTGGCCGGCGCCGCGCCGCGCTGGCTGTCCCGCCGCTGGCGCTCGCCTGCGTGGTGATGCCGCTGCTGCTGCGGGGACCGGCAACCGGCGCGGCCGAGCTCGTCGAGTACTACCACGTGTTCCTCGAGGGCCATCAGCACGGAGAGGTCGGCACCTACACCGCGGGGCAGAACGTCGCCGCGCTGGTGAGTCGCATGACGCGGCCGGGTGTTTACCGGTACTTGCCCGCCCCTGAGCCCGTCGCTCAGCGCGCCTACCAGGCGCTGTGGGCGACCGTGCTCCTGATCTTTCTCTCGAGGCTCGTTCTGCTCCGCCGGCGGCGTGCGCCGCCTTCCGTGTTCGAGTTCAGCCTGGCCTTCCTGGCGGCGCTGCTGCTGTCGCCGATTACCTTCACGGCGCACCTGGTCAGCCAGCTCTTCGTGTATGCCACGTTTCTGTCGGTCCGTCCAGCCACGCTGTCGCCCGCAGGACGGACGGTGCTCGCGGTGCTGGTTGTCGCGATGGCGGCAACCGGTCTGAGCGGCCGAGATTTGGCGGGAGATACCGCGTACGTGTCGGTCGCCGGCTACAGCGTATACGTCTGGACCATGCTGGGGCTGTTTGGGGCGGCGGTGATGCTCGCGGGACGGGACGCCGAGCTCGCCCGTCAGTCAGCGTGACAAGGCGGGAACCTGGGCCACTACCGAGTTCTCCGGCCCTCCTAGACGCCATCGAGAATCGAGGTCATCATGTGCAGGAGCGGCTGCAGCGAGTGCCATACCGTGAGCACGGACAGCACCAGCGCCCCGAGGGCGACCAGGGTGAGCAGCGGGGCGTCGAACTTGGAGGGCCACATGGACCCCACAATGGGCACCACCCCGTCGGCAAGCGACCACGGACACACCGGCGCCGTTGACGAGGCACTCGCGCGCGCCTACGGTGGCCGCCCGGCGACCTGGCATGCACGCCGGTATGGCCCCCATGCCGTCAATCTGTTCGCTGCGGCGATCATCAGGGAGTGGCGGGGCGCAGGACAACTCGAGGAGCTCGCGACCTGGGTCACACCGATCGAGGAGGCGCTCGCCCCTGGGGCGCCGGCGGGCTCCCATGCGCGCCTGCG
>JBBSHB010000131.1:0-8291 GCA_038253515.1 Gemmatimonadales bacterium | reverse complement strand
TCAGCGGCACGTCCAGCGCCTCGCCGATCGTGGTCGGCACGCTGGGCTGCGTCCAGGGAAGCATGCGTGCCAGCGGCGGTCCGCCCCTGACGCCGGCGGCCGCCCGGAACCTGCTCCGGACCACCGGCTCTCCCCAGCAGGATGCACCCGGGCGCCCGGCCACCCAGCGCGTCGGCCACCGGCCCGATCTTCGGCAGATGCTGGGACCGAGCGTCGGGCTGTCTATCCCGCTGCAGCGCTACTGGAATCCGCAGATCAGCGATCACTTCTACACCACCAACTGGAACGAGCTCGGCACGGGCAATTACGGCTGGGTGTACGAGGGGATCCAGTGCTACATCTTCCCGGACCAGGTCGCGGGCAGCGTCCCGCTCCACCGGTACTGGAACCCGTCGATCGGGGACCACTTCTATACCACCAATTGGGGCGAGCTCGGCACCGGCCAGTACGGCTGGGGCTACGAAGGGGTCCAGGGATACGTCTTCCCGCAGCAAGGTGCCGGAAGGATCCCGCTCTACCGCTACTGGAACCCGAGTGCGGGGGATCACTTCTACACGACCAACTGGGCTGAGCTCGGCTGGGGCAACTATGGCTGGGGGTTCGAGGGGATCCAGTGCTACGTGGCGGCGCAGATTCAGCCACCGGTCGCGCAGGGACCCGGGGCCGGCGCCCAGGCCACGCCGTCGATCACCAACGGCGGCGGGATCCCGGGGAGCTTCACGGGTGGATCGCCGGCGCCGGGAACGACCGGAACGATCACCAACGGGAGCACGGCCGTGAGCGGCTTCCGCGGCGCCGGTGTGCCGGCAACTCCCGGCCTTTCAGGCACGCCGGCGAGCTTCACCAGCTCGCAGGGCGAGACGGTGTCCGGGGTGAGCGTGAGCTCGTTCGCGACCGCGTCGCAGGCCGGCTCGCTCAAGGTGAAGGAAGGCAGCCGGACCGGGAGCGTATCGATTACGGTGGAGCTGAATCCGGAGGGTCGGCAGCGCTGACTCGACCGGGGGCGAAACGGACAAACGGGGCTCCACGTCGCTTCGGCGATGTGGAGCCCCGCTGCGGTCCGATCACGCCGTCACTCGATCAATCGATTCCCGCGCCTCCGCCCAGGCGCAGGTAAGCAGCGACTGGATGTGATTCCGGGTCTCCGACACCTCGTACTCGCCGATCCAGTCCGCGCCCAGAAGTGGAATGAAGTACTTGGCGCGCTGGCCACCCTCGAGGACCTGGGCGGGATGCGCCTTGTCCCGATTGAACAGCAACGGCAGCGGGCCGAACCGCTCGCTCGATCGCACGAACACGCCCATGCCGTCAGGGTTCAGGATGTACTCCTCCCGCAACAGGTAGAGCGTCGTCCCAAACGCGCTGATGCGCACCAGATTGGTCGCCACGCCAGCCTCGTTCTGGTCGGGGTAGCCGATGATGGTGGAGGTGATCTTGGCCCGCCGGAGGAGGGTCATCAGCAGCGCCATGCCGATCACCAGAAGCCGGTTCTGAAAGCCGAGTGCGGCGGACCAGAACGCTCGCCAATGCGTCACCCGAAATGTGAAGGTGCCGATCCAGCTCCCCACCCCGGTGCTGTAGTAGGCCTGATTGGGAAGGTGCTGGGCCGGCCACGATGCCCGATAGGATTTCGGCTTCGGCCACCGCCTTCCCAGAGAGATCGACCGATCGAGCAGCCGGATCAGGAAGCGCAGCGACCAGATTCGTGGCCGGAAGAGCAGGTCGAGGAAGACCTGAGGACTGCGCTCGAGCGAGCCCATGGTGCTCTCGCGCTCCGCCGGGTCCGCCAGTCGGATGGCATTGTACCAGGCCATGCCCCGGCTGAGTCTTATCCCATAGTTCGTGAGGACGTCGATGTCCTTGCGTCCCAGACGATCCAGCCAGCGGAGCCAGGGGTTGTACCGCCGGGTGACCGAATCGATGATGGGATCGATGGCCAGCGCGAGTATGTCGTTCACCCGGTGATAGTCGCCGATCCGGGCGGGCTGATCCGGAGCCGCGAACTTGGCGTCGCCAAGGGCGAGCGGGAGATCATGCACGATGTGGCCGGTCATGCCGGCGGCCAGATCCTCCACGACCGAGGTGCGGCGGTCGTTGATCTCCGCGAAAATCCTGCGCCAGGCCATGCCCGGGTCCTCGCCTCGATCGAAGGTGTCCAACGCCCTGAAGTACCGAGCCGCAAAGGATTCGGCCAGAACCGCGACCCACTCGACCTGGGTCCATTCCTGCTTGGCCAGCCCTCGAGCGAGCAGTGCGGTCATCAACGCATAAGTGTGGCTGAAGACGCATCGGGAGTCCCTGGCGCCCTCATATCGCATGGCATACCGGTCCAACCGCTTCGAGATTGCGTGTAGCCGGTCGGCCGGGCTGACCTGGGGCGGACCGGGGGGAGGCGCGGCAGAGACAGTCGTCACGGCGACACTCGGGGATGGTGGGGAATATCCGAAAGCTGGGGCTCAAGCAGTCGCTTCGATAGGGCTCTTTTGCGACAACCAGGGTCGGTTTTGCGACAGTCTGCTGCTACCGCCTCGGGCGTCGTCGTCACGCGCCGGATCCGCCGCGGCATCCGATTCTCTTCCTGCGCGAGCCCCGCCCGGTCCCACCGCACGTCCACCAGGCCTTCCAGCCGCTCGATCATCCCGTAGCCCAGCAGCACGGTGGCGTAGCTACCGAGACTCACGCCCTGGTCACCGCGCTCGATCTTGTGCAGGGTCGAGCGGGAGATCAGGGCGAGATTGGCCGCATACGCCATCGGGATCCGGCGGCGGCGGCGTGCGTTCTTGAGATCCGCGCCGAGCTTCTCGAGGGCTTGGGTGACGCGGCGCGGGACCGGTGGGCGGGTCTTGCTCACGACTGTCTCGTAACTTGGCCCTTATCCGACTTTGGGTATGTGATGGTGGACTTTGATTGCTCGGCTCTCTCTGGTATGGCCACCTGGTCGCGACAGCGAGGTCACGCTCGCCGAACGGTTTGGCCCGTATCCTGGCCATCCGTGCCCGCGTCAGCGCAATCCCATTGCCGCGGTGAGTGCTGAAACCTCGCACCTCCGCGGGGTCATTCCGCTTCACTGGCGCAGGTGCTCTCGGTCCTCGACAGTGGCCCCGGCCCAGGCGCCGGCGCCGAGCCGAGGCTGCGCCGAGAGTCGAGGTCCCCTCGCACTCCAGCCTGTTCCCTTGTGCTCGGCGGCGGAATCCTGCACACTAGCCACATCGTATTGTTCCTGTCCCCGACCGCCGACCGCCGCAAGAGTCCCCCGGAGGTAATCGTGCACGCATGGTCCGTCCGCCGCAGGCTCGCGCTCCTGTGCGGGCTCCTGGCGTCAGGCACGCTCCCCTCGCCCGCCCCCGCCCAGGTCCCCCTGAGCGACTACGCCGCCCGGCGCGACGCGCTGACCGCCCGGATCGACTCCGGGGTCGTCCTGGCCTTCGGGGGCGTGGCGCCGGTGAACCACTGGCCGGCCTTCTACCAGCTGCCCGCCTTCTATTATCTGACGGGCTTCAGCGAAACCGGCGCCGTCCTCTTGCTGGTGAAGCGCAACGGCGCCGTGACCACGACGTTATACGTTCCGACGCTCACCCCTATCCAGGAGCGCTGGATCGGCGCGCGCACTCACGTCGCCGACCTCCAGGCGAAGGTCGGCATCGCGGGTGGGGAGATCGCTCAGCTTCGCCCGGTGGTCGACTCGCTCGCGGCCAGCGGGCTCTCCTTCTACATCGCCCCCGACGTCCAGACCCGTGACTACGCGGACAACGATTCCCTGACGCGGGGGAGCCGTTTCCTCGCGGAGTTACGGCTCGCGCATCCGTGGCTGGTCATGCAGTCGCTCGACACCGCCGTCAGGCATCTTCGCGCGAAGAAGAGTGCCGCGGAGATCGCGCTGCTTCGCCGGGCTGCCCAGATCAGCACGCGGGCGCACCGGGAGGCGATGAAGGCGACCGCGCCCGGCTGCGGAGAGAACGAGATCCAGGCCCTGCTCGACGGCGCCTTTCGCCGGTTGGGTGGGGACCGGCCGGGGTACGGCAGCATCGTCGGATCGGGGGTCAACGCCACCGTGCTGCACTATGAGGACGACAATCGGGTCATGCGGGACGGCGAGTTGTTGCTCATCGACGCCGCGACCTCGTTCGAGCATTACTCGGCCGACGTGACGCGCACCCTTCCCGTGAACGGCCGATTCACGCCGGAGCAGCGCGACATCTACCGGATCGTGCGCGACGCACAGGAAGCGTTCGTCCGGCAGATCAAGCCGGGCGTGCGTGTCGGCGTCGCGAGTGACTCCGGGGGAGCGGTGGTGACCAAGGGGCTGCTTCGCCTGGGACTGATCGAGTCCGTTGACGCGACCATCGATGCCCCCGAGGGCGCCAGATGTCCAGCCGGCGGGTGCCAGCAGCGCTCACTCTTCGCGCTGCACGGCTACGGCGGCCATGGCATCGGCCTGGAGGTGCACGATCCAGCGCAGTACTACGAAGGTCAGAACCAGTTCCAGGCGGGCGATGTCTTCACGGTCGAGCCCGGGCTCTACATCAGCCCGGAGCTGTTGGCCAGCTTGCCCGATACGCCGAAGAATCGAGCGATGCTGGCCAGGATCCGCCCGGCGGTCGAGAAGTACAAGAATATCGGCGTGCGGATCGAGGACGACTACGCGCTGACCGACACCGGCCTCGAGTGGCTCTCGTCCGGGGTGCCCCGCGAGATCCCCGAGGTGGAGGCGCTCATGCGCCAGCGCGAGCCCGAGCTCCCCGGGGGCGGGACGTGCGGACGGCCGAGGACGTGACCGAGCGCCGCCGCTATCATCCCGAGCGCCGCCGCTGTCATCCCGAGCGCGGTCCCTGTCATCCCGAGCGCCGCCGCTGTCATCCCGAGCGGAGCGCTGTCATCCCGAGGAGCGGAGCGACGAGGGATCTTCTCACCCGGGGGTCGAACTCGGCCCGGCAAGATCCCTCGCTCCGCTCGGGATGACAGCCGCCTGTAGTCCTCCGTCTGATTGAGACAATCCTGGTTTCTGCGCATCATGCCTCCTGGGAAACGGCCATTGTCCAAGGAACCCATCGAGCAGTCATGAGTCTTCCGCTTTCCCTTCCGATCGAGTCCGTCGCGGCGATCCTGGACATCGTCCCGATCGGGCTCGCCTTGTTGAGCGCGGAGGGCGAGGTCCGCTGGGCCAACGCGGAGTTCGGCCGGCTGACCGGTCACGGCCGGGAGTCGTGCGTTCGGCGCCGGTTCAGGGATCTCATTGGCCTGAATGGCGATACCGATGATGTCCGGGGCGAAGTCTGGTGCCGGCGGCCGGATGGGGAGGTCGTCCTGATCGAGATTTCCGGAGGGCCGCTGGGCGAGGGGGAACAGGGCGACTCCTATCGCCTCCTCCGGGACATCACCGAACAGCGCCGCGCCGAAACGGAGCGCTCGAACGCCGTCTCGATGCTCCAGGCGACCCTCGAATCGACGGCGGATGGAATCCTGGTCGTCGACCGGCAGGGTCGTACGGTCAGCTACAATCACCGCTTCCTCGATCTGTGGCGGATCCCCGACCGGGTGACCGCAAGCGGCCGCGACGCCGACCTGCTGGAGTTCGTGCTGGACCAGGTCCGGGACCGGGAGGCGTTCGTCGCGCGGGTCGAGGCGCTCTACGCTGCGCCCGAGGAATCCAGCTACGACGAGATCCGATTCCACGACGGCCGGGTCTTCGAGCGCTACTCTCAGCCGCAGTACATCGGAGGGAAGGCGGTCGGACGGGTCTGGAGCTTCCGCGACGTGACCGAGCCTCGCCGGGCGCAGGAAGCGCTGCTCTTCTCCGAGGACAAGTTCGCCAAGGCGTTCCGGAGCTCGCCCATGCGGGTGAGCATCAGCACTCTCGCCGAGGGCCGGTTCGTCGAGGTGAACGACACCTTTCTCAGGGATCACGGCTTCACCCGCGAGCAGGTGATCGGCCACACCTCGCCCGAGCTCGGGTTGTGGGCCGACCCCGCCCACCGGCGCAGGCTCATCGCGGCGGTCCGCCGTGACGGCATGGTGCGGGACTACGAGTTCGCCGGACAGTTGCGCGGTGGCCGGGTCCAGACCACGTCGCTCTCCGCCGAAGTGATCCACGTCGGCGGTGAAGCGTGCCTCCTGGCGGTGGCGACCGACATCACCGAGCGCAAGGACGCCGAGGAGAAGGCGCGCCGCTCGCGCGCGGAGCTGCGCGCCCTGGCCGCGAGGCTGCTGCTGGTGCGGGAGGAAGAGCGCACCCGGATCGCCCGGGAGATCCACGACGAGCTGGGGCAGGCGCTGACCGGCCTCAAGCTCGATCTGGCGTGGCTGCAGCCGCGGGTGGACGACCGTGGCGAGCTGTCCGAGTGGGTGCAGTCGATCGTCCAGCGAGTCGACTCGACACTGGACTCGGTCCGGCGGATCGCGACCGACCTCCGCCCCAGCATCCTCGACCACCTCGGCCTGGTGGCCGCGATCGAATGGCAGGCGCAGGAATTCGAGCGGCGCACGGGAGTGACGACCTCCGTCCGGGCCAACTCTCCCGAGGTCGCCCTCGACGAGGTCCGGGCCACGGCCGTCTTCCGGATGTTGCAGGAGACGCTGACCAACGTCGCCCGCCACGCCGGGGCGACCCGGGTGGACATCGAGCTCACCGTCGGCGCCCTGGACCTGGCGCTCGACGTCAGGGACGACGGCCGGGGCATCACGCCGGCGGAAATCGCCGGCGGCCGCTCGCTCGGCCTGGTGGGCCTCCGCGAGCGGGCGATCGCCTGCGGCGGCCTGCTCTCCATCCGGGGCACCCCGGGACGCGGGACCCACGTGGCCGTGCGCGTGCCCCTTCCGGGGCAGTCCCTGCCGGGTTGGGTGCCATGATCCGGCTGCTGATCGCCGACGATCATCCGGTGGTGCGGCAGGGGCTCCGCCGCATCGTGGCCGATCATCCGGGACTCGAGGTGGTGGGGGAGGCCGTGAACGGCGACGAGGTGCTCGCCCTCCTCCCGCGGCTGCCGGCCGACGTCGTGCTGCTGGACATCGCCATGCCCGGGCCGGGCTTCCTCCAGGTGCTCCAGTCCCTGCGCGCCGATCATCCCACGGTCGCGGTGCTGGTCCTGAGCGTGCATCCCGAGGATCAGTACGCGGTGCGCGCGCTTCGCAGCGGGGCCGCGGGGTATCTCACCAAGGATCATTCTCCCGAGCAGCTCGTCGAAGCGATCCGGAAGGTCCATCGCGGCGGCCGGTACGTGAGTCCGACCCTGGCCGAGCGGCTCGCCGCCGACCTGGCCACCGCCGGGAGCCAGCAGGTGCGGCACGAGCTGCTCTCACACCGGGAGTACGAGGTCCTCTGCCTGCTGGGGTCGGGACGCACGGTGAAGGAGATCTCCGCCGAGTTGCGCCTGAGCCCCAAGACCATCAGCACGTATCGCGCTCGGCTCTTGGAAAAGATGCAGGCCACCAGCAACGCCGACCTGGTGCGGTACGCCGCGCAGCACGGACTCATCCGGTAGGGCCGCCGTAGCGCCTCCGTAGGACACCAACCGACGACATCCTCAGCCGCAAGACGCCCCGGCCATCGGCTTCGCGCCGATGGGCCGGGCCTGCGCCGCTCCGTAGCTTGCACGCGACCGATACACCGACAGACACGCGAGCCTGCAAGGAGGAGCCCGATGCACCTGCAAGAGAGCGACATCGCCGCGACCGCCACGCCCGGCGATTACCTGTTGGGACACTCGGCCCCGGAGCAGCGGCGGCTGGCCGAGCAGGCGGTGATGCTGCAGCCGATGACGGAGCGGCTGCTTCGCGATGCGGGCGTGCGGCGCGGCATGCGGGTGCTGGACATCGGCTGCGGCGTCGGGGACGTAACCTGCCTGGTGGCGGACATCGTGGGATCGGAAGGGGAGGCGGTCGGAGTCGACTTCGGCGGGAGCGTGCTTTCCACGGCGCGTAGCCGGGCAGCCTCGCGCGACCTCACCTGGGCGCGCTTTGTGGAGAGCAACGTCGCCACGGTGTCGCTCGCGGACCTGGGCTCGGTCCGGTTCGACGCCGTGGTGGGACGGCTGGTGCTGATGTATCAGCCCGATCCGGCCGCGGTGCTGCGCAACCTCTCCGGGATGGTGCGGCCGGGAGGCGTGGTGGCCTTCCTGGAAGGCGTCGGGCTCCAGCCGCTCACCCGGTTCCACCGGCCTCTCTACGCCGGGGTCATCGGCCGGCTCCTGACCACTTTCGATCGGAGCGGTGCCAGGATCGACATGGGGTTGCACCTGCACCAGACGTTCGTCGAGGCGGGCTTGCCCGATCCGGAGATGCGCCTCGATGGAATC
>JBBSHB010000130.1:0-8331 GCA_038253515.1 Gemmatimonadales bacterium | reverse complement strand
GGACCAGATCTACAACCTGGCCTGTCCCGCCTCCCCGGTGCACTACCAGTACAACCCGGTCAAGACCGTCAAGTCGAACGTGATGGGCGCCATCAACATGCTGGTGCTGGCCAAGCGGGTCGGCGCCCGCATCCTCCAGGCGTCCACCTCGGAGATCTACGGCGAGCCCCAGGTCCACCCGCAGCCGGAGACCTATTGGGGCAACGTGAACCCGATCGGCCCGCGCTCCTGCTACGACGAGGGCAAGCGGGTGGCCGAGACGCTGTTCATGGACTACCACCGGGAGGACCGGGTGGACATCCGCATCGCGCGGATCTTCAACACCTACGGTCCCCGGATGGCGGAGGCCGACGGCCGGGTGGTCTCCAACTTCATCGTCCAGGCCCTCCGCGGTGAGCCGCTCACGCTCTACGGCGACGGCTCCCAGACCCGCTCCTTCTGCTACGTGGACGAGCTGGTGGACGGGCTAATGCGCCTCATGGCCGCGGAGAAGCGGAACCAGCCGGTCAACCTCGGCAACCCGGTGGAGTTCACCATCCGGGAGCTGGCCGAGGAGGTGGCCAGGGTGGTCGGCCGGGAAGTGAAGATCGTCTATCGCCCGCTGCCGCAGGACGACCCCACCCAGCGCCAGCCCGACATCACCCGCGCCCGCGAGTGGCTCGGCTGGGAGCCGAAGATCCATCTGGCCGAGGGGCTGGGGCGTACGGTGGAGTTCTTCAGGGGCCGGGCGCCGAGGGAGGCCGGCTTCAACTCCCAGGCCGCCGCTCCCCTCGGCCTCGATGGCCCCGCCGACTAGGCGCTTGACTTCGGCTTGACCGCTCGGGTTTCCAGGGCGGGCGACGGGCGTCACAGCCCGCCGGCCCGCCCTTAGCCTAGGTTGGCTGGGAGCAGCAGGTTGGCCGGGTGGTCTCCAACTTCATCGTGCAGGCGCTCAGGGGGGAGCCGCTCACGCTCTATGGCGACGGCTCCCAGACCCGCTCCTTCTGCTACGTGGACGAGCTGGTGGACGGGCTGATCCGGCTGATGGCGGTCGAGAAGCGGAACCAGCCCGTGAACCTGGGGAACCCGGTGGAGTTCACCATCCGGGAGCTGGCGGAGGAGGTGGCCCGGGTGGTCGGCAGCGAAGTGAAGATCACCTACCGTCCGCTTCCCGAGGACGACCCCTCCCAGCGCCAGCCGGACATCACCCCCGCCCGCGAGTGGCTCGGCTGGGAGCCCAGGATCCAGCTCGCCCAGGGGCTGGAGAGCACCGTGGAGTACTTCCGGAGCCGTCCCGCCAGAGAGGCCGCGGCGGGCCGCCAGTCGGCGGACGTCGCGCCGCGCGACCTCGGCAGCGTCACCGATTAGGCCTCAACGGCTCCGTGGTGAATTGTTACCGCTTGACTTCGGCTTGACTGAGGGAGGCTAGCTAGGACTCTCCCGAAATCGGAGGCAGGCATGCGGTCCGTTACCCATAGTCCATTCCGGCTCGCTCCTGCGGTCGCCGGGGCGCTGCTGATCGCCCTGGCAGGCTGCGGTGAGGACGCCCAGTCGCCCACGGCACCGGCGGCCACGCAGGCTTCTGCGCTGGAGGCCGCGACAGCGGCCACAGTGTCGTTCACCCGGGTGAGCGCCGGCGGGTCTCATACCTGCGCCCTGGCCGCGGATGGCCGGGTCTACTGCTGGGGGGACAACGAGTTCGGGGAGCTCGGCGACGGCACCCGAACCAGCCATTCGTCACCCAAGGTGGTCTCCGGCACGCTCCGATTCGTCCAGGTGAGCGCCGGCGCGTACCATACGTGCGCCGTGACGGCGGACAATCGGGCCTACTGCTGGGGGCTGAACGAAAACGGCCAGGTGGGCGGTGGTACCGCAGGTGAGGACCCCTTGACGCCGACGGCGGTGGCAGGCGGCCGCCGGTTCGTCCGCATCCGCGCGGGCACCTATCACACCTGTGGCGTCAACAACTATGACGTGGGCTTCTGCTGGGGCAAGAGCGCCTTTGGCGAGCTCGGCGCGGGGACCAACTTTGGAATAACGCCGATCCGGGTGGCCGGCGGGCTCAGCTTCCGGAGCGTGATCGCCGGAGGCGGCTTCACTTGCGGCGTCACCACCGGCGACAAAGGCTACTGCTGGGGCTACAATCTGGACGGCGCCCTGGGTGACGGGACGCGAACCAACCGCTCCAAGCCGGTGGCCATCGCCGGCGGGCTCAGCTTTCGGAGCGTGATCGCTGGCGGCGGCCTCATCGACGACGCCCAGGGTGAGCAGGTGGATGAAACCCATACCTGCGGACTCACCACGGCCAACCTGGCCTACTGCTGGGGCCAAAACTCCAACGGCGAGCTTGGCATTGGCACCTTCACCGGCGGCGTGCCGAGACCATCCGCGGTACACGGCGGACTCCATTTCGGTCAGGTGATCGCAGGCTACTACCATAGCTGCGGCGTGACGACCACCAAGCTGGCCTACTGCTGGGGACTGGGTAGCAACGGCCAACTCGGTGACGGCAGCGGTACTCAGCGCGCCGTGCCGACCAAGGTGGCTGGCGGCCTCCTCTTCGCCGGCGTGAGTGCGGGCCCGGTCGGAGGCCATACCTGCGGCATCACCACCGGCAACCGGATCTACTGCTGGGGCGACAATAGCTTCGGCCAGCTCGGCGACGGCACTACCACGAAACGGTTGTCTCCAGTCAAGGTGGCCGGACAGAGCTAACTGCAAAGATTCACCACGGAGACACGTCGTGTACCTCCGTGTCTCCGTGGTGAATTTTTTTGTCGCTTGACTTCGGCTTAACCGGGGGAGGTTAGCTAAGACTCCCCCGAAATCGGAGGCGGCATGCGGTCCGTCACCCATGATTCATTCCGGCTCGCTCCCGTCGTCGCCGGAGCGCTGCTGGTCGCCCTGGCCGGCTGCCGGGAAGACACCGAGTCACCCACCGGGCCGAGGCCGAGCCGTCACCGGCCGTGGCCAGTGCCGTCGCCGCGCTGTCGTTCCGCCAGGTGAGCGCGGGCAGTTACCACAGTTGTGGTGTCACCACCGACGACCGGGTCTACTGTTGGGGGTTCAATCGCGACGGCGAGCTGGGCGACGGCACCACCAGCAATCGCCTGCAGCCGACCGCGGTGGCCACGACCCTCCGCTTTCGCCAGGTGAGCGCCGGCACCTTCCACAGTTGTGGCGTGACGACCGAGAATCGGGCCTATTGCTGGGGGTTCGGCGGAGACGGCCAGCTCGGGGACGGCAGCGGAGCCCAGATTCTCAAGCCGGTTGCGGTCGCAGGCAGCCGCCTCTTTCGCGACGTGCGCGCGGGCTATCGTCACGCCTGCGGAATCACCACATCCAACGTCGCCTTCTGCTGGGGCGACAACATCTCCGGCGGACTGGGCGATGGCACGACCAGCCGGCGTCTCAAGCCCGTGCGGGTGGTCGGCGGCCTCAGCTTCGGCCGGGTGGTCCCGGGCACCGACCACACCTGCGGCCTGACCACGGGAAATCGAGGCTACTGCTGGGGAGAAAATGGCAACGGCCAGCTCGGCGACGGCACCAACATCGACCGCTCGAGGCCGGTTGCCGTGAGAGGCGGGCTCACCCTTCGCCAGGTGAGCGCCGGGGACGCCCATACCTGCGGCACGACCACGGGGAATGTGGCCTACTGCTGGGGCCGCAACACGCACGGCCAGCTTGGCGACGGCTCGACCGCCGACCGCTGGAAGCCGATCGCGGTCAATGGCGGACTCCTGTTCCAGGGAGTGAGTCCGGGCGGCGATCATACCTGCGGCGTGACCACCGCGAGCCAGGTCTACTGCTGGGGGTTCAATGCGCTCGGTCAGCTCGGCGACAACTCGGGGGCCGACCGGTCGAGCCCTGTGGCCGTGACGGGCGGTCTCTTGTTCAACGCGATCAACGCGGGACTCGGCCACACCTGCGGGGTGAGCACGGCCGGCCGGGCCTACTGCTGGGGAGCGGGCTCCACGGGCCAGCTCGGCAACGGCCAAAATACCGGCAGTGCGATTCCGGTCGCGGTCGTCGGGCCGGCGTGACGTTGGCAGGACCGGCCGCCGCTCGACTTCGGGACGGGCGACGGGGATCACAGCCCGCCGGCCCGCCCTTAGCCTAGCTTGGCTGGGAGCAGCAGGCTGGCCGGTCGAACGCGAACCGAGGATCTCCCCATGACCCCACGTCGTGCCGTTGCCCCGCTCCTTCTCCCGGCGTTTCTCCTCGCGGCCTCCCTCTCGGGCTGCGCCAGGAACCCGGTCACCGGGAAGAACGAGCTCTCGCTGGTCTCCGAGTCGCAGGAGATCGAGATGGGCAAGCAGGCCTCCCAGGAGGTGGCCCAGACCATCGGGATCTACCAGAATCCGCAGCTCGAGGCATACGTCGCGGGCATCGGGAAGCGGATCGCGGCCGCCTCCGAGCGTCCCAACCTGCCGTGGGAGTTCCACGTGGTGAACGACGCCTCGGTCAACGCCTTCGCGCTGCCCGGCGGCTTCATCTACGTGACCCGTGGCCTGCTGGGCTACGTCACCAACGAGGCCGAGCTCGCCACCGTGGTGGGCCACGAGATCGGCCACGTCACCAACCGCCACTCGGTGCAGCAGATCAGCAAGGCCCAGGTGGCGCAGCTCGGCCTCGGCCTCGGCAGCATTCTCTCGCCCCAGGTGGCCCAGCTCGCCGGCGTGGCCAGCCAGGGCCTCCAGCTCCTCTTCCTCAAGTACAGCCGGGACTACGAGAACCAGGCCGACCTGGCCGGCTTCCGCTACGCGCTCAATCAGAACTACGACGTGCGGGAGATGAGCCACATGTTCGAGACGCTGGATCGCGTCGGCCAGGCCAGCGGCGGGGGCAAGCTGCCGCAGTGGCTGGAGACCCACCCCGATCCGGAGAATCGGATCAAGGCGACCCAGGCGCGGCTGGACACCGTACACAAGGACCTCACCAAGACCGTCATCAACCGCGAGCAATACCTTCAGCACGTGCAGGGACTGACCTTCGGGGAGGACCCGCGGCAGGGATATTTCGTGGGCAACCGCTTCTATCATCCCGATCTGCGGTTCCAGCTCATCTTCCCGGAGGGGTGGAAAACCCAGAACGGCGCCAGCGCGGTGGTGGCACAGAGCCCCAATCAGGACGCCATGTTCCAGCTCGGCCTCGCGGGCAAGACCCCGCCGCAGCAGGCGGCCCAGCAGTTCCTCTCGCAGCAGGGCATCCAGGCCGGCCAGGGCTCGACGGCGAGCATCAACGGCTTACCGGCGGCGACGAGCTACTTCCAGGCGCAGGACCAGCAGGGCGGCACCATCCAGGGCGTGGTCGCCTTCGTCTCCTACAACGGGAGCACCTACGGCCTGCTCGGCTACACCGCCGGGGGCAAGCTCAGCAGCTACGACGCCGCGTTCCGGCAGTCGATCGGGAGCTTCTCCGTGCTGCGCGATCCGGCCGCGCTCAACGTGCAGCCGGCCAAAGTCGAGCTGGTGAAGCTGCCGCGGGAGATGACGCTGGAGCAGTTCAACAGCCAGTACCCGTCATCGATCCCGATCGAGCAGCTCGCCATCATCAACGAGCTGGAGGGTGCCTCGTCCGCCATTCCCGCCGGCCGCACGGTCAAGCGGGTGGTGGGCGGGCTGCCGCAGCCGCAGCAGAGTCAGACGGTGGGGCAGTAGGCGGGGGTCGGGGCATGCGTTGGGTTCCGTTTTCACCACGGAGACACGGAGAACGGGGAGGGTAACACGGAGAACCACATTATTTTTTTGTTTTCTCCGTGCTGCCTCCCTGTTTCTCCGTGTCTCCGTGGTGAACTTGACGGTGCCAGCCGAACGAACCAGCCTAATCGGGCAACCTCAGCAACAGCCTCCCCCTTCCGTGGGACGACGCCGGCACTACCTGGGCGAAGATCATCAGCAGCACGTCGTCCTTGAGCTCCGGCGCGCAGTCGGGAGGGACCAGGCCGCGGACCTCGACCGTGGTGTCCTGCGCCGCGAGGATCCAGACTCCCACCCGCCGTCCCACGAGTAGCCCCGGCGCGCCGGCGCACCAGCCGGTGACCCGCACCCGATGGCCCAGCAGGGTATCGCTGTCCAGTACGTCGCGCAGGCCGACGATCGGCGCCTGTTCCCGCCGGAGAATCGCGGCCTGGAGCGGACTGGTCTCCGGTGGGCGGGAGCGGCCCGCGCAGGCGTACGCGGCGCAGGCGCACGCGGCCAGCAGCAGCGTGGCGGTGAGGGAGGCGGTACGCACCCGGGTCCCGGCTACGAGACCCGTCGCGTCTTCCGCTTCATGAAATCCATCAGGATGAACTGGCCCAGCGTCATCGTGTTGGTGAAGTACGCTTTGCCCTTGCAGATCGAGGCCACCTGCTTGACGAACTCGACCAGGCTGCGGTCCCGCGCCAGCATGAAGGTGTTGATCATGATGCCGTTGCGGCGGCAGTTGGCCACTTCCCGGTAGGTGGCCTGGAGGATCTGCGGGTCGAGCCCCATCGAGTTCACGTAGATCCGGCCGTCCGGCATGGTGAGCGCCGACGGCTTCCCGTCGGTGATCATGATGATCTGGCGCATGTCCTTCTTCTGCGCCTGGAGAATCCGCCGGGCCAGCTTGAGTCCCTCGGCCGTGTTGGTGTGATAGGGTCCCACCTGCGCCGTGGCCAGCGCGCTCAGCGGGATCTCCTCCGCCGAGTCGTGGAACAGCACCACTCGGAGACTGTCGCCGGGGTACTGGGTGCGGATCAGGTGGGTGAGCGCCAGTGCCACCTTCTTGGCCGGGGTGAAGCGGTCCTCGCCGTAGAGGATCATCGAGTGGGAGCAGTCCAGCATGAGCACCGTCGCCGCGGAGGAGCGGTATTCCGACTGGCTCACCATCAGGTCGTCGTACTCGATGTTGATCGGCACGCCCAGCCCCTCCCGGGCGATCGCGTTGGTGAGGGTGGCGGGCACGTCGAGGTTGAGCACGTCGCCGAACTCGTACTGCTTGCTCACCCCCTCGGCCTCGACCCCGGTGGCGAGGTAAGGCGTGTCGTGCGCCCCGAAGCTCGACTTGCCGACGCTGCCCAGCAGGTTCTTGAGCGTCTTGTAGCCGAGGAAGTCGATCCCCTTCTCGGTGAGATTGAACTGCACCTGCTGCGCGGCCGAGCGGGCCTGTCCCCCGGGGCCGAACATCGACTGGTAGCCCTGCGGCACCTGGGGGGCCTGGCCGACGTTGAGATAGCCCTCGTCGATCAGCCGCTGCACGATCTTGTCGAGCAGCTCGCCCAGCTGGCCCTCGATCTCCTTGTCCTGGGCCGCGTCCCCGGTGGAATCGCCCCGCAGCACCTTGAGCATGTCGGGGGTAAGCTGTCCCGAGTCCATCAGCGCCTGGAGGATGGCCTGCCGCAGCGCGTCCAGCGACCGGTCGCCCTCGCCCATCTCGTCGTTCCAGAACGACGGCGAGCCCCCGGCGAACCCCGACTGGAGCAGGAAGTCGCTCAACTGATCGAGCAGCCCCTGCAGATTCACCGCGTCGGCGAGCTCGGGGTGGTACTTGGAGTAGGTCGTGAAGCGCATGGCGGGTGCCCTCCTTGGGAATGGATAACGCCGGAGGAGCCGGATGTCACGCTGGGACTGGTCGGATGGGGGGCGGGGTCGCATGTTAAGAAGGTTCAGGCATACCCTCTGTCATCCCGAGCGGAGCGAGGGATCTTCTGATCGGGATCGGAACGCGGCGGCTGGGTGATAGGGCCGGCGGCTCGGTACGAGCGGTGGGCGACGTCATTTCCTCCTCGGGATCGGAACTCCGCGGCCGCGGTCGGGAGTCGCGGGCAAGATCCCTCGTCGCTGCGCTCCTCGGGATGACAATGGCTGCGCTCCTCGGGATGACAATGGCTGCGCTCCTCGGGATGACAATGGCTGCGCTCCTCGGGATGACAATGGCTGCGCTCCTCGGGATGACAGCGGCTGCGCTCCTCGGGATGACAAGGCTTCGCTCGGGATGACAGGGCTCACATCAATGCTCTCTTAGCTCATGCTCATCACCATCTCCCGCCAGTTCGGCGCTGGTGGATCCGAAGTCGCCGAGCGCGTCGCCGCGGCACTAGGCTGGCGCCTGGTGGACAATGAGCTGGTGGAGCAGGTGGCCCTGCGGGCCGGACTGCCCCCCGAGGAGGTGGCCGAGCGGGAGGAGCGGGTGCCCATGTTCACCGAGCGCCTGGCCCGCACCCTGGCCGCGGGCACCCCGGAGCTCTTCCCGCTGGTCGGCGAGGGCCGGGTGGTGCCCCGGTGCCTGGAGCACGAGCTGGTGAAGATCACCGAGGCCGTGGTGGCGGAGGTGGCGGCGCCCGGGCGGGTGGTGTTGGTGGGCCGCGCCGCAGTCGCGGTGCTGGGG
>JBBSHB010000129.1:0-8365 GCA_038253515.1 Gemmatimonadales bacterium | reverse complement strand
CTGGCGGAGGAGTTCGCTCGCCTGGGCTGCACGGTGACGGGCGTAGACCCGTCGGAGCAATCGCTGGCCGCCGCGCGGGAGCACGCCGCCGGTCAACCGATCCGGATCACCTATCACGCGGCGGCCGGTGAGGCGCTCCCCTACGCGGAGGCGACCTTCGATGTGGCGTATTGCTGTGACGTCCTGGAGCACGTGAGCGACCCGCGCCGGGTCATCACGGAGACCGCTCGCGTGCTCAAGCCCGGCGGTATCTATCTCTTTGACACGATCAATCGAACCGCACTGAGTCGGCTGATCGTGATCAAGCTGCTCCAGGACTGGCGGTACACCGCGGTGATGCCACCGGGTCTGCACGATTGGAACATGTTCATCAAGCCGGAGGAGCTCCACCGGTTCCTGGAAGAGCATGGTCTGGTTCCCTGCGGGCTCACCGGACTCAGGCCGCGGACCAATCCGTTTCGGGTCATCCGCGCCCTGCGCCGACGCAAGCGAGGGCTGATCAGCTACGCCGAGGCCGCCCGGCAGATGCGGCCGGGGGAAAGCCGAGATACGTCGCTCGCATACATGGGTTACGCCCGCAAGGCGAGCGCTACCAGCTCGCGGGCGTAGCCCTAGCCTTCAGGAGACAGCAACCACCATGCGCTACCGCTATTACATCTGCGACGTCTTTACCACTACGCGCTTCGGCGGCAATCAGCTTGCCGTCTTGCCCGAGGCCGCTGGTCTCTCCGACCGGCAGATGCAGCAGGTTGCCCGGGAGTTCAACTTCTCCGAGAGCACGTTCGTGTTTCCGCCGGAGGCGGGGCATACCCGGAGGGTTCGCATTTTCACACCCACCACCGAGATCCCCTTCGCCGGGCATCCCAACATCGGGACCGCTTTTGCCTTGGCGACCGCTGGTGAGTTGGGTCCCATCGACCCATCGATCACGGTGACCTTCGAGGAGCGAGCCGGCCTGGTCCAGCTATCGATTCACCGGCGCGAGGGCGAACCGATCTGGTGCGAGCTGTCGGCTCCCGAGCGCCTCTCGCTGGGCAAGACCATCACCGCGCGGTCGTTGGCCGCGGCCGTGTCGCTCGCCCCGGACGATATCGTCACCACGACACACGCACCTCAGGTCGCCTCGGTTGGACTACCGTTCCTGATGGCCGAGCTCCAAGACCGAGCCGCGCTGGAGCGCGCGCGCATCAACCAGGACGGGCTCGATGGGCTGATCTCCGAAGGCGTCACCCCGGACGTCCATCTCTATACCCGCAGCGCTGACGACTTCGATATCCGGGCACGCATGTTTGCGCCGCGAGACGGCGTACCGGAGGACCCCGCCACCGGCAGCGCGAACTGCGAACTGGCCGGGCTGCTCAGCCACTACCACGGCGCCGCCGACGGCAGCTTCCGCTGGCGCATCGCCCAAGGCGTGGAGATGGGACGGCCCAGCGTACTGGAGGCGCGCGCGGAGAAGCGCGAGGGGCTCGTCGCCGGTACCTGGATCGGCGGGGCGAGTGTGCTGGTGAGCGAAGGCGTGATCGAGGTCGATTAGGACCCAGCCTCACGGTGGCTGAAATCGCTCTGCGCCCGGCGCATGAGCCACGCGCCGGCCACGCACGCGACGCATCCGATCACCGACAGCAGCGCCACCCGCTCGCCGCGCACCACGAGCCCGAGCACGAGCGCCACCGGTGGGATCAGAAAGGTGGTGGCGGAGGCACGCGTCGACCCCAGTCGGCCCGCAGCGACGGCCATCACCACGTACGCCATCCCGGTGCCGAGCGCACCCAGCGCGAGGAGCGCCAGCAAGGGGCCGGGCGTCCAGCGCGCCGCGAGCAGGTCGGGCAGACCCAGCGGCGCGGTCACGAGGAGGGCGATGGCCTGGGCCCGCCAGATCACCGGCAAGGCGCCGTGCCGCTGTTGCAGCGGGCGCGCCAGGTTGAGCGCGAAGCCGTAGGAGACCAGCGCGGCCAGGATCAGCAGGACCCCGTCGACGCTGCTGCGGCCCTCGTGCATCGTCGGCCAGGCCACCAGCACCGCCCCCGTCAAACCAACGGCCAGCCCCGCTACGACGCCCCGTGAGTGGGCGCGCCGGGCGAGCGCCGCCGCCACAATGGCCGTGAACAGCGGGTTCGCGCCATTGAGCATTCCCGTGAGGGCCGAAGAGACGCGCTGCTCGGCGAAGGGGAACAGACTGAGCGGGAAGGCGATCCATAGAACGGCCAGCAGGGCGACGCCGGGCCAGGCGGACCGCGCGACGGGCCGCCGAGCCGCCGGAAAGACCGCCAGGGTCGCGAAGCCGACCAGTATCCGTACGAAGGTGACTCCGTAGGGCCCGATCGCCCGCAGGCCTTCGGCGATGAAGAGAAACGAGGCGCCCCAGATGACGCCCGGGACGACCAGGAGAAGCCAGTCGGCCGCGCCGGGTTTGCCTGGCCGGGTCAGCGCAAGCAGCCTCGCTCCGGCCTCAGGCTCGCCCTCGACTTGATTCCGGAGCGCTCCTTCGGTCATGCAGCCCGTTGCCGGACAGGAATGGCTATGCAACGAGGATGCCTCACCGTCATGGTCTCTCCTTGGGATTCTCTCCTTGGGACTCACAGTAACTCGAACGCCGCTTATGGCACAGGTCCGTTCTATACATCATATTTTGCCTCGCAGCGCGATACTTCCGGCTCGTGCTTCCCGAGCGGCAGCCGTTTATCCGGGTGGCGCGACTGGAGCAGGTCGGCGCGCTTCGAACCAGCATCCGGAGCAGCCGGTGGTCGCCGTTCACGGCTCGGCAGATCATCGTGCCGCCGTCTCCCGGATTCGCCTGGGACGCGCGGGTCAGGATCCTGCCGCTTCTCCATGTACGGGTGCGCGATGCATATGTTGGAGGGAACGGCTCGGGTAGGGTGAGCGTCTTCTCCGCCATCACCCTCGCCGCCGACAGCGCGCGGCCCGAGCTCGACTCCGGTGCCTGGCACCGCTACCTGGCCGAGGCGGCCTGGTATCCGACGGCGCTGCTGCCGGGTCCGGGTCTCCGGTGGAGCCCGATGAGCGACGAGAAAGCCGTTGCCACGCTCACCGATGCCGGCCTGACCGTGTCGCTCGAGTTTCGGTTCAACGACACCGGAGAGATTGCCGGGGTGTACACGCCAGGCCGGTGGGGCAGGTTCGAAGGCGGCTATAAACAGGCGCCGTGGGAGGGGCACTTCGGCGACTATCAGCGGCGCGACGGCATACTGGTCCCTTCCGAGGGCGAGGTCGGCTGGTATTCGATGGGTGAGTGGGAGAGCGTCTGGAGGGGCAGGGTCGTCGACGTCAGCTACGAATTGACCGATGATGGTGACCGCGGAAGGCGCGGCGGCTCCACGAGAGGTTGAAGTGGTTGCGTTGAGCCGCTACGGCCGGACACCGCTGGCGATGGATGGCTTGCAGCTGGGGTTCGCCGCGGTCGATCCGCAGGAGATCCGTCGAGGGGTCCGGGAGCTCGCCGCCGTGCTGACCTCACACCGGCAGACTGAGTGGTGACCGCCGCACGCCGCGGGGCGCTCGGCGCGGCAGCCGAAGCTTAGAACCGGTAGCCCAGCTCCGCGCTGACGTTGCGTCCATCCTGTGCGATGGACGACTGCCGGTGCTCGACCCAGCCCGGTGTGGCGTACGATGGGTTGAAGAGATTGTTCAGCCGGACCGACAGCTCGAGCCGCTCGGCCTGCCCACCGGTCGGGCGAGGGACGCACTACACTTCAGCATCGTCCATCTGGAGGCATCTATGGTCGGAAAGGGATTGTCGCTCGGTGGCCGGACTCAGCGCTGGAAATTCAGCGATGGGCCCACGGCCGGGAAGACCTATGAGCACACGTTCGATCGCGACGGCACGGTGACCTGGCGGGAGGTGGGTGGGGCCGCCAAGGAGACGCCAAGCACGGAGAAGCGCCCCGGCACCCGCTACGCAGCGTTCGAGGTGGCGCCCGGTCTGCACCTGGTGTCGTACCTCTCGGAGTCCGGGTTCACTCTGACGGTGCTGGTGAACACGAATACCGGTCAACTCCACGGGTTCGCGTCCAGCGCGAAGGAGTGGTACCCGCTTACCGGAACCCTGGAGCCGCACGGGTAGTCCACGACGCAGGGTGAACTTCCATGCCCGAACCTGAGATTGGGTTCATCAGCAAGGCGAGACTGGAGACGCTGGCCGACGGCGTCTTCGCCATCGTGCTCACACTGCTGGTCCTCGCGCTACTCGACCCGTCCCTGGCAAGGGTGCGCACGCCGGCCGAGCTCGATCTGGCCCTGCTGGCCCTCTGGCCGAAGGTGGTGAGCTATGTAATCAGCTTCGTGGTGGTCGGCATCTTCTGGGTGGCCCACCATACCCAGTTTCATTTCATTCGCCACACCAACCGGCGACACATCTGGATCAACATCCTCTTTCTTCTCTGGGTCTCGTTCCTCCCGTTCTCGGCCGCGCTGCTGGGTGAGCACCCGCGGTACCGGACCTCCGTGGTCCTCTATGGAGCGAACATGATGGCGGCGGGTGGCAGCCTGGCGCTCAACTGGTGGTACGCCACGCACCGCCGGCGGCTGGTCGAGGCGACGCTGGACCAGCGGGTGATCGAGCGGATCTACCACCGTCTGAGCTTCGGTCCGATCGCGTATAGCACCGCAGTGGCGGTGGCCTTCGTCCGCCCGCTGGTCAGCTTTTTCCTCTACGTCGCCACCGCGGCGGCGTACGTGATCATGCAGCTCACCACTTCGGGCCTGGAAGCGCCGCGGGCCGGCCGGTCACCGGCTCGACAAAACGAGGCTGCTGAATCCGCACCGCGGAGCTAGCCCCGCCGGCGGGCTCGCTGACGGACAGCCAAGCGCCCGGGCAGAAACTCCCACCCGGGCGAAAGCTGGCGGCAATTGGTCACCCGGGCTGCACCATCGGGGCCCGAAGGCTATGTCTCGGTCTGGGAGGTTAACGCCGGCTCTCGCCGTGAGGTTCCAGGCCCCTCGGCCGCGAGACGGCGGTTCAAGGATTCCGGCCCGACACGATGCTCCGCGACGCCCCGGACACCACCGAGCGGGCGAGCAGTGCCGCCAGATCCGGCGCGGCAACCTCCCACTCCTCCCGCCGGCAGCTCACCACCCGAGTCTCCTTGTCGCTGACCAGCTCCAGGGTGACGTGGCTGGCGACCTCATCCTTGCGGACCTCATCCCGGGGCCGTATTAACCAGATCCGCCCGTTCAAGGCGATGAACTCGCGTGCCATGGCGCTCGCTCCTTCAGGGGCCGATCTACTATTACCCGGTCCGCCGGCGGACACAATTCCGAGAAGTTTGACGCTGTCCAGGAGCACGACAGCGCGTCGGATCCAAGCGCGCAGACGCCTGCAAACTGCACGGGCTGGCAGGCAGCAGCAGCGCGGATTGCAAGGTGGGAGCGTCCGAGTGCAGAAACGTTCAGCCCCAACACCCCTTGGAGGAACCCTCGATGAAGCTGACCGCCTGCGTCGGTGCGTTCGTCTTTCTGGTCGAGCTGGTCGGCGCGCCGATGTTCGCCGAGCGTTTGCAGGCTCAGGCCCGGCCGGCCGCGGCGCCCTCACGCCTGCCAAGTGAGACGCCGGCCCAGTTCAGGCCGGTGACCGACAGCTTCGACTACGCGAGACGCGATGTGATGATCCCCATGCGCGATGGAGTAAAGCTTCACACGGTCATCCTGGTGCCGAGGGGGGCGAAGGGCGCACCGATCCTGCTCACCCGCACGCCGTACGACGCCACCGCGCTCACCACGCACGCTCAGAGCGCCCATCTCGGCCCGATCCTGACCGGCTACGACAACGCCACCGACGTGATCGTGGAGGGTGGATACATCCGGGTGGTTCAGGACGTGCGCGGCAAGTACGGGTCCGAGGGCGACTACGTGATGAACCGGCCGCTGCACGGTCCGGAGAATCCGACCCCGGTCGATCACTCCACCGATACTTACGACACCATCGACTGGCTGGTGAAGCACCTGCCGGAAAGCAACGGCAAGGTCGGCATCCTGGGCATCTCCTACGACGGGTTCCTGCCCTTGATGGCGCTGGTCAACCCGCACCCGGCGCTCAAGGTGGCGGTGCCGATGAACCCCATGGTGGACGGCTGGATGGGCGACGACTGGTTCCACAACGGCGCGTTCCGCCAGCAGAACATGTCCTACATCTACGAGCAGGTGGCGACGCGCGACAATAGCGCCAAGTGGTGGACCAGCCACTTCGACGACTACGACATGTTCATGCAGGCGGGCTCCGCGGGTGAGCTCGGACGGCGCCGTGGAATGGAGCAGCTCGGCTTCTGGCGGAAGCTGCTCGAGCATCCGAGCTACGACGCCTTCTGGCGCAACCAGGCAGTGGACAAGGTGCTGGCTGCGCAGCCGCTGAAGGTTCCGGTGATGCTGGTCCACAGCCTGTGGGATCAGGAGGATATCTACGGCGCGATCGCCATGTATAAGGCGCTGGAGCCCAAGGACTCCGCCAACGATATGGTGTTCCTGGTCATGGGGCCCTGGTATCACGGCCAGGAAATCGAAGAGGGCAGCAGGCTGGGCGCCCTGGAGTTCAACAGCAACACCGCGCTCTACTTCCGCCAGCAGATCCTGCGCCCATTCCTGGATCGATACCTCAAGGACGGCGCACCCAAGGCCGATGTCCCACCGGTGTCCGCCTTCGAGACCGGAACCAACACCTGGCGGCGCTTGCCTGCGTGGCCGGCCGGCTGTGCGAGCGGGTGCACCGTCCGGCCGACGCCACTCCATCTGGCCGCCGGGCTCAGGCTCAGCTTCGATCCGCCGAAGGCCGGCGACGCGGCGTTCGACGAATACGTCTCCGATCCCGCCAAGCCGGTGCCGTTCCGTGCCCGCCCCATTCAACCGGTCGGCTACGACTACCCGTTGACCTGGCAGGAGTGGCTGGTCGACGACCAGCGTGAGGCATCGGGCCGCCCGGACGTGGTGGCGTTCGTCTCCGACGTTTTGACGGATCCGGTCAAGATCAGCGGCCAGCCGATCGCCAACCTGGTCGCCTCAACCAGCGGCACTGACGCCGACTGGGTCGTCAAGCTGATCGACACCTATCCCGACGAAGTCGCCGGCCAGCCGGGCACGGGCGGGTATCAATTGATGGTCGCGGCCGACGTCTTTCGGGGCCGCTATCGCGAGAGTCTGGAGACCGCAAAGCCCATCGCGGCCAATCAGCCGCTGCTCTACCGGTTCGCCCTGCCCACGGCCAATCATGTCTTCCTGCCCGGCCATCGCATCATGGTGCAGATCCAGTCGAGCTGGTTTCCGCTCTACGACCGCAACCCGCAGACCTTCGTCCCCAACATCTTCTGGGCCAAGCCGGGAGACTACCGAAAGGCGGTGCAGCGGATCTACCACTCACCCGGCCAGGCGAGCTTCATCGAGCTGCCCCGGGTGGTGACGCCGTAAAGCGGCGCCTGCGGGTCGACACCTGTCGCATGCCGGATCCCCTCGACAGATTCATCCAATCCACGGCATTCAGACCGCGAACGGTCACGGCCTCGGCTCACCCAAGGAGGAGAGCAGATGGGCGACTGGCTCCTCAACATTCCGGTCCTGGAGATGGCGGTCGTGATCCTCGCGGCCTCATACCTCGTCGCGGCCGGTCTGTACCTGCTCATCACGGCACTCGCGGTGGGGGAGCGGGCGCGCGCCTTCAAGGCGGTCTCGCCGGGCATGCTGCCGCCGATGGCGATCCTCTTCGCCCTGCTGGTCGGGTTTCTCGCCGCCCAGGTATGGGGTGATCTCGATCGGGCGAACACGGCCGTCAATCGGGAGGCGAGCGCCCTCAGGGCAGTCGTGCTCCTTGCGGCCGGGTTTCCCGGGGAGCCCGAGGCGCGCCTGCGGGAGCTGGTCCGGAGCCACATCCAGGAGCCGGTAACCCAGGACTGGCCGGCAATGTCGCGTGGTTCCGCGACCCGGACGCTCGCCCCGGCGTCGCTGACCGCGGCCTTGCGCCTGACCCTCACGCTCGAGCCCCGGGGGGCAGGCCAGTTGGCCGCGCAACGCGAGATGATCGCCGCCCTGCAAAGCGCGCTGGAGGCGCGCCGTCTCAGAATCCTCCTCAGCCACTCGTCGATCAACTGGGTGAAGTGGACCGCGTTGCTCCTGCAGGCAGGGCTCACTCTGCTGACCATCGGCCTGGTCCACAGCGACAATCGCGCGACGAACCGGATCATCATGGGCATCTTCGCCACCTCGGTCGGAGTGGCGGTGACGCTGGTGGCGGTGCACAGCCGGCCGTTCGCCGGGGAGATCTCGGTGCGTCCGGCCGTGCTGCTCCAGGTGATGCCGGAGGCCGGGCCGGCCGCCCCGAACCACTGACCGCAGGAGACTCGATGCGAGATGTCTGGTGTGGCGT
>JBBSHB010000128.1:0-8404 GCA_038253515.1 Gemmatimonadales bacterium | reverse complement strand
GTCGAGATCGGTTATGCGGTTGCCGCCGAGCACCAGCGTCAGGGCTACGCGACCGAGGCCGTTGAGGCGCTGGTCGGGAGGGCATTTCGTCATCCGGAGGTGGTCGTGATCACTGCCACGACGTACGAGACCCTCGAGCCCTCGATCGGTGTGCTGAGGAAGAGCGGCTTCCAGCTCCTCGGCCGAGACCAGGCCACCGGCCTGCTCCGGTATGAGCGTCGGCGCACGTTTCCTCCACTGCCGCTGGTCGATCACCTGGTCTGGGGCGGTCGCGACCTCGAACAGGAGATCGATCGCCTCCAGGCGCTCACTGGTGTCCGGGCGACCGCGGGCGGCCGCCACCTGGATCAGGGGACGCGGAACGCTCTGATCCGTCTCGGACCGGCCATGTATCTGGAGCTCATCGGCCCGGACCTCTCCCCACCGCCTCCACCAGGCCCGCGCTGGTTCGGCCTGGACGATCTCACCACCCCACGCCTCATCACCTGGGCTGCCAAGGCCGAGAACCTCGAGCATCGAGCTGACGCGGCCTGCCGGGCCGGGCTGGAGCTGGGCGAGGTGCGGAGCGGCCAGCGTCAGCAGAACGACGGGCGGATGCTCTCCTGGCGACTCGTGAGACCGTTACCCCTTATGGCGGCCCTAGCGGCCCTGTGGATCATGAGCGCGGTCCCGGCATTGGCGCAGGACCCCGTCAAGGTCGACCCCAAGCACTACACGGTGGAGTTCGAGAACGAACAGGTGCGGGTGCTTCGGATCAGCTACGGGGCGGGTGAGAAGTCGGTAATGCACGACCACCCCAACGGCGTCGCCGTGTTCCTGACCGATGGTCAGGTGAAATTCACCACGCCCGACGGAAAGAGCCGGGAAGACGCCGCGAAGGCCGGATCGACCCAATGGGCACCCGGTGGAAAGCACCTGCCGGAGAACACCGGTGACAAGCCCTTTGAGCTGATCCTGGTCGAGCTGAAAGGGAAGTCGACCGGCAAGTAACGCGGTTGGTGAGGCCGCCGCCGACAGCACCCCGCGCCTACCCCTCCTCCGGCCGTCCGAACATGAGCTGCACCAGCGGCCGGTCCTCCGGCCGGGCCAGCACGTACACGTGGTCCCCCGGCCGCAGCACCGTCGATCCCCGCGCCGGCAGCAGCTGGTTTCCTCGGACGATCAGCGCGACCGCCGCCCCCTCCGGAAAGTCCAGCTCCTCCAGCGACATCCCCGCCACCAGCACCGCCTCGTCGATATAGAAGGAGAGCAGGTCTCCCTCCAGCGGCAGCCGCGACTCGATCGTCAGCACCGCCGGCGGCGCCGGCGGTTCCTTCGCCTGCAGGCCGAGCCGGCGGGTGACCCAGGCGACCGTACCGCCAGGCACGATCGCGTTCACTACCACGATGAAGAACACCAGGTCGAAGATCCGCGCCGCGCCCGGTGCTCCCGCGAGCACCGGGAAGGTGGCCAGCACGATCGGCACGGCGCCCCGGAGACCGACCCACCCGATGTAGAGCGTCTCTCGCGCCGGGTAGCGGAACGGCAGGAGACAGAGCGCTACCACCAGCGGCCGCACCACGAACGCCAGGAGGACGGCGAGGCCGAGTCCCGAGAGCGCCACCGCCTCCATCCTGGAGGGAAGCACCAGGAGTCCGAGGACCAGGAACATGCCGATCTGGGCCAGCCAGGCGAGCGCATCGTGGACCCGGAGGAGCCCCGGCCGGAACGGCAGCGGGCCATTGCCCAGCACCAGACCGGCCAGGTAGACCGCGAGGAAGCCGCTCCCGTGGAGCAAGGTGGTGAGACCATACGCGAGGAGCGCCAGCGCGAGGGTGAGCGCCGGATAGAGTCCTCCGCTCTGGAGGTGCAGCCGGGCGAGGAGCTGGCGGCCCCAGTAGCCGAGCGCCACGCCGAGAATGCCGCCCACGGCCAGTTGCACCAGGACTTCGACCCCGATGCGCCAGCCCTCTGTCTCTCCGGGGTGCAGCAGGTTGGTGGTCAGCGCCGTCGTCAGGATGACGGCCACCGGGTCATTGAGCCCCGACTCGAGCTCCAGGGTCGTACCGACCCGCCGGAGGAGCTGGAGTCCGCTCCCGCGGAGAATGGCGAACACCGACGCCGCGTCGGTGGAGGAGACGATCGCGCCGAGCAGCAGCGCCTCCGGCCACGAGAGTCCCCAGACGTGCGCGGGCACGGCGAGCAACGCGCCGGTGAGTGCCACGCCGGCGGTGGCGAGCACCGATGCGGGCGCCCAGGAGCGGCGGATCGCCTGCAGCGGGGTGTTGAGCCCGCCGTCGAACAGGATGAGGGCCAGCGCCAGCGAGCCGAGCCGGAAGGCGAAGCCGTAGTCGGCGAACGCGATCCCGCCGACACCCTCGGAGCCGGCCAGCATGCCGATGAGCAGAAACAGCAGCGCGATCGGCACCCCGATCCGCTGCGACGCTCGGCTGAAGAGCACGCTCACCCCCAGCAGAAGGCCGCAGGTGGTGAGCAGCAGGGCGGTGGCGGTGGGCTCGTGAACGGTCATGGCAATCGAGCTTAGCGCCCGGCTGGCGGACCGCGCCAGGGCCGGGACATACTTGAGCCATGACTCCCGAACAGTTCGTCGGCCTGCTGGCGATGGTCGGCATCGTGATCCTGGTCTCGTCGCTCCTCTCCGGTGTGGTGGAGCGGAACGGACTTCCCCAGATGGCCATCTTCCTCCTGGTCGGCGTGGTGCTCGGCCCCGCGGGGCTGGGCGCCGTGGAGCTGACGCTCGAGTCGCCCGCGCTGCGGATGGTCGCCACGCTGGCGCTGGTGCTGGTGCTGTTCAGCGACGCCATCGGGGTCGACACGGTCGAGGTGCGACAACAGCGGAGGCTCACGCTGCTGGTGCTCGGCCCCGGGACCCTCATTCCGGCCGCACTCATCGCCGTCGCGGCATGGCTGCTCCTCGGGTTGCCGGCGCCGGCCGCGTGCATCCTGGGGGCGGCGCTCGCCTCGACCGACCCGGTGCTGCTCCGCACCCTGCTCCGGTATCCCGATCTCCCCCCATCCGCCCGGCTCGCGCTGCGGCTGGAGAGCGGGACGAACGACGTGATCCTGCTGCCCATCGTGGTGTTGAGCATGCTGGCGCTGGGCCCCGGCGGCGCCGCGACCGGCCGGGAGATCGGCCGCCACGCGGTCGGCCTGTTCCTGCTGGGTCCCGGGCTCGGCGTCGTGGCCGGCTACGTGGCGATCACCCTGCTGGAACAGGTACGGAAACGGGTCGGCGTCCGGCGCGACTACGAGTCGCTCTATGCGCTCGGCGTCGCGTTCACCGCCTACGCGGGAGCGGAGACGGTGGGCGGCAGCGGGTTCCTGGCGGCATTCGCCGCGGGGCTCACCATCGCGGCGCTGGACGTCGAGCTGTGCGACTGCTTCCTCGACTACGGTGAGGCGACGGCGGAGATGTTCCTGCTGCTGACATTCGTGCTGTTCGGCGCGGGACTCATCTGGAGCGGACTGACGGTGGCGGACGGACGCACGGTGGTGTTCGCCCTGATGGCGGTGAGCGTCCGCACGATCGTCCTCATGCCGGTGCTCGCACGGGCGGGCATCGATGCAAAGAGCGTGCGGATCGTCGCCTTGTTCGGCCCGCGAGGCCTGAGCTCGCTGCTGCTGGTCCTGCTGCCGGTGTTCGCCGGGCTCCCGGGGGCGGAGCGGCTCTTCTCGATCACCTGCCTCGTCGTACTGCTCTCGGTGGTGCTGCACGGCGGCGGGATCGCGCTCTTCCTCCGGCGCGCCGGATCGGGCGCGGCCGCGCCGATACTGACGTCGGCTCCGGCGGCGCGCGCTCAGCCGACGTCCGCGCCGGCCGGGGAGGCGGAGAAGCCGGTGCCGGAGCGGATCACCGTGGCCGAGCTGCGCGAGATGTGGGAGCGGCAGGAGCCCGTGGTCGTCGCGGACGTGCGCACCGAGCGGAGCTACCGTGACGACGGGTTCCGCGCCGTCGGCTCGATCCGCCTTCCCCCGGATGACGCCGTGCGGCTCGCCCGGCAGCGACGATTGCCCCGGGATGCCACGATCGTCCTCTACTGTACCTGACAGGACGAAGCCACAAGCGCCCGGGTGGCGCGAGAGCTTCGTCAGGCTGGATGGCCGCGGGCCCGGGCGCTGACCGGAGGGTGGGTGGCGTGGCAGGCGGAGGGGCTGCCGGTCGAGCCGAAGGAGTCGAGCGGCTGACCGGAGGGCGGCCGGATGTCTCTGGACGCGTCCGGTACCGGGAGGTACGCTAGCCGAGCCTTCGCGCAGTTACCAATCCGAATCGTCCATCCGTGAGAGTCACTGATGTCGGCCAACGCCGCCGGGAGGCGGCCGACGTCTGTCGCGTCCGCGGGGCGGAGAAGGCCGGACAGTTACGTCACTGCCGAACTTGTCGAGCGACCGCCGAAAGTCGTCCAGCATGGCGTCCCATTCCTGGTCGGTGATCCAAGTGCCGATGCGAATCGCCCATGGAGCGACCGGAATAGGTCTGCGGGCCGCCTGTGGCCCAACACACCATCTCCGTCACCAGGAATTTGAACCCTACCGGGGAGACCCGATGGTGAGCCTCATCGACGCGCGGATTGGCATTGAGCCTGGCATCGATCATCAGTCGGTCGATGAAGTCATCGACCACGGTGGCGATGTTGTAGACGCCGCCGAGGCGATCGTAGAGTGACGAGTGGTGTTCTGGTCTACTCCAGCCTCACGGCATCCCCCCGGCGGACGAAACCACCCCGCACGACGGACGCGTAGAGGCCGACGTGGCCGTGATTCTGCTCGACGGCCGTGCGCAGGATCGCTGGATCCTCTGGGAGGCCGGCCTGAGGGAGGGTAGTCATCACGCATCGAAGACAGGGGCCGGTGATGCTGAGACGCACCGTCTCCCCGATGGCAAGCGTCCCGCCGATCCAGGCATTCTCCACGAAGTCTTTGGCGCCGTTGGTGGTCTCCACGACGAGGTTGGGCCGGAATCGCCGGACCTCGAAACGCCCCGGCGGGTACACCTGGCGGAGCCGATCGAGCGTGGCCGTGGTCAGCAGATGGAGAACGGCGCAGTCGAAGAAGGTGCCCTGCGGCAACTCGAGATCGGTGACCGTGTCCCGGTGATCCAGGCCCGCCATGTCCGGCCAATACTCCTCGGCCGTCGCCGACCGGGGGCCGGGCTCGGCTCGATCGAAGGTCACCTCGCGGTTGGCGGCCCGGGAGAGAATCCGGTCCAGGTCACTCTCTCCACTGGTCACCACGGTGCCGTCCGGCAGGGTGATGCGGACCGGCGGCAACCCGGTGTCGGGGCGAGGCGTGTCCACGTAGGCCGCCCGGAAATCAAACAGGTGCGGCCATTTCCTGGGGTTCTTCGCGGTGGCCACCTTCCCGTCGGCCCGATCCACCAGCGCGTAGGCGCGATCACCCAGCAGCCCACGCTCCGTCACCTCGGTGCCCTCCAGCTCCTCGCCCATCATGGACTTGACCGGATAGCGCCAGAGAGAGGCGACCGAGCCCTGAGCTTGCGCCGAATGCGACATGGATACCTCTGCGAGTGGACCGAGGCGAACGCCGAGCTCCGGATCGGCAGCTCGGCGGTCTTGGAGATTCCTCGTGGCGTCTTGAGTCCGGCGTCGCGGAGAAGGCGAGGACCTGTGGCCCTGCGACTATATACCACCGTACGGGATGTGGCAACCTGCGCGAGAGCCGGAGATTCCTTCGATCGGGCGCCCTACTCGTCACCGCGATTCGATGCTGGTCAGGGTGATCCGGTCGATCCCGACCAGGTACCCGGTCGATTTCGGGGACCGGCCGGTGATCGTGAGCCTCACCCGGCGCGGGCCCGGTTGCAGGAAGAAGGTGCCGATCAGATACCTGCCGGTCGGCATCACCTTGGGATCGAAGCCGGTGAACGGGACCGATGATTGCTTGCCGTCCACCGTCATCTTGAAGTTGCCGTAATCGGGCGCCCTGGTCGGGTAGAGATGGACGGCATACTTGCCGGCCACCGCAATATCCACGATGAGGTCGAGCACCGCGCCCACCGTGCCGTCAACCCATAGAAGCTGGGCGTTGCCACTCCAGAGCGCGCCGAAACCCGCCATCGGCTGGTGCGCCGACCCCTGCCGCGGTTGACTTGGAACTTCCCTGCCTTGACCAGGGTCCTCGCCTTCAACCTCCACTCGGACGACCGTGGTGACAGGCGCCCTGGCAACCGGGAGCACGACCGGCTGGCTGGCCGTGACTGGTCCGCCGCCCGCCGGGTGATCGCCGACATTGACTCTCGGCACCGCGAGCGGGGTCGGCGTCGGCGGTGGGGGCGCCGAGCCGGATGCGTGAGCCAGGGAGAGTGCCTGAGCTTCCGCCAGCGCCATCGTCCGGGCGAGCAGGAAGACCTTAGGCTCGATCAACTCCATGGGAATCGGCCCGCTACTCTCCACCTTCGCTTGAACCGCGATGCCCTGGCATACACCGAGTCCGCTGGGAGGGTTCTTCAACCAGGGATCCTGCGTGCACACACCTGTTGCGAGACGGGTACCGGTGGCGCTCCCGGTAAACTTGAACGTCTCGGTGGCCTACTTCGCGGCGCCCGGCAACTGCAGCATCGGCATCGCCCCTCCCGTCACCTGCGGCATCTGCCCGTTCCACCGCTTGCTCATCTCGTACTGCACCAGCGTCGGGGTGATGCTCTCGCTCAGGAGCCGGTTGGCCTTGGCCTGCGCCTCCGCCTCCGCCAGGATTGCCTTGGCCCGGCCGGCCGCCTTGATCGAGTCGCCCTGGGCCTGGAACTGGTTCTTCTGCAGCTCGTTCTGCGAGGTGAGCGCCTGCTGCTGCATGACGTTCTTCTGGTTGATCGCCTCGATGACCGCGGGCGGCGCGCGCAGCTCGTTGATGGTGAACTGCTTCACGCTGATGCCGTAGGGATCGAGCCGCTGCTCCAGCGACTTGGTCACCCGGCCGGTCACTTCGGCCTTCTTGGGGCCGATGATGGCCGCGATCTCCTCGTTGCCCACCACTTCCTGCAGCGCCTGCCGGATCGCCTGCTTCACGTAGGTGTGCTGAATGGTGGCGATGTCGGTGCGGAAGGTGGAGTAGAGCGCCGGGACCTTGGTGGGGTCGAGCTCGAACGACATCGACACGTCGAGCGACAGCGGCTGGCCTTCGACGCTGTTGACGTTGATCTCATCGTTGTTGGGCGATCCCTCGGTGGAGGCCCGCGTCAGCACCAGGGTCTGCATGAACGTGGGATACTCCTCGATCCCGGTGGTGAGCGGGTTCCGCATGTGGAGACCCGGCCCGAGCGGCCTGGGATCCACGCCACCGCCGGTCCGATGGATCACGATGCCCACGTGACCCGGATTCACGTACGTCACCGCCGTCGGCACCAGCAGGAGCAACAGCAGCAGCCCCAGAGCGATTCCGGCCAGGCGCGCGACCCTGCCGAGGCCGGCGTCGCCGCTTGAACCCAGTCTTCCAAGCCGTCCGCCCATGGCACTACTCATGTAACGCCTCCTTGTAGCACACCGGACAAATGCGGCTGCCGGATGGCAGGCGCACCATCTCCTCTTCCCGCTGCATTCCGTGGATCGGACACTCCAGCTCCAGCTCTCGCTCGAGCCGCCGCCGGTTCCCGACCTGCCGAAGCCTGAGGCCGAGCGGAGTCCAGTAGCGGAGGACAAAGAAAAGGAGGGCGGCCATCGTCGCGAGCAGCGCGACGAACAGCACCCCCTCCAGAATGATCCCTGCCATGTCCTCCGCCTCGGTTGGTGGAGCGTCCTTCCGGACCGGTGAAATATAGTCCGCCCGAGACCGCTCCGTCAGGACGGCCCCGGGCGACGGGCATGACCGTTGCCCCTGCAGCGCTCACGTCGGCTCGGGCGGCCCTGTCCAGCGGCGCTGCAAACTCCGACACGATCACGCAACCCAATCTCACAGAGCCGCTTACGGCTCCCCTTCACGCCCCAGTCTCGGAGGTCGCTCGCATGCTCGTCCTGCATTCCGCAAGGCGCGTCGCGGTCGCAAGCCTGCTGCTCCTGGGTTGCCGCCTGCTCCCATGACAATGGGCCGAGCGAGTTCAATCCCAGCGGCGCGACCGCGGACATGACCGCCGCCGAGACCGCCTTCCAGTCACCCGCCGTCGCCAGTTACGGCGCGGTCGGCAGCGACATCGCTGTCGCGCTCGGCGGTTCCGCCGCCGTGGTCACGTCGCCCGCCCTCGCCGTGTCCGGGATATCCAGCCGCGAGCGATATGCGCGCGCCGTGACCCGGATGCTTCCGTCCTCGTCCCGGATCCAGGCCTCGATGGCCGCGCTGCCGGCTGCCGCGCTGGGCACCACCTACGTGTGGGACTCGACCAACGCCGAGTATGTGCAGTCCGATCTCTCCGGCGCCCCATCCAATGGAGTGCGCTTCCTGCTCTACGCCGTCAACCCGG
>JBBSHB010000127.1:0-8466 GCA_038253515.1 Gemmatimonadales bacterium | reverse complement strand
TCGCGGCCCGTGGAGTATGCGACGGCCCCCGGCCCGGCGCAATGCGACGGCCTGCCTCCGCCAGTAGCTTTCATTCATATGCATCCGTCAGCAGCACACGAGGCCGATCGAGTCTCCCTCGGAGGTGGCCTGGTGGCTCGCCAGTCGGGGTTCCGGAGCACACCGTGGTGAAGCTGGTCTATTGCCTCTGCCGCAAGCCGGGGCTCACTCGCGAGGAGTTCATCCGCTACTGGGCGGACGTTCACGGGCCGCTCGGGGCGCGTATCCCCGGGCTTCGTAAGCTGGTCCAGAGCTATGCGCTCGCGGTGCCGGACGAGAGCCGCCCTTCCGACTTCGACGGTATGGCCGAGCTCTGGTTCGATGACCTGGCGGCGATCCGTCGGGCCCGGCAGTCGGCGGAGTGGGCGGCCGCCACCGCCGATGAGGCCAATTTTGTAGAGCCCTCTCGGAGCGCCTACTTCATCAGCGAGGAACGGCAGATTCTCTAGATTGTGAGTAACCATTCCACCGGTGTGGCCACGATGAATCGCTTCAGCCTCCTCCTGTTCGGCACGCTCTCGGGTGCGGCATGCGCATCTCCGTCTCGCGACGCCACGCCACCACTCTGGCAGGTGTATGAGAACGGGTTGAAGAACGCCAAGTACGTCGACCTTACGCACACGATCACGCCATCGATCCCGCTGTGGCCGGGTTTCGAGGCTGCGACGTTCGGGCCCGCGGTAGATCCCAAGACAAGAGTCCCTTACACCTGGGCCAAGGACGGGTTCGAGGCGACGCGCTACCTGCTGGCCACCGATCAGCTCGGCACCCAGCTCGATCCACCGGCGCATTGGAGCCCCGATTACCCCGCGATCGATGAGCTGCCGCCGACATTCGCCGTCCGCCCCCTCGTCGTGATGTCCATCGTGGACCAGGTCGCGAAGCAGCCGGGGTATCACCTCTCGGTTGAGGATATCCAGGCGTGGGAGGCGACCCACGGCCGGGTTCCCGAGGGGTCCGTGGTGTTCGTTCGTTCGGGCTGGTCGAAGGACTGGCCCAATCCCGACCTCTCGACCCGGCACCCCTTCCCGGGGATCACGCTGGCGGCCCTCAAGTTCCTGCACCAGCAGCGTCACATCCTGTTCCACGGTCATGAGGCACTCGACACCGATACGACGGCCACGCTCGAAGGCGAGGCCTGGCTGCTGAAGAACGGCTACACTCAGGCGGAAGGGGTAGCGAATCTCGACCAGGTGCCGGAGGCAGGGGCGCTGGTGGCGATCGGGTTTCCCAAGTTCCAGGGTGGGCTAGGCGGCTACGCGCGCTTCATCGCCATTTGCCCCCCGGACTGGAAGTACGGGGTCTCGGTGGGCCAGGTGCCGGAAAGTCCGCTGGCAAGGGCGTCGAAGCCCCTGCACTGGGATGCCAAGCTCGGCATGCGGGTGAGATGACGGTGGCCGTGTACAACCTGGGCGGCCCAATGAAGTATTCCTGGCTGGCGCGCGGATGGCTGGCCCTCATCTGCTTCACGGTGGCAGCGCCGGCCTCTCTGGGCGCACAAGTCATCCGGGTGACGCTGTTGGGAACCGGTTCCCCCATTCCCGCCCTGGACCGATTCGGCCCGAGCACCCTGGTCGAGGCCGGCTCTCAGACGCTCCTGTTCGACGTCGGACGCGGAGCCTCTCAGCGGCTGTTCCAACTGGGGGTGCCCTACAGCAAGTTGAGCGCCCTGTTCTTCACCCACCTCCACTCGGATCACGTGGTCGGCTTGCCGGATCTCTGGCTCACCGGCTGGCTCCTCAGCCGACGCGAAACCGCCCTCCAAGTCCTGGGTCCGGCCGGGACCATGGATATGACCCGCCACCTCGAGGAAGCCTTCCGGTTCGACACGGAGGTTCGTATCCGCGAGGGCAAGGCGCCGCCGAACGGCGCGCATCTGGCCACCAAGGACATTGGGGAGGGGGTGGTATTCGAGCAGGATGGCGTCCGGGTCACGGCGTTCGAGGTCGATCACGGCCCCACACGGCCGGCGCTGGGCTATCGAGTGGACTACGGGGGCCGAGCGGTGGTTCTCTCGGGAGACACCCGGTTCAGTCCGAACCTGATCGAGCACGCGCGCGGCGCCGACTTGCTCATTCACGAGGTCGCGGCGGCCACCGCCCAGGACCTGGGTGCTCACGAACGCACCCGGATCATCGTCGGGCACCATACGACGCCGGAGCGCGCGGGAGAGGTGTTCGATCGCGTCCGCCCGAAGCTCGCGGTGTATTCCCATATCGTACTGTTCTCCGGGATGAGGGACAGCGACCTCGTACGACTGACCCGGACGCACTATTCCGGGCCGCTGGTCATCGGGCGGGACCTCATGAGCTTCGAGGTCGGGGACACCGTCAAGGTGGCTGAAGACTACCGATGAATCAGAGATCCATGCAGGAGGAGTTGTGGCCGGTGAGGAGCTGATCGCGTACTACGCGGGTCGGGCGCACGAATACGAGCAGGTCTACGCGAAACCCGAGCGGCAGGCCGACCTGTCAGGCGTCCGTGCCTGGGTGCGAGATGCCCTCGCCGGTCACCACATCCTCGAAGTCGCCTGCGGGACGGGGTATTGGACGGCCGAGGTCGCCCCCGCGGCCCTGGCGGTCGTCGCGACCGACGCGACCAGCGAGGTGCTCCCGCTCGCTCGCCAGAAGCACTACCCAGCGGGCCGGGTGAGCTTCGTCCAGGCCGATGCCTACGCTCTGGATCACGTTCCCGGGACCTTCACCGCCGGCTTCGCCGCCTTCTGGTGGTCCCACGTGCCGCTCGAGCGACAGGCGGCCTTTCTGGTCGGGCTGCACCGGCGAATAGGCGTCGGGTCCACGGTCGTGTTTCTGGACAATCGCTTCGTGGCCGGCAGCAGCACGCCCCTGTCCCGGCGCGACGCCACCGGGAATACGTACCAGCGGCGCCGATTGACCGACGGCACCGAATACGAGGTGCTGAAGAATTTTCCCAGCCGGGCCGAGCTGGAGGCCGTGCTGTCACCCCGGGCCCAGGGGTTGCGCGTGACGGAGTTCGCGTACTACTGGGGAGTGTGCTATCGCGTCGCGCCGCCTGCCTGAACCGGCGCCGGAGCCGCGGCGGGTTCCTTGAAGAACGCGAGCAGCTCCTGGTTCACCCGATCCTTGAGGGTCGAGCACATGCCGTGGGGCGCGCCTTCATAGATCACCAGCCGCGCGTGCTTGACCAGCTTGGCGGACTGCCGGGCCGCGGCATCGATCGGCACGATCTGGTCGTCGTCGCCATGCAGGATGAGGGTCGGCACGTCGAACTTCTTCAGGTCCTCCGTGAAGTCGGTCTCCGAGAACGCTGCGATGCAGTCGAACGCTCCCCTGAAGCCGGCCCACATGCCCTGAAGCCAGAACGAGTCCCGGAGCCCCTGCGAGACGGTCGAGCCCGGCCGGTTGGCCCCGTAGAAGGGCGCGCTGAGGTCCTTGAAGAACTGCGAGCGGTCCGCCAGCACGGCGGCGCGGATCCGATCGAACGTCTCCTTGGGCAAGCCACCGGGATTGGCTGGGGTCTTGAGCATGAGCGGCGGCACCGCGCCGATCAGGACCGCCTTGGCGACCCGTTGCGTCCCGTGCCGTCCGATGTAGCGGGCCACCTCGCCCCCGCCGGTCGAGTGGCCGACGTGGATCGCGTCCTTCAGGTTGAGGGTCTGGACCAGCGCCGCGAGGTCGTCGGCGTAGGTGTCCATCTCGTTGCCGTCCCCCGGCTGGCTCGAGCGGCCGTGGGCGATGCAGCGGTAGCCGTGATCGGCCAGGAACAGCATCTGGTCCTCCCACGCGTCCGCGCTCAAGGGCCAGCCGTGGCTGAACACCACGGGCTGCCCCTTCCCCCAGTCCTTGTAGTAGATCTCGGTCCCGTCTACCGTGGTGATCGTTGGCATGTGCTTGTCTCCTCGATGAATGGAAGCCGGCGAGCCGCTACGCCCGCCGCGGCGATCCTACGGTATCATCCGACCACCTGATCGCCAGCGGCGAGAGTCGCGAGGAGAGACGAAGTGAGACCACTCGTGCTTTTCATGCACACGTCATTGGACGGCTTCGTGGCGGGACCGAACGGCGAAATGGACTGGATAGACGTGAACGACGAGATGTTCGAATACGCCGGGCAACGGACCAGGGAAGCCGATACGGCTCTGTATGGACGAGTGACCTACCAGATGATGGAGAGCTACTGGCCGACCGCGGGAGACCAGCCGACGGCCACCAAACACGACATCGAGCACTCGAAATGGTACAACGGGGTAGCCAAGGTCGTCGTGTCGAGGACGATGAAAGGTGCCAAGCTGCCCAACACCAGGATTGTCGGCGACCATCTGACTGACGAGATCAGCGAGCTCAAACGGGGCTCGGGCAAGGAGATTGTGATGTTCGGAAGTCCGAGCGTCGGGCATTCCCTCATGACCGACCACCTGATTGACGATTACTGGCTGTTCGTCAATCCAGTCCTGCTTGGACGAGGTATTCCGTTGTTCAAGGACATCACGGGGAGAACGGCGCTACGGCTCGTTGCCAGTCATGCGTTTTCATCCGGTGTTGTCTGCCTTCACTACGACTGCAAGACGTGAGCAAGTTCTAAGCAGGCCTGGATGGCGTGACGTTTGCCTCAAACGACAGCCGGCTTCTGGGCGGCTTTTACAGGGCTGCGGGAGAAACACCCAGACCCACGGCGGTTCTGCTTCATGGTCTGCCCGGCATCGAGAACCACCTGGACATCGCGTACGGCCTGCGTGACCTCGGTTGGAATTGCCTCTACTTTCATTTTCGCGGCTGCTGGGGATCGCAGGGGGGCGTATTCGCTTGCGGGCTTGACCGACGATACGCGGGCCGCGGTGGAATGGCTTCGACATCAGCCTTCGGTCGACAAAGAGCGAACGCCGGGGGGCGGCGAAGAGCCAGGTCGGTGTTGGCGCCCAACTAGACCTGTGACGGTCAGCCGTTGATCGTGACCGACTCCGCCGTGGACTGCTCGAGCTGCGCCAGGTGGGACTCCAGCTCCGCGTCCATCAGCTTCCGCAGCTCGATCAGGCGGAGCGCGTATGCCTGGAGCGCGCGGTCGGTGTCGGTCACCGGGGTCCAGGACGGCACCGGCGTCGGCCGACCCTTCTCGTCCAGCGCCACGAAGACGATAACGCAGTGCCCGGTCCGCTTGAGCTGCGGCTCTTTCGGGTCGCGGGCGTAGATGTCGATCGCGATGTGCAGGCTGGTGCGGCCAGTGTTGATCACCAGGCTCCGCAGCTCGACGATCTCTCCCACGTGGATCGGCCGGAGGAAGTGAATCCCGCCGACGTACAGCGTGACGCAGTAGTCTCCGCTCCAGCCCGCCGCGCAGGTGTAGCCGGCCTGGTCGATCCACTTCATCACCGCCCCACCATGCACCTTCCCGCCGAAGTTGACGTGCGAGGGCTCGGCGAGGAATCGCAGGGTGACGGCTCTCGGGCGGTTCATTCCCACTCGATCGTCGCCGGCGGCTTCGAGCTCACGTCGTACACTACCCGGTTCACCCCATCCACTTCGTTGGCGATCCGGTTGGACACCCGGGCCAGCACCTCGGGCGGAAAGGGGAACCAGTCCGCCGTCATCCCGTCCCGGCTGGTGACCGCCCGCAACGCGATCACCTGGTCATACGTCCGATCGTCGCCCTGCACCCCGACCGAGCGGATCGGGAGCAGCACCGCGAACGCCTGCCAGATGTCGTCGTACAGCCCGGCGGCACGGATCTCCTCGATGTACACGTGGTCGGCTCGCCGGAGGATGTCGAGGTTGTCCGGGGTGACCTCGCCCAGGATCCGGATGGCGAGTCCGGGTCCCGGGAACGGGTGCCGCCCCACCATCTCCTCCGGCAGTCCCAGCTCCCGGCCCACCTGGCGCACCTCGTCCTTGAACAGCTCCCTGAGCGGCTCCAGCAGCTGGAACGGCAGCCGCTCGGGCAGCCCGCCGACGTTGTGGTGGGTCTTGATGGTGACCGACGGTCCGCCCATGGGAGAGAGTGACTCGATCACGTCGGGATAGAGCGTCCCCTGCACCAGGAAGCCCGCGCCCTCGCCCACCGAACGCGCCTCGCGCTCGAACACGTCGATGAAGGTGTGCCCGATCCGGCGCCGCTTCTCCTCCGGATCGGTGATCCCGGCGAGCCGCTCCAGGAACTCCGCGCCGGCGTCCACCACCCGGAGATCGATGCCGAGGTGCCGGCGAAAGGTTGACTCGACCTGCTCCCGCTCGTGCAGCCGGAGGAGCCCGTGATCGACGAAGATGCAGGTGAGGCGGTCACCCACCGCCCGATGCACCAGCACGGCCGCCACCGACGAATCGACGCCGCCGGAGAGCCCGCAGATGACCCGCCGGTCGGGGCCGACCAGGCCGGCCACCCGGGCGACCTCGCTCTCCACGAAGTGCCCCGGCGTCCAGTCCGGCGTGCAGCCGCAGACTTCGAACAGGAAGTTGTTGAGAATCTCACCGCCCCGCGGCGTGTGGGCGACTTCGGGATGGAACTGCACGCCGAAGAGCGGGCGGGTGGTGTGCTCGATCGCCGCCACCGGTGAGTTGCGACTGGACGCCGTGACCCGGTAGCCGGGCGGCGCCACATCCACGTGATCGCCGTGGCTCATCCACACCGGGGTCTCCTCCCCCCGGCCGAACCCCTGAAACAGCCTGCCCCCATCGACGGTGACGTTGGCGCGCCCGTACTCACGCCGGGCGGCGCGCTTGACGTTGCCGCCGGAGAGCTGGGCCAGGATCTGCATGCCGTAGCAGAGTCCCAGCACCGGCGTGCCGAGCTCCAGGAGCTCGGGATCGGCGGTCGGAACGCTGTCGCCGTAGACCGAGTTCGGGCCGCCCGACAGGATGATGCCCTTGGGCTTCCACCGGCGGATCCAGTCCACCGTGCGCGACGGCGGATGGATCTCACAGTAGACGTGCGCCTCCCGGACCCGCCGCGCGATCAACTGGGTGTACTGGGAGCCGAAGTCGATGATCAGGATCCCTTCGTGATGCGGCGGCACGGTCACGGTGCGACCCTCTCGGTCTGAAACAGCTCGTCCACCCGTTCCCGCGGCCGGGCGACCCACCAGCGCCCCCGGTCCACGATCACCTCGGCCGGGCGAGGGCGGCTGTTGTAATTGGACGCCATCACGAAGCCGTACGCCCCTGCCCCGAGCACCGCGAGCCGGTCGCCGGCCACGAGACCGGGCAGATCGCGGTCGAGCGCCAGGAAGTCTCCCGTCTCGCACACCGGCCCGACCACATCCACCCGCTCGGCAGGACGCCCGCCGGATTGCAGCTCCACGATCTCGTGGTACGCCTGATAGTGACTGGGGCGGACCAGATCGTTCATCCCCGCGTCCACCACCACGAACTCCTTGCCTCCCGAGTGCTTCCGGTAGACCACCTCGGTGAGCAGCACGCCGGCGCTCCCCACCAGGAAACGGCCCGGCTCGAGGTAGACGGTGTACCCGCTGGGGCTCAGCAGCGGCACCACCGCGGCCGCGAACTCCTCCGGCTCCATCACCCGCTCGTCGGCGTAGCGGATGGCGAGTCCACCGCCGATGTCGATGACCTTGAGCGACTCGATGCCTGCCGCCCGCAGCTCCGCCGCGAGCTGCAGCAGACGAACGATGCCCTGGCGGAAGGGGAGCGTGTCGGCGAGCTGGCTCCCCAGATGCATCGCCAGGGTGGTGAGCTCCAGCATCGGGTGGCCGACCACGAGCTCGGCGGCGGCCGGGACCTGGTCGGCCGGGATGCCGAACTTGATCCCGCTCTTTCCGGTCGAGATGTACGGATGGGTATCGGTGGTGACGTCCGGGTTCACCCGGATCCCGACGGACACCCGGATCCGTTCCTCCGCTGCGATGCAGGCCAGCCGCTCCAGCTCCGCGTGGGACTCCACGTTGAGGTGGCCCAGCCGGGCCCGCACCGCCCCACGGAGCTCCGCATCGCTCTTCCCCACGCCGCTGAAGACGATCCGCTCCGGGGCGAATCCGGCGGCCAGCGCCCGCGCCATCTCGCCGCCCGAGACGATGTCGGCGCCGGCGCCGGCATCGCGCAGCACCCGCAGCACGCCGAGCGTGCTGTTGGCCTTGACCGCGAAGCAGATGCGGTGGGGAACTGCCGCGAGCGCCCGGTCGAGCGCCGCGTAGCGCGAGCGGATCGCACCGGCGTGGTAGACGTACACCGGCGTGCCCACCTCCGCGGCGATCTCCCCCAGCGACACGCCGCCCAGCCGGAGCGCCCCGTCCTCTCGTGCGAGCCCGGCGTCGGCCAGGAGGTCGGCGGTCAGTACGCTTTCGCCCACACCGCCTCGGTGACGCTGGGCCGACCGCACCACATGCAGGTGGTGGGAGCCACCGGCGAGCGGAACTCCTCGTCGGGCAGCACCCGGATGGTGGCCTTGGTCTTCTCCTTGATGTCGGCCTCGCACGCCGGGTCGCCGCAGAAGCCCGCGTAC
>JBBSHB010000126.1:0-8527 GCA_038253515.1 Gemmatimonadales bacterium | reverse complement strand
CGCGATCTCGGACGGGCTCAATCGCTCGCTGCGACCTCTGAGTGGCGGGCCACCGACGGTCCGCTGGATGGAGCGCACGCCGCGGGGACAGCATGTGACGCTCTCGGCGGTGCCGCTCGACCTCGCGCCCGTGCTGCGGGAACTGCTCTTCGATCGGCTCGATACGGTCGTGCTCACCAGCGCCACGCTGGCGGCGGGCGGCGAGTTCGACTTTCTGCAGTCGCGGCTGGGGCTGGCGGGCGAGGACTCCCCGGTGACGGTGCGGGAGGTGTTCCCGTCGCCCTTCGATTATCCGTCGCAGTGCGTCTTCGGCATCCCGAATGACATGCCGGAGCCTCGGGAAGACGAGCACGCGCATGCCACCGCGGTAATCCAGGTGGTGACCGATCTGGCCTACGCCAGCGACGGCGGCATGTTCGTCCTCTTCACCAGTCACGCTTCGCTCCGGCGCGCGGCTCAGGAGCTTCGAAGCGTGCTCGGCACTCGCTGGCCGATTCTGGTCCAGGGCGAGGGTCCACGCGACCTCCTGCTCCGGCGCTTCCGGGAAGCGGAGAACGCCATCCTGTTGGGGACCGACTCGTTCTGGGAAGGTGTGGACGTACCCGGGCACGCGCTCCGCGCCCTGGTGATCAACAAGCTACCTTTCAAGGTGCCATCGGAGCCGGTCACGGCGGCGCGACTCGAGCGCCTGGCGGAAGAGGGGTTGGACGGCTTCATGAACTACCTGCTGCCCCATGCGGCGCTCAAGCTGAAGCAAGGGTTCGGGCGGCTCATCCGGAGCCGCCAGGACATGGGCGTGGTTGTGCTGCTGGACAGCCGGGTCGTCACCCGCCGGTACGGACCGCTGCTGCTGAGCGGCCTGCCGCGAGCCGAGCGGATCGTGGGGAGCTGGGCTCAGGTCCGGACCAAGTGCGAGGATTTCTTCGCGCGGCGGGGCATCGGGGCGATCGCGTGATTCCGGTGCGACCCTCGAAGATCATCGGCATCGGACGGAACTACGCCGCCCACGCGCGCGAGCTGGGCAACGAGGTCCCCGACGTGCCGATTCTCTTCTTCAAGCCGCCCTCCTCGCTCATCGGACCCGGTGCCACCATCCGACTTCCGCCCGTCTCCCGGCAGGTGGAGTTCGAGGCGGAGATCGGCGTCGTGGTCGGCAGCCGGCTCGCCGGGGCCGACGAGGCGGCGGCGGAGCGGGGGATCGCGGGATACGTCTGCGTGAACGACGTGACCTGCCGCGATCTGCAGAAACGAGACGGACAGTGGGGACGGGCCAAGGGGTTCGACGGCTTCTGCCCGGTCGGTCCGGAGGTCCGGGGCGGCCTCGACTGGCGTGCCCTCGAGGTGATCTGCCGGGTGAACGGGGTGGAACGGCAACGCGCGCCGGCGACCGCCATGCAGTTCTCCATCCCCTTTCTGCTCTCCTTCCTGAGCGGGATCATGACCCTCGAGCCGGGCGACCTGATCGCGACCGGCACGCCCGCCGGCACCGGGCAGCTCCACGACGGTGACGTCGTGGAGGTGGAGATTCCTGGCGTCGGCATCCTTTCCAACCCCGTGCGGGATGGCGACCGCCGATGATCGAGCTCAGCACGCGCGTCCAAGCCCTTCCCGGCTACCCGCTGGCCCAGATCCCGACCATCAAGCGCCGGCTGATCGAGGCCGGGGTCGACGTGATCGACCTGGGCGCGGGGGACAACGACGCGCCGCCTCCCGCAGTGGCCGTCGAGGCCATGGCCGCGGCGCTGCATGACCCGGCGTTCAGCAAGTACGGCTTCCAGCAGGGGCTGCCCGCGTTCCGGCAGGCGGCTTCCCGCTGGATGGAGCGGCGATTCGGCATCCGGCTCGATCCGGCGACGGAGACGCTGCCGCTCATCGGGTCCAAGGAGGGTCTCTCACACCTGCCGCTGGCGTTCGTCAATCCTGGTGACGTGGCCATCGTGCCCGAGCCAGGCTACCAGGCGTATATCGGAGGGGCCCTCCTGGCCGGAGCGGAGCCGTACATCGTGCCGCTGCGGCCGGAGAACGGGTTCCTGCTCGAGCTGGAGCAGGTGCCCGAGGCGGTCCTCAAGCGGGCCAGGCTCGTCTTCCTCAATTACCCGAACAACCCCACCGCGGCGATCGCGACGCCGGAGTACCTCGAGCGAGCCGTGGCGCTCTGCCGGAAGCACGCGATCCTGCTGGCCTACGACAACGCGTACTGCGATCTGACCTTCAATGGCTATCGGGCACCCAGCATCTTCGAGACCCCGGGCAGCCGCGAGGTGGCGATCGAGTTCTTCTCGCTCTCCAAGAGCTTCTCGATGACCGGCTGGCGGCTCGGCTTCGCGGCGGGGAGACCGGAGCTGATCGGGGCGCTGACGCGGGTCAAGTCGTACGTGGACACGGGCCCCTTCCTGGCCGTGCAGCAGGCCGGCGCGGCCGCGCTCGACCGCGCGGAAGAGCTGGTGCTGCCGATCCGCACCGAGCTGCAGCACCGACGAGACGCGGGCGTGGCCGCGCTCCGGAGCGCCGGCTTCGCGCTGCAGCCGCCCAACGCCGCGATGTATCTCTGGATCGCGTTGCCGGCGGGCGTGGCGTCCGCCGAGTTCGCCACCCGCGCGCTGGAGGAGACCGGGGCGTTGGTGCTCCCGGGCAGTGCCTTCGGACCGGCCGGCGAGGGCTTCTTCCGGATCGCGCTCACGGTCGGTGCTGACCGGCTCCGGACGGCGGCCGAACGGCTCGGGCGGACGCTCCAGGTCATGCGGCGAGGGGAGCTTGCGACCACCGCCTAAGCTCCGGCTTCCGCGCGCGCCACGTTGGCCCGCCGTCGCCATCGTCGCCAGCACGCTGGTGCACAGCCTGCTCCTGTTCGGCTGGATCGAAGGGCGCGTGCCGGTGCTTCCGCATCGCCCCGGCGCCCTCATCGTGCTGCTGCCGCCGGCCGAGGGTCCGCAGGTGGTGACGATGCCGTTCCGAATCCCCCACCCGATCGGCCCGGCGGGAAGCGGGACGGTGGGAGCGCGGCCGCCCCGGCCCGCCCTCCCGCCGCGGCGCGCCGAGGTCGTCGCCGCGTTGCCTGAGCCAGAGCGGCCGCCCCCGCGTGTCCGGACCGACACCGGCAGCACCCCGGCGGAACGCCGCCGCGCCGCGATCGGCCTGATCGGCCCGGGGCTGGCGCAGGGTCGCCTCTGGGTTCGGCCACTGCCGCTGCCGCCCAAGGAGCTGGCCGAGCGGCTCACCAAGAGCCACACCGAGCTGGTGGACAGCGCCGTCACGGCTATCGTGCAGATGTATCTGGACTCCATCGCCGCGGACCCCGCCTCGCGCAACGCCGCCCTGCCGAGCTGGACCAAGGAGATCGCCGGCAAGAAATTCGGCCTCGACAACAAGAACATCTACATTGCGGGTCTCAAGATCCCTGCCGCGGTGCTGGCACTGCTCCCGATTCCCGCCGGGAACATCGACCAGAATCGGGCCTACAATCATCTGATGGACATGCGGGCCGATCTGCAGTACGCGGCCCAGCGCTCGGCGAACATGGAGGAGTTCAAGGAGACGATCCGGGAGATACGGCGGCGGAAAGAGCGGGAGGAGGAGTTCCAACGCAATCAGCGCACCGCGCCGCCGCCGGACACGGCGGCGACCCCATGACGGACGGTGGGAGGGAAGAGGACGTATGAAGCTGGTAGATACCGAGGAGACGGTGGTGCTGGTGACGGGCACCTCGGTGACCTCGGAAGAACGAGACCGACCGCTCGCCTATCGTCTCAAGGCCGAGATCGACCGGCGAGGGGCGGGGCACGCCTACCGCCGCGCCGTCGTGGTGGGCGATCTCTGGTACCTGGACAACCGCCTCTTCCAGCTCAATCCGACGATCGCCATCGGCGGACCGGGGGCGAACGGTGTGGCGCAGGAATTCTCCGCCGTGCTGCCGACCGTCTACAACGACGAAGAGCAGGTGTTCGTGCAGGTCGATTTCGAGGGCGAGCTCAAACGGGCGGCGTTGTGGGGCGTGAACGCCGCGCTGACCGCGGCCGCCGTCGATGTGTTCACCACCCGGGGGTATCTCGACGACCTGCTCGGGCGCATCTGGCGGTTTCGGGTCGGGACGTTTGTCTAGAGGCCCAGCAGGTCCGCCAGCGCCCGGTCGACCAGCTCCGACGTCTCTCCGTCTATGATCTTGCGCAGCACGTCGACGGCCTCGAGGGGCAGACTCTCGGGGTGGACCCGGTCGCGCGTGTACCGGACGATGGTGCCCAGCGGGATCGGCGCGACCCGAGGATCATCCGCACGTTCCTCCGCCTCGACGTCCTCGTCCGCCGCGATCGACGCTTCGTACGTCGATCCCGGGACACTCGCCGCCCAGGGCTCGTCCGCCTCGTCGTCTTCCGTCTCGGGGAGCGGCACCATGGCGTAGAGCTGACATTGCAGCCCGGGCGGCGCGGTCCGGGCCACGAGGACGACCTGCACCGGCTCATCGAAGATGTGGAGCTCGTGGATCTGGGCCCAGGCCTCGGGGGGCATGACCGAGCGTGCCACGAGCCGCCCGCTCCGGAAACACCCCATGCACACCATCCCCTCGGGGACGCGCTCGTCATGGACCAGCTGGACGGTCAACTGGACCGGCCGTTCGGTCGCGGCGATGGCGGCGGGGGACGGCGTGGAACCGGGCTCGGCGGGTTCCGGCAGCTCAGGGGTCATTGAGAATCAGTAGAGCAGTCCGTACGGTGGGGCAAGCTCGGGAAGCGTCCGACGGCGGCGAACGGCCGGGCGTGAGCCCGATCACTTCGGATCGCGGTCCCGTACTAATCTACGCTGGCTGGGTGGGTTGATCCTGGTTATCCCGGAGCGCACGTGGCAGATAACGGGAGGCGCAAGAAGGAGCTGACACAGTTGCTCCGGAAAAGCGCCAAGTTGCGTAAGGTGACCGACGAGTTGGCAGCCGAGGCGCAACGGCTGCGGGCCGAGATCGCCAGGTCCACGAAGGGGCGAGTCGTGGAGCGACGCATGAAAGGGAGACTCAGGGGGCAAGTGATGGCCTGGGCAATTACCGCCCGATGGAAATCTCGCCGTCCCGCCCGAGGCGCGCGCCGGCATCGCCGAAGTCGTCCGCGGAGAGCTGGCGGACGAGCTCCAGCGCCTCGCCATCGGGGTCCGGGGCCGGTCCCTGGCGGGGAAACTGGCGCATTGGCACGATCCGGGCACCTCGCAGCCGGCGGTCGGGGGCGTACTCCAGCTGCAGCACCCCGGTGATCCCGAGCGGACCGGCCAGGTTGAACCCGCGGTAGGTCAGGAAGTTCCCCAGCGAATACACAATCGGCCTTCCCCGATAGAGCTCGATGCCGCGGAGGACGTGCGGACCGTGGCCGACGACGCCGTCGGCACCGGCGTCGATCATCGCGTGGGCCCAGCGCCGCAGCTCGCCGCGCGGCTCGTGTCCCAACGACTCGGCCGCCTCCGGCGTGTGGAGCGCCCGGATCCCCTCACTGCCCCCGTGGAAGGTGACCAGGAGCAGGTCCACCAGCGGCCGCAGCGAATCAACCACCGCGGCACTGCGCTCGATGTCGAGCAGATCGTAGGCGAACGGGTAGGTGGCAAAGCCGATCAACCCGACGGTTGTGAGGCTGTCCCCGTGCCGGACGCTGTCGACCGCGATGCGGCCGAGGGGACCGTAGAAGTCGATGTCCAGGCTGTCGAGCAGGGCCTCGGTGGAGGCCCGGCCGGTCGGGCCGAAGTCGTTGGCGTGGTTGTTCGCCAGGTTGAGGTGGGTGAAGCCCGCCTCGCGCAATCGGGAGGCGAGGGCTGTCGGAGTGCGAAAGGCGTAGCAGCCGGCCTGATCCGACGTGCTGTCGACGGGTGGCGGCAAATGCCGCCGGCGCACGCGGCGCAGCTCCCGCTCACGACGGGCGTGTCTTATCCGAAGCCACTCGCACTTGACCGACGACCCGGTGTCGGCCAGGACGCCTTCGAAGTTTCCTACGACGAGATCGCCGACCAGCGAGGGACGGGCCCGATCGAGGAGGCCACGGCCATTGTCCGGGGGCACGCCGTCGGGGAAGGTGCTGGTACCGAGGTTGATGTCGCCGACGAAGGCGAGGCGGACGGGGGCGTAGAGTCGTGCCGGCGGTGCGGCGGCGAGGGGCACCGCGGACGCGGGCGCCGGTGGCGGATGGGTGGTGGTATCGGGGAGAGGGCGGGGAGTGGCAGGCGGCGGGGCCCCACCGCAGGCCGCGGCCGCTGCGAGGATCGCCAGCCGGACCGTACGCCGAATCACGCCGCGGACGGGGCCCCGCTCCAACGTCGCGCCACTGCGCGCATGCGCTCGATGGCCCGCTGGCGACCGACCACGGCCAGCAGCTCGTTCACCGGCTCGGAGACGGTGGATCCGGTGAGCGCTACCCGGATCGGCTGCATCGCGTCACCCAGCTTGAGCGCGTGCGCCTCCGCCACGCCCTTGAGACATTCGACGATCCGATCGGCCGTCCAGGCGTCGGCGGGGAGCTGCTCCAGGGCGCTTGCCGCGGCCTCCAGGTTGGTGGAGAAGGCGGGCCCTAGCTTCCGGATCAGCGCCTCCCCCTTGGGGTCGAGCGGGGCCCGCGCCGGATCGAGACGCACGGCGACCTGCTCCGCGACGTGGATGATGGTCCGGGAACGGGCCTTCACGGCATCGATGAGCGGTGCCAGGTCGCGGCCCGCGGGATCCACCCCGATGCGCTCGACTTGCCGCCGCACCGGCGCGACGAGCTCTCCCGCGGGAAGCGCCGAGAGATACTGCCCGTTCATCCACTCGAGCTTCGTGGTATCGAAGACGGCGGCCTTCTTCTGGATCCCTTCGAGCGTGAAGAGGCGGATCATCTCGGCCTCGGCCACGATCTCGCGATCCCCGCCCGGCGACCAGCCCATGAGGGCGAGGAAGTTGCGCATCGCGGCCGGGAGGATGCCCTGCTCCTGATAGTCGCCGACCGCGGTGGCGCCATGCCGCTTCGACAGCTTCTTGCCGTCGGCGCCAAGAATCATCGGGACATGGGCGAAGACCGGGAGGGGATGACCGAGCGCGCGGTACAGGGCGATCTGTTTCGGAGTGTTCGAGATGTGATCGTCGCCCCGGATCACGTGGCTGATGTCCATGGCGATGTCGTCGCTCACCACCGCCAGATTATAGATGGCGGAGTGGTCGCTGCGGAGGATGACGAAGTCGTCGAGGTCCCGCCCCTGGAAGCTGATCCGCCCGTGCACCGCGTCGTCCCAGGCGATCTCCTCGTCCTGCAGCAGAAAGCGGATGGTCGACGGCGTGCCGGCACGGACGCGGGCCTCGATCTCGGTGGACGAGAGCCGGAGGCAGCGGCGGTCATAGCGAAAGGCCGCGCCCGCCGCTTCGGCCGCGGCGCGCTGAGCGTCGAGCTCCTCCCGGGTGCAGAAGCAGCGGTAAGCCTTTCCCTCGGCCAGCAGGCGCTCCGCGTCGGCCTGATGGCGGGCGGCGTACTCGCCTTGGAAGAGCGGCCCCTCGTCCCAGGTGATCCCCAGCCAGGTGAGCCCCTCCAGGATCACGCGGGTGTGCTCGTCGGTGCTCCGCTCGCGATCGGTATCCTCGATCCGCAGGACCAGGGTGCCACCGGTAAGGCGGGCGAAGAGCCAATTGAACAGCGCCGTGCGGGCGCCGCCGACGTGGAGATAACCGGTGGGGGACGGGGCGAAGCGAACGCGCGGTGGAGTCATGGTTCCTGGGCGAAGCATCAAAGGTGAAAGGTGAGAGGACTCACCTTTCACCTTTGGTCGGCTCGGACGGATTGTCGGCTCGGACGGAGCGGGAGGGATTCGAACCCTCGATAGAGGTTGACCCCCTATGCCGGTTTAGCAAACCGGTGCCTTCAGCCACTCGGCCACCACTCCAGCGAGCCCGGAAAATCACTAGGCGTGAAGGCTTAGGCAAGGTCTAGTCGGGAGACCGCTCTTCAGGTCGAGACGCAAAGTGGGCAAAATTGCGGGGCAGTCCATCCCACGTTCTCCCTACGCCGGCCGGATCCCCGCCCGCAGGAGCTCGGCCGTTGCTTGCGCCTCGGCATCCCGCGCCCCGCTCAGGCTCTCCGCGACCAGCGCCGCGTCCCGCTCGAAATGGCTCTCCGGCGCGTGCTGGAGGTATCGGAGCGTCATGGCGAGGCTGCATGCCCCATCAGCTTCTGGATGCGCGCCAGGGGCACCCCAGCGCGTGCGCAGTGCACTCCGAACGTGTGCCGCAGATCGTGCAACCGCACCTCGTGCAGTGCCGCCCGCCGGCAGGCCCACTGAAACGCGCGCTGGGCGCGCTGGGCGCGCTGGTAGCTCGATACTTTATTGCATAACTTGCCTACATGGGCCCCTCCGCTTTGACACCCCTCTCCATCCGGCTCCAGGAGTTCCGGGAAGCGAAGGGATGGTCGCAGGCGGAGCTGGCGCGGCGGTCGGGCGTGCCTCGGCCCACCATCTCACGCATCGAATCAGGGAAAACCAATTCCATCGAGCTGGGGAATCTCGAGCGGCTGGCGGATGCCCTTGGGGTGAACGCCGCGCT
>JBBSHB010000125.1:0-8655 GCA_038253515.1 Gemmatimonadales bacterium | reverse complement strand
GCCGCGAGAAAGGGCCGGAGCCAGCGGGCGAACTCGGCCTGCCAGCCCGGCGAACCAGAACGGGACATGGAGCCTCCACGATGGCTCGGCCCCACAATGTGACCTGGTCCCGCTGCCGTCAACCTGGCAGAGTAGTGCTAATGGCTTCCTCACTCAGCGGTGCGAGAACGCTTTCAATCGGGTGGCGGGAGTAGCAAAAAATGTATTCATGAACGCTCGAAAAGCCCTTCGTCTGAGCCCCTGCGTTGTACTTGTTCTTCCAGACCAGTTGCGCGACGAAGCACTCCTCTCCGAAGATCTCGTCACAAACCCTCTTGAGATTTGCGGATTCCACGTCGTCAATGCTGATGAAAATTATGCCGTCCCCCCGCAGCAGATTCCGCGCGAGATACAGCCTAGGGTACATCATGTTGAGCCAACGGGAGTGGAACCGGCCATCGGTCTCCGGATTGGTTCCGAACTTTCGCCCCTGGGCATCCACCTGCCCGGTGTACTCGAGGTAGGTCTGCAGGCTCTCGGTGTAGTTGTCAGAATAGATGAAGTCGTTGCCGGTGTTGTAGGGCGGGTCGATGTAGATCAGCTTCACCTTGCCGAGATAGGACTTCTGCAGGAGCTTGAGGACCTCGAGGTTGTCCCCCTCAATGATCAGATTCTCCGTGGTGTCCCACTCGACGCTCTCCTCCGGCGCCGGCCGGAGCGTGCCCAGGCTCGGCGCCTGGATGGTGCGGAAGCAGTCCGCCTTGCCAGGCCAGTTCATCCCGTAGCGCTCGCGACCTGCGTCCACCGCCTCTCCCAGAGCCAGCTTGAGCCGCTCGAAGTCGAGCTTGCCGTCCTCAGTCCGGATCTCCGGAAAGAGACGGAGTAGTTCGCGCCGTTTGTCCTCGACGATGGGATGAGAACGGAGATCGAAGCGTTGGGGCGTGGCGGCGTCGGTCATGCGAGCCCATCCGAGGGCAGAGGGAGTCTCAAGTATGTTCGGACCGGGATGTCCATGCGCTTTTCTGGCGACAAGCTGGTTGGCATTGAACTCCGCCGTAACCTGGCGTTGCTCAAACGGTTCTGCAACTGACTGCGGAAGCTGTAGCCGAGAAAGCCGCGCCGCAGGGTGGCACACCAGCGCGTGAACAGGAAATCCTCCCCTGTCTCTTATCCCGCGTCCTGCTTGACGACTCTTATCTTCGGGATATATTCGGTAATGTGGTGCCGAACACACGCCGAACCTGGGGTGCCCCATGTCTTCCCTGCAGCCCTTCCCCGCCCCTCCCACCCCAGCCCCCACCAGCTCCGCTCACCCCCGCGTCTGCCCCGAGTGTGCCGGCCCGCTGGTGCGCTCCTCCGGCTGCCTGAGCTGCACCCAGTGCGGGTGGGGACGATGCGGGTGACGGCGCCCGCGGCGCGGGATCGGGCGGCGGCGCAGCTCGATCTGTTGCCCGGCCAGTCCGCGCCGGACGGCTGGTCCGTGCTCGACCAGCGCGAGCGCGGCACCCGCTTCCTGGCACTTCCCGTCCGCTCGGCGCTCAACACCCCGGCCACCACCCGCATGGGATTCTGGTCCATCAATCCCTACGTCGGATGCGAGTTCGGCTGCACCTACTGCTACGCCCGCGACACCCACCGCTACACCATGGAGCGCCGCGGCACCGACGGTACCGAGCCGATGCCCGCCTGGCAGGCGTTCGAGAAGCGCATCCTGGTCAAGACCGACATCGTCGAGGTGCTGGCCCGCACGCTCGACCCCACCCGGCTCGCCGGTCACTCGCTGGTCATCGGCACCGCCACCGATGCCTATCAGCCCGCCGAGCGGCGGTTCCGCCTCACCCGCGGGATTCTCGAGCTCCTGCTGCGCTACCGCGGTCTGTCGATCGGGCTCATCACCAAGTCGCCGCTGGTGACCCGGGATCTGGCAGTCCTCCAGCGGCTCGGCGAGCGGCACGAGGTGACCGTCAACATCTCCCTCGCCACCGCCGATCCGCGACTGGCCCGGCGGCTCGAGCTGCGCTCGCCCATGCCGGCGGTCCGGCTCAAGGCACTCCGCCGCCTCACCGAGGGCGGGGTCCACGCCGGACTGCTGGTCGCCCCCATCGTCCCCGGCGTCACCGACGATCGGCCGGGACTCTCGCGGCTGATGGCGGCGGCGAAGGAGGCGGGCGCCCGCTACGTGGTCGGGTCGGCGCTCCGACTCGGCCCCGCGGCGCGGCACCGCTTCCTTCCCGTCCTCGCCCGCGAGTTTCCCCACCTCGCCCAGCGGTACGAGCGGCACTACGCGCGGCGCGAAGGAGTGAGTCCCGCCTATCAGCAGGCGCTCAGCCGCCGGCTGCACCAGCTGCAGCGCCTCCATGGATTCCCGGTCGACGAAGGGATGAGAAGGAAGCAGCAGCTCGAGGGGCACGAACCGCGCGCGGTCCCCGCTCCCGACCAGCCGTCCCTGATCTAGCCGGCCGGCATGCCGCGCTCCGTCCTCTTCATCGATCCCCCAGCGTTCTGCACGTCCCTCGAGGGCATCGTCGCCCCGACGCTGCGCACCCGGCCGGTCGCGGTGGCGCCGCCCGGCGCCGATCGTGCCACCATCCTCGCGCTGTCGGCCGCGGCCCGGCTGGCGGGAGTCGCCAAGGGGATGCCGGTGCGGCAGGCCCGGAAGATCTGCCCCGACCTGGTGCTGCTGCCGCCCAATCCCGTGCTCTACGCCCGCGCGTCGCGCGCGCTGCACGAGATCTTCCGGATGTACGCGCCGGCCATCGAGCCCAGGGGATACGGCCACGCCTTTCTCGATCTCACCGGGACCGGCCGGCTCTTCGGACCCGCCGTGGACGTCGCGGCGCGAGTGCAGCGCGAGGTGTGGGAGCGGCTCCGACTGCCGGTCTCGGTCGGTGTGGCGGCCAACAAGCTCGTCAGCCAGGCGGCCACCACCGTGGTCAAGCCCGAGCCGCTGCTGGAGGTGCCGGGCGGCGCCGAGGCCAGCTTCCTGGCGCCTCATCCGATCATCGTGCTGCCGGACCTCTCGCCCCGCATCAGGACCCGGTTGGACGATTATCAGCTCGACCGCATCGGCGAGGTCGCGGCCATCGCCGAGAGCGCGCTCTGCGCCGTCTTCGGCAGTACCGGCCGCATGCTGCGGGCGCGGGCGCGGGGCATCGACCCCCGCCCCGTGCTCCCGCCCGAGCGGCAGGCCGAGTTCCACGCGGCCCACACGCTGGCCACCGACACCAACGACCTCGGCGTCCTCCATCCGCTCCTCCGGCTCCTGAGCGAACGGCTCGGCCGCCGCCTCCGCCAGGGCAAGCTGGTGGCGCGGCGGCTCAGCGTGGAGGCCACCTACGCCGATCACACCAGCGTGGCGCGTGCCGTCCCGCTGCCGGGCGCCACGCTCGATGCCGAGCTCTGGAGCGCCGCGCGCCGCGCCTTCACCCAGGCCAACCTCAAACGTCTCGCGGTCCGCGCGGTGGCGCTCACCCTCGATCGGCTGGAAGAGGCGGAGGCGCAGCTGGATCTGTGGGAGAGCGGGCTGGCGGACGCGGCGCCTCGTCGCTCCGAGCAGGGCAGCGGTCGCGCTCAACCGGATGGAGAGGAGGCACACGCCCTTCGCTTCGCCCCGGATGCCGGACGTGACATCCGCTCCCCCGATCGCGAGCACGCGCTCCAGCGCGCGATGGATCGGATCCACTCGCGCTACGGCAGACGCGCGGTGGCCTGGGCCCACGCCGCGCCGCCGAGCGCGGGCCGCCGCCGTCCCTGACTATATTGCTGCCTTCTCAGCCAAGTTTTCGTCTATATGCTTTCCAAGAAGGCCAAGTACGCCATCAAGGCGCTGCTCGCCTTGGCCGACCAGAATCCCAGCGAACCGATGCGGATCGAGGACGTGGCCCGGCGGGAGCAGATCCCCCGGAAGTTCCTCGAGGTCATTCTGCTGGCGCTCAAGAACCAGGGCGTCCTCCAGAGCCAGAAGGGCAAAGGCGGCGGCTACCGCCTCGCCCGGGACCCCAAGACCATTCTGCTCGGCCAGATCGTGCGCATGTTCGACGGACCCCTCGCTCCAGTGCCGTGCGCCAGCCAGACCGCGTACGTCCGCTGTACCGATTGCCCCGATGAGGCGGCCTGCGGGGTCCATCTCGCCATGAAGGACGTCCGGGACGCGACCGCCCGGGTGCTGGACCAGACCAGCCTGGCCTCCCTCCGCCGCCGAGTCCACCGAAACGCGTGACCCCCGGCACGACCCTTGCCTCCCAAGCACTCGGCTTTACTCTACTAGTCCGATAGGATATATAGAACAATGACTCTACGTCCGTCGGTCCACGACGAGCGCCGGCTACATCCCGATGCCCTGGCGCTCTCCCCCGCGATCCTGCACGCCCTGCGGGACGCGCTTCGTACGATCCGCTTCGGCGCGGTCGAGCTGGTGATCCACGAAGGCCGGGTAGTCCAACTGGAGCGCAGGGAGAAAGTCCGTTTCGAAGCAGAGCTTAGCGATCGTACGCGGTAGCTGATTCAAGGCTCGCGCTCGCACTCCGCGAGTGCCGTGCAACGGGGCTGACCGGACAGCCGGAGGTCCACCCCCCCGACGAAAAAGAGGAGCGCCGGATGAGAGCCGTTCACGGTTGGGCCGCAGGCATCGTCCTTGGACTGGCGACTGTCGGCCTGGTGCAACAGGGTGTGGCACAACAGGACTCCACCAAGGGCGATACGGTGCCGTCGCTGGAGTCCCGCGTCGATGAGCTCGACCAGCAGGTCCGCGTCCTTCAGCGGCTGCGCGAGCTTGCCGCCGACAGCGCGGCCGCGGCAGCCAAGGACAAGGTGACGGCCACCGCGAGCGCTAAGGACGGCTTCAGCATCAAGTCAGCCGACGGGAAGTTCGCCGTCCGGCTCAAGGGGCTGGTGCAGACCGACGGTCGCTTCTTCCTGTCGGACAGCGCCGTCCCGGTGACCAACACGTTCTTTCTCCGCCGGGCGCGCCCGATCCTCGAGGCCACCGTCGGCAAGTACCTCGAGTTCCGGCTGCAGCCCGACTTCGGCCAGGGCACGACGGTGCTGTTCGACGCCTACACCGACGTGAAGATCGCCCCCGCGTTTGCGGTGCGCGTTGGCAAGTTCAAGCCGCCGGTAGATCTCGAGCGGTACCAGTCGGCCAGCGACATCGTCTTCGCCGAGCGGGCCCTCGCGACCAACCTCGCGCCCAACCGCGACGTCGGCCTCCAGCTCTCGGGCGACATCTCGAGCGGGGTCTTCACCTGGCAGGCAGGGGTCTACAACGGCGTTCCCGACCTGGGCAACGGCGACGGTGACGTGAGCGACGCCAAGGACTTCGCCGGCCGCGTCTTCTTCCAGCCGTTCAAGCTCGGAACCCTCGCGGGACTCGGCATCGGCGTCGCCGGCACCGCGGGCCTCGAGCGCGGGACCACGGCGGCGCCGGGACTCGCCAGCTACCGGACGCCCGGGCAGCAGACCTGGTTCCGCTATACCAGCAGCACGACCACGCCGGTGAACAACGCGTTCGCCAACGGCCAGCGGGCCCGCCTGGCGCCACAGGCGTACTTCTACACCGGCCCGCTCGGGCTGCACGGCGAGTACATCCAGTCGTGGCAGGCCGTAACCAAGACGACCACGACGGTGAAGCTCAAGCACACCGCGTGGCAGACCACCGGATCCATCTTCCTTACCGGCGAGAAGAACTCCTTCAAGAGCGCCGCACCCAAGAAGCCGTTCGACCCCAAGGCGGGGACGTTCGGCGCGCTCGAGCTGGCCGCGCGCTACAGCGTGCTCAGCATCGACGACGCCACCTTCCCCACCTTCGCCAACCCGGCCAGCACCCCGAGGAGAGCCAAGGCCTGGGCCATCGGGCTCAACTGGTACCTGGCCAAGGCCATCAAGGTCGTGGCCGACTACGAGCACACCACGTTCACCGGTGGCACCGCGACCGGCGACCGCGCTGCCGAGAATTTTGTCGTCACCCGCGTCCAGTATTCCTTCTGATTCTCGACTCTACGAGAGGCATGTTGACGACTATGCGCACCCGACTCGCTGTGACCGGCTCGATCGCTCTCCTCGCGCTTGCAGGGGGCCGCGGCGTCGCCGCGGCCCAGGGGGCGCCCAAGCCTGTGACCCTGCTGAACGTCTCGTACGATCCGACGCGCGAGCTGTACGAGGACTTCAATCGGCAGTTCGCCACCTACTGGAAGGGCAAGACCGGCCAGGACGTGACCATCAAGCAATCCCACGGCGGCTCAAGCAAGCAAGCCCGGTCCATCATCGACGGGTTGCAGGCGGATGTGGCGACTCTAGGCCTCGGCTACGACATCGATGCCTTGGCGGACAACGGGCTGGTGGCGATGGACTGGCAGAAGCGACTGCCTCACAACAGCTCGCCCTACACCTCTACCGTCATCTTCCTGGTGCGGAAAGGCAACCCGAAGAAGATCAAGGATTGGCCCGACCTGATCCGTCCCGGCGTGTCGGTGATCAGCGCCAACCCGAAGACCTCCGGAGGCGCCCGGTGGAATTACCTGGCCGCTTGGGGCTACGCTCTGCGGCAGCCCGGAGGCAATGAGGCGAAGGCCAAGGATTTCATCACCAAGCTCTACAAGAACGTTCCGGTGCTGGACGCCGGCGCCCGGAGCTCCACCACGACCTTCGTCGAGCGGGGCATCGGTGACGTGCTGATCGCCTGGGAGAACGAGGCGCTCTTGGCCGTGAAAGAACTGGGACCAGACAAGGTCGAGGTGGTTGTTCCTTCGGTGAGTATCCTGGCCGAGCCTCCCGTGGCGGTCGTCGACAAGGTAGCCAAGAAGCGGGGTACGACCGCCGTGGCGCAGGCGTACTTGGACTACCTGTATAGCGACCAGGGGCAAGAGATCATCGCCAAGCACTATTACCGCCCGACCAATCCGACGGTGGCGGCGAAGTACGCCTCCCAGTTCCCCAAGGTCCAGTTGTTCACCCTCGCCGATATCGTGGGGGATTGGCGCAAGACGCAAAAGACCCACTTCGCCGATGGCGGCGTGTTCGACCAGATCTACCTGCCGGCGCGTTAGCGCCGGCTGCGTGTCTACCCCTACGAAGGGATGACCATGCGGCATCGATCGCGGAGCGTGCTCCCCGGGTTCGGCGTGAGCCTGGGGATCACCTGCACCTACCTGAGCCTGATGGTGCTGCTCCCCCTGGCCACCATCTTTACCCGGACGACCGACCTTTCCTGGACCCAGTTCTGGGCCACGGTCACGAACCCTCGCGTCTTGGCGTCCTTCCGGGTGACCTTCGGCGCGTCCTTCGTCGCGGCGTTGGTCAACACGGTGTTCGGGCTGCTGGTGGCGTGGGTGCTGGTACGGTACCGGTTTCCCGGCCGGCGGTTGGTGGATGCCATGGTGGACTTGCCGTTCGCCCTGCCCACCGCCGTGGCCGGCATCTCCCTGACCACGCTCTACGCCGGCAACGGCTGGATCGGCCGCTACCTCGAGCCGCTCGGCATCAAGGTGTCCTACACCTGGCTGGGCATCACGGTGGCGCTGATCTTCATCGGCCTGCCGTTCGTCGTGCGGACGGTGCAGCCGGTGCTGGATGACCTCGAGGTCGAGGTCGAGGAGGCGGCGGCCAGCCTTGGCGCCCATCGTTGGCAGACCTTCACCCGCGTGGTGCTCCCCTCCGTCGCGCCCGCGCTGCTCACCGGGTTCGCGCTGGCGTTCGCTCGCGCGGTGGGCGAGTACGGCTCTGTCGTGTTCATCTCCGGCAACATGCCGATGAAGACCGAGATCATCCCCCTGCTCATCATCACCAAGCTGGAGCAGTACGACTACGCCGGCGCCACCGCCGTGGCCCTCGTGATGCTGGTGGCGTCCTTCCTGCTCCTGCTCGCGATCAACCTGCTCCAATGGGCGGCGCGGCGCCGCGCGGCAACCTGAGCCATGGCGACCATCCTCGTCTCCCGCTCGGCCACCACCGCGCCGAGGGCCATCACCCGCGCCACGGGCGAGTCCCCCGCGGTCCGGTGGACCCTCACCGCGGTGGCGCTGCTGTTTCTCGCGCTGACGCTGCTGCTCCCGCTCGTCCTCGTCTTTCACGAGGCGTTCTCCAAGGGGGCCGCGGCCTACCTGAAGGCGATCCGGGAGCCCGATGCGCTGAGTGCGGCTCGGCTGACGCTGCTCATCGCCTCCATCGCCGTGCCGATCAATGTTGTGTTCGGGGTGGCCGCCGCGTGGTGCATCTCCAAGTTCGAGTTCCCCGGCAAGAACCTGCTGATCACGCTCATCGACCTGCCGTTCGCCGTCTCACCGGTGATCTCAGGGATGATTTTCGTACTGCTCTTCGGTGCCCATGGCTGGTTCGGGGCCTGGCTGTTTGACCACGACATCAAGATCATCTTCGCGGTGCCCGGGATGGTGCTCGCCACGACCTTCGTGACCGTCCCGTTCGTGGCGCGCGAGCTGATTCCGCTCATGCAGGAGCAGGGAACTGAGGAGGAACAGGCGGCGATCGTCCTGGGGGCGGGCGGCTGGCAGGCCTTCTGGCGGGTCACGCTGCCGAACATCAAGTGGGGGCTGCTCTACGGGCTCATCCTGTGCAACGCGCGCGCGATGGGCGAGTTCGGCGCGGTGTCGGTCGTCTCCGGCCACATCCGGGGCGAGACCAACACGCTCCCGCTCCACGTCGAGATCCTCTACAACGAGTACG
>JBBSHB010000124.1:0-8699 GCA_038253515.1 Gemmatimonadales bacterium | reverse complement strand
GGGTGCGGCCGGAGGCTGGTCGATGCTCCTCGACGTCCGGACGATGGGCCACGATTCCTTCACCGCCTCCCGGCTGCTGCTGGAGCGGGGCCGCGTGGCCGCGACCCCGATGCGGGACTGGGGTGAGGTGAATGGCGACCGGCTGAGGCGGGCGTTTTAGAGAAGCGCTAGCGCACCACGATCCGGCCGGTCATGGCGGCTCCATGGATCGAGCAGTCATAGGTATATGTCCCGGCCTCGGTGAAGACCACCGAATAGCTCTGGCCTGCCCCGGTCTTCACCAGGCTGCTGGCGAAGGTCGGCGCTCCAGGTGTCTGGTTCGACCGCACGCTGTGCGATCCCGCGGTGGAGTTCCAGGACCAGGTGACGGTGCCGTTGAGCGCGAGGGTGTCCACCGCCGGGTTACTGCTGTCGTTTCGATCGCTGGTGAAGAAGTTGTTTCCGACCGTGACGGCGATAGCGCTCGGGTCTCCCGGCGGGGGCCCGCCTCCTGACGCCGTCGCTGTAAAGGTCTGCGGAGAGCCGGTGGCTCCGGTCACCGTGGCCGTGGCCCTCTGGGTCCCGGCGGTCGGCCCGAGCGTCCACGTGGTGGCACCGATGCCGTCCGCCCCGGTTTGGTTCGAGCTCGGATCCACCGAGCCGCCGTCGCCGGTGGACCAGGTGACGGTAACGCCGGACTGGGGCTGGCTGTCGCTGGTGACCGACACCCGCAACGGGCTGAGAAGCGCTGTGCCGGCAGCCGCGGTCTGCCCGTCGCCGCTCTTGCTGGGCGCCTTGGCCAGGACGACCGTCGGGTTGGGGGCATTGTTGCTTCCTCCGCAGCCCCACGCCATCAGCACGACCAGGCACCCCATCGCCAGCGCACGACCTGCCGAATACCCTCTCATCATCGAGCCTCCCGACTGGCACTGCATGAATCCGCCATCGCGCCGTCCTTCGAGCGCGCGCGGTCCCTGGGATTCTGGTGCCCAATATGACGTCCCGCAAGGTGAAGGGTGACACGCCGGGATGGCCGGACGCTGCCACCGGTTTGCCGGACCATTATCTTTCGGTGTCCCATCACCGGTCCCGGCAGTCGGGGCTTCACCCAGTGGACGCGCATCCGTAGGGCGGTGCTTCTGGTGGATCCGAACGTCTTCGAGACAGCCAACGCGGGCTTCGCGCAGGCGATGTACGAGGAGTTTCTCCGGGACCCGGCGGCCGTCGGCCCCGAGTGGCGGCGGCTGTTCGAGAGCGGGGTCGTCGGAGAGCGGCCGCGCGGCAATGGCGCCGCGCGGCCGTCCCCCCCCTCCCCGTCCGCGCCGAGTGCGCCGGTCTCCGCCACCGGCACGCTTCCGGACGGCGCCTCCCTCATCAAGGGGCCCGCCGCCAAGCTCGTTACCAACATGAACGAGAGCCTCAGCATCCCCACCGCCACGACGTTCCGAGTGGTGCCGGTCGGGGTGCTGGAGGAGAAGCGTCGACGGCTCAACCAGGCACTGCAGTCCGCCGGGCGCAGCGGCAAGATCTCGTTCACCCATTGCATCGCCTACGCCCTGGTCCAGGCCACCAAGCAGTATCCGGTCATGGGGCACACGATCGCCGCCCGGGACGGCGCCTTCTTCCGGGTGGTCCCCGAGGGAATCGCGCTGGGGCTGGCGGTCGACGTGCAGCGGAAGGACGGGAGCCGGGGACTCGTGGTTCCGGTCATCAAGCGGGCCGACACCATGGACTTCGCCGCCTTTCACTCGGCGTACGAGGCCCTGGTGGAGAAGGCCCGTACCAACCGGCTCATGCCGGACGACTTCGCGGGTGCCACGATGTCGCTCACCAATCCCGGCGGACTGGGCACGGTGGCGTCGGTACCCCGACTCATGACGGGTCAGGGGAGCATCATCGCGGTCGGGGCGATCGGGTATCCGGCCGAGTTCTCCGGGGTCCCGGAGGAGCGGCTCCGCGAGTTCGGCGTCAGCAAGATCATGACGATGTCCAGTACCTACGACCATCGGGTCATCCAGGGCGCGGAGTCGGGCAGCTTCCTCGCCGCGGTCGATCACCTGCTGCAGGGCGACCAGGGCTTCTACGAGCTCATCGCCGAGAGCCTCGGACTGGCCGAGGCCAGCTACCAGATCGCCAGGCCGCAGCCCACGCCGAGCCAGGAGGCCCCCGGACCGGTCGCGCCCGAGATGTTGTACCACGTGGCCGCGGCGATGGCGTTGGTCAAGGCCTTCCGCATGCACGGCCACCTGGCCGCTCATCTGGACCCGCTGGGCATACCGCCGATCGGCGATCCGGCCCTCAATCCCGGCCCGCTCGGTCTCACGCCCGAGGTGATGGCCGCCATCCCCTCCAAGGTCCTTCGAATCGCGGTGCCGGGACGAACCCTGGCCGAGTCGCTCCCCTATCTCCAGTCGACCTACTGCGGGACGATGGCGTACGAGATCGAGCACATCTCGACCCATGAGGAGCGCGTCTGGCTGCGGGAGAAGATCGAAAGCGGCGCCTACCGCCAGCCCATGGCGCCCGACGAGCGCCGCCGGCTGCTCCACCGGCTGACCGAAGTCGAGGCCCTGGAGAAGTTTCTTCACAAGGCGTACCTGGGCCAGAAGCGCTTCTCGATCGAGGGCGTGGATATGCTGGTCCCGATGCTCGACCTCACCATCGAGCGGGCGGCGGAGTCGGGTGCGCGCGAGGTGGTCATCGGAATGGCCCATCGCGGGCGGCTCAACGTGCTGGCCCACACCGTCGGGCGACCCTACGAGACGATCCTGGCCGAGTTCGAGGGCGGCCGGCACGTCGAAGGCGGCCAGCTCACTCCCGAGGGTGGAACCGGGGACGTCAAATACCACCACGGCGCGGAAGGCGCGTACGTGACCGATCAGGGGAAGGCGATCACCGTCACCCTGGCGCCCAACCCAAGCCATCTGGAATTCGTCTCTCCCGTGGTCGATGGCCGGGCCCGGGCCCGGCAGACTCAACGCCGTGGACGGGAGGCCCACCACGACCCGTCGGCGGCGCTCCCCGTCGCGATCCATGGTGATGCCGCCTTCGCCGGCCAGGGTGTGGTGGCCGAGACCCTCAATCTGGGCGCGCTCAAGGGCTACCGGACCGGCGGGACGCTCCATCTCATCACCAACAACCAGGTCGGCTTCACCACCGACATGGAGGACGCACGCTCCACCCGGTACGCCTCGGACCTCGCCAAGGGATTCGACATCCCGATCGTCCATGTGAACGCGGACGACCCCGAGGCGTGCCTCTCCGCCGTCCGGCTGGCCATGGCCTACCGCGACCGCTTTCATCAGGACATCCTCATCGACCTGGTCGGCTACCGCCGGCATGGCCACAACGAGGGCGACGAGCCGGCCTACACCCAGCCGCGGATGTACGAGCGGATCAGGAGTCACCCGACGGTGCGGGAGCTCTACGCACGGGTGCTGGTGGACGCCAGCGTGCTCACCCAGGCGGAGGCCGATGCCCAGGCGGCGGCGGCGTACCAGCGCCTGATGGACATTCAGCAGGGCTTCAAGGGGAACATGAGCAAGGTCCGCACGACCGAGCACCCCCACAAGCTGGCCGGCGCGGGGCAGGAGGTCGACACCGCGCTCACCCCGGAGTTCATCACCGCGCTCAACGAGCAGTTGCTCACCTGGCCGGAGGGGTTCACCGTCCATCCCAAGCTCCGGAAGCAGCTGGAGCGACGGCGCGCCGCGCTCGGCCCCGAAGGGGGAATCGACTGGGCGCACGCGGAAGCGCTCGCGCTCGCCTCGCTGCTCACCGAGGGCGTGCCGGTGCGGCTCACCGGCCAGGACACCGAGCGCGGCACGTTCAGCCAGCGCCATCTGGTGCTGCACGACGTCAATACCGGCGAGCGGCTGGCCCCGATCGAGCGGCTCCCGGGTGCGCTGGCGCCGCTGGAGCTGCACAACAGCCCGCTCTCCGAGCTCGCCACGCTGGGCTTCGAGTATGGATACAGCGCCGCCGCGTCCGAGGCCCTGGTGCTCTGGGAAGCGCAGTTCGGCGACTTCATCAACGGCGCCCAGGTCATCGTGGACCAGTTCCTCTCGGCCGGCCTCTCCAAATGGGGCCTCACCACCCGCCTCACCCTGCTGCTTCCGCACGGCTACGAGGGACAGGGCCCGGAACACTCGAGCGCGCGGCTGGAGCGCTTCCTCCAGCTCGCGGCCGAAGGGAACATCCGGGTGGCGAATCCCACCACGCCGGCCCAGTACTTCCATCTGCTGCGCCGGCAGGCACGCCGGACCCGGCAGCGACCGCTCATCGTGATGACGCCGAAGAGCCTGCTCCGGCTTCCCCTGGCGGCGTCACGGCTGGAGGAGCTGTCGCACGGTCGCTGGCATCCGGTGCTGGATGACCCCGCCTCTGACGGTCGCGCGGCCGACATCTCCCGGGTGGTGCTCTGCAGCGGCAAGATCTACTACGATCTGCTTGCCGAAGCCGAGAAGCTGGAGTCCAATCGCCCGGCCATCGTGCGATTGGAGCAGCTCTACTCCTTCCCCTGGCAGGAGTGCCGTGACGTGCTGGCGCGCTATCCGGCGGTCGAGGAGCTGGTCTGGGTCCAGGAGGAGCCCCGAAACATGGGCGCCTGGAGCTATCTGGCCTCCAAGCTCCACGAGCTCGCCCCCCCGGGCGTCGAGGTCTGCTATGTGGGACGCCCCGAGCGCGCGAGTCCGGCGGAGGGATATCCGGCGGCGCATGCCGCGGAGCAGGCCCGCATCATCGGCGAGGCGCTCGGGTCAGGACGGAAGAACCTGCCGCTGCCGACGATGACGGCAGCGGGCGAGGGGCAGGACTGAGTCGCCGGAGTCCGAATGCCAAAAGGGGCGACCCATTGGGGCCGCCCCTTTTCTCCGTCACCGTAAGCGAGTCGAGCGCTCAGGTCTCCTTGGGGAGGATTGGCCGCTCGGACGCTTGCCGGGCCAACTCCTTCAGGGGCTCCGAAAGGTGATCTCCATAATGGAGGAGATACACCCCACGCGCGCGCTTCTGCATCAGGAAGGCGACCAGAGGCGTGTCCGCCTTGGCCGCGTTGCACACCCTGCAAGCGAGGACCAGATTGTCCGGACGGTCGTAAGCCGTCTGACCCCGGCGGGGCCGGACATGGTCGAGCGTGATCGTCTCAGGCGGCGTCTCGGTGCCGCAATATGCGCATACCGAGCCGTGCAAGGACAGGAGCCAATCGCGGTGAGACTGCATGGAGCGGCCGGGTGAGCGGCGAAAGCTTGGGACGGAGACAGCGGGACGTTTACGTGATCTGCGTGCCACAAATATCCAGGAAAATGGTGAAGTTACGGCCTGCCTGGCAGGCCAGCGTGATACACGACGAAAGAAAGATAGCAAGATTGACGCCAAAATGACAGATTGCCCTGGCTCGGTCCTCCTGCTGGCCCTCCTCGGAGTCCTGGCCACCGGCTGCAGCCCGGCCAGGCCGACCTTGGCTGGGAGCGACCGTCAAGGAATCGAGGCGGCGGTATCCCGCTACGTCGCTGCCTCCAACCGGGGCGACGCAGATGCCCTGACGCAGCTGTATGCCGAGGACGCCGTCCTGCTGCCCCCGGCTCACGAGCCGATCGAAGGGCGCGACGCCATCGGCGCGTTCTGGCACCAGGGCACCGACCAGGGCCTCCAAGTCACCACGCTCAAGGTGGAGGTCAACGGCGATCTCGGCTATCTCGTGGGGCGGTACCATCTTCCGGCGACCGTCGAGGAGCCGGCCGACTCGGGGAAGTACGTCATGTGCCTCAAGCGGCAGGTCGACGGCTCCTGGAAGCTCACCGCCGATATCTGGAACAGCAGCGGTGATTCAACCGATGATGCCGAGGAGGAGCCTCGGCCCGGGTCGTCGATCAGCTGAGCGGCGGGTTCAGGGCGCGGCGAATCGGCGCTCGACCTCCGGCGCCTCCGCCCGATAGCGAGACTCCAGCAGGAGACCCCACCGGCTTGCATAGGGGTGAACCTCCGCGGTAGGCCGGCCGTCGCGAAATACCGGCCGCCCCTGGTCGGCCCACTGGAAGAGCCCTCCCGAGAGGTTCAGCACGTTGCCATACCCCTCCGCCGCGAGCCAATGAGCAACCCGTGCGCCCCGGTACCCCGCCGACCCATAGACCACCATCGGCGCGTCCTTGGGCAGCCCCTTAAGCGGATGCAGGCTGGGTCGGGCGGGGTTGATCCAGACCGCGTCCCGGAGATGACTGATCGCATATTCCGGCGCGCTGCGGGCATCGAGAATCAGTGGCTGCGCCCGCCCGGAGTCCTCCCGCCAGCGTGCGAGCTCGGCTGCATCGATCCATCTGACGTCGGGAAATTTTCGGACAGTCATCCGCTGGACCACCGCGAACGCCAGCGGGCGTCCCGCCACCAGGGCGACGCCCACCCCGAGCAGGATGGGGACGACCAGGACGAGCAACAGGATCTTGGCCAGGCGTCCGGCCCCGCCGGAGCGGCGCGCCCGCTGCCATCGGCCCGAGGGGTCTTCCTCGTCCACCGCGCTGTGTGTCATAGATCCGCTCTCAGGATTTCACCCGTTTCCGCCCCAGTCAACCCCGGCGGCGGCCCCCGATCATCGTGGAGCCCTGGTGAAGGCCTCCCGTCCGATCTTGAATCCGTGGCGCCGGAGCAGCCTGGCATGCGGCTCCACCCCGCTGCCTCCGATCGCGGCGACGGTGTTCGGTGGCAGCTTGCCCGGAAAGGCCGACAGCGCCGGAAGGCTGGCCCGCACGATCTCGGGGTCGCTGCCGCTCAGGGCGGCGACGGCGGGCGAGAGCTTCCAGGCGGCCCCGACCAGCTCGGATACCGGCAGATCGGGTCCCAGATAGTGCACCCGCCAACCGTCGTCCTGGATGATCGCGAGGGTCGCCAGCAGGCCCCACTCATGCCGCTCGCGTGGAAGGCAACCGCACAGCAGCAGCGGCCCGCTCCCGCGTGCCATCCGGAGCCCTCCCTTGAGCGCATGGAGCACGACCTCGCTCGCCAGATGCTCCGCCGCGACCGGGACCTTGCCCAGGGCCCACAGCTCACCCAGCTCCTCTGCCAGGGGCAGGACCACGTCGCGGGCGAACTCCCCGAGCCCGCGGAGGGAGAGCTGCTGGGCGACCAGCGTCTCCAGACCCTCCCGGTCGAACCCACGCACGGCTTCGAGCAGGGCCGCGTGGGGCGAGCCGCCCAGCGCACGGGCGTCGGCCTGGGCCAACACTTCGCTCTCGGGTCGTCCGACGAGATCGCCGATCCGGTCTCCCGTCTCGATCAGCCGGGCGAAGGCGCGCAGCAACGCCACCTGGCGTGCCGTGTACGCCCGATAGCCATTCGGCATCCGCTGCGGCCGCACCACCTCGTAGCGCCGCTCCCAGGCACGCAGGCGCGCCGGCGCCAGGCCCGTGAGCTCGGCCACTTCATGAATCTCGTAGCTGCCGTCGGATCGGATCACGGGACGCCAGTTCGTGGGCGTGTGGAAGCCGGCTGGGCTGTCATCCCGAGGAGCGAAGGGACGAGGGATATTGCTGGGCCCAGTTCGACCCCCGGGCGAGAAGATCCCTCGCTCCGCTCGGGATGACAACAGGGCGCTCGGGATGACAGCAGGGCGCTCGGGACGACAGCAGGGCGCTCGGGATGACAAGGGGCTCCGCTCGAGCGTCTCCCAGTCACCCGACAAGCTACGGCCCGGCCGAGCCCAGGGACAGGGATCGCTGCCCGTCCCCTCCCCGGACGATTATCTTTCCCCAGTCGTTCTCCGCTCGTATCTCGCGACTTGGGTTCCGCGCTCGAAGGGAGTTCGGTTGACGGCAGAGACTACTCGCACCCGAGTCACCCGTCTGGACGGCCCCATTCATTCGCACGTTTTCGCACCCCCATCCGACGAGCTGGCGTGGCGCAGCATCAACGCCATCCGGGCGCTGTCGATGGACGCGGTGGAGCAGGCCCAGTCGGGGCATCCCGGCACGCCGATGGCCCTGGCTCCCGCCGCCTACGTGCTCTGGAGTCGGTTCCTCCGGCACCACCCGCGCATGCCCGACTGGCCCGACCGCGATCGTTTCGTCCTCTCCTGCGGGCACGCGTCGATGCTGCTCTATTCGCTGCTTTATCTCAGCGGGTACGAACTGTCGCTGGATGACCTCAAGGCGTTCCGCCAGTGGGGATCGAGAACGCCGGGGCACCCCGAGCGCCACCACACGCCCGGGGTCGAGACCACGACGGGGCCGCTAGGCCAGGGGGTGGGGAACGCGGTCGGCATGGCCATCGCGGAGCGATTGATGGCGGATCACTTCAATCGCCCGGGGCACCGCGTCGTCGACCACCGGGTGTGGGCCTTCGTGAGCGATGGTGACTTGATGGAGGGCGTCGCGAGCGAGGTGGCATCATTGGCGGGGCACCTCAGGCTGGGGAAGCTCACGCTCGTCTGGGACGACAACCACATCACCATCGACGGCGACACCGCTCTGACGTTCACCGAGAACGTCGCCGCCCGATTCGAGGCCTACGGCTGGCACGTCGTCAGGGTGGCGGATGGAAACGACCTGGGCGCCATCGTGGCGGCACTGGAGGAGGCCCGGGCCGAGGCGGAGAGACCCACGCTGGTGGCGCTCCGCACCTATATCGCCGATCCCGCGCCAACCAAGCGAAACACCGCCAAGGCGCACGGTGAGCCGCTGGGCCAGGATGAGGTCCGCCGCACCAAGGCAGTCATGGGCTGGCCGCTCGAGCCT
>JBBSHB010000123.1:0-8759 GCA_038253515.1 Gemmatimonadales bacterium | reverse complement strand
CGAGCTGGTCGGCGCCGCTGGGCACGAAGACCCCGATCTGATCGTCGCTGAACTTGGGATCGTACGCGATCCCGCGCTTTCCCAGCAGTACCGAGAAGAGCGCGACGGCCGCCACCGTGCTCAACGCCCCGAGCAGGATGGTCAGCTCGAAGCCGATCACCACGTACGGCGGGATCGAGCCGATCGGCTTGCCGCCGACCACCAGCGGCCAGTCGTAGGACATCCAGAGCGTCATGCCGAAGCCCGCGGCACAGCCCGTGAGGCCGCCAATCAGAGTGAAGAGCCGCACCGGGCTGACCGAATGATCGAGCGCCTCCTCGATCTCGTGGTTGGGCGCCGCGGAGTAGACCACCAGATTCCGGTGGCCCCGCGCGCGCAGCGCCCGAATGGCGTCGGCCGCGGCATCCACGTGGACGAACGACGCCAGCAGCCCGGGCACCCGCCGGGCCCGCTTCATGGGCGCCATCAGTGATGCCCTCCCCGCTTCCGCGGCATCGGGATCATCTCCTTGATCTCCTGGATCGCGACGATCGGGAAGTTCTTGGCGAACAGCAGGAACCACATCCCGAACCAGCCGAAGGACCCGGCGAGGATCCCCCAGTCCGCCCAGGTCGGGTTCATGCCGGACCAGGCCCACGGGAGGTAGTCGTTGCTGAGCGAGGAGGTGATGATGACGAAGCGCTCGAACCACATCCCGATGTTGATGAAGATCGAGATCACGAACAGCGAGGTCAGATTGGTCCGGATCTTCCTGAACCACAGGAGCTGGGAGACGAATGCGTTGCAGATGATCATCGTCCAGCCCGCCCACCACATCGGGCCGAAGGCGCGGCGGAAGAAGGTGGTCTGCTCGAAGGTGTTGCCGCTGTACCAGGCGACGAAGTACTCCATGGCGTAGGCGTAGAACAGAATGGAGCCGGTGAGCAGGGTCAGCTTGCCCAGATTGTCGAAATGGTACGGGGTGATCATGTGCTCCAGCCGGAGCGCCCGGCGGAGCGGGATGATCAAGGTGAGGACCATGCCGATGCCGGAGTAGATCGCTCCGGCCACGAAGTAGGGCGCGAAGATGGTGCCGTGCCATCCGGGGACGATCGAGGCGGCGAAGTCCCACGACACCACCGAGTGGACCGAGAGCACCAGCGGCGTCGCCAGCGCGGCGAGATAGAGATAGGCTCGCGAATAGTGCCGCCACTGGTTGTCGGTCCCCTGCCAGCCCACCGCCGCGAGCGCGTAGACCGACTTCCGCCAGCCGCTCACCTTGTCCCGGACGGCGGAGACATCCGGGATGAGACCGAACACCAGGAACGTGGTCGAGACCGTCAGGTAGGTGGAGATCGCGAAGACGTCCCAGATCAGCGGCGACTTGAAGTTGGGCCAGAGATACCGCTGGTTGGGATAGGGCAGCAGCCAGTAGAAGATCCACTGGCGTCCGATGTGGATGATGGGGAACAGTCCCGCGGTCATGACCGCGAACACGGTCATCGCCTCGGTGGAACGGTAGACCGCGGTGCGCCACGGCGAGCGGAAGAGAAAGAGGATGGCCGAGATGAGGGTGCCCGCGTGACCGATGCCGATCCAGAAGACGAAGGTGGTGATGTACACGCTCCAGAAGATCGGCGGGTTGTACCCGGCGTGCCCCAGGCCGTCCTTGACCAGGACCAGGAACGTGAGCACGCCGACCAAGAAGAGCGAGACCGCGCCGAACAGCAGGGTCAGATAGCCCCGCGACGGCCGGCTCAGTGTGCCGACGATGTCGTTGGTGACGTCGGCGTGGGTCTGGGTGATGACCAGGTCCCCGTGAATGCTGGTGGGCGGTCGGGCGACGACGGTCATCGGCTATGCCTCCACCGGGTGCAGGACCTTGGCGAGATAGGTGATCGCCGGCCGGGTGTTGACCTCCTCGAGCACCCGGTAGCCCCGAGCGTCCTTCTTGAGCTCGGCCACCCGGCTCGTCGGATCCACCACGTTGCCGAACACGATGGCGCTCGACGGGCAGGCCTGGGCACAGGCGGTGGTGAACTCGCCGTCGCGGATGGAACGGTCCTCCAGCCGCGCCTGGTTTTGCGCCCCGCGGATCCGCTGGATGCAGAAGGTGCATTTCTCCATGACGCCGCGCGCGCGCACCGTCACGTCCGGGTTGAGTTGGAGATTGAGCGGCTCCGGCCAGGCCATCTCGTTGTACTTGTACCAGTTGAAGTAGCGCACCTTGTACGGGCAGTTGTTGGCGCAGTAGCGGGTGCCCACGCAACGGTTGTAGACCTGCGCGTTGAGACCGTCGGGCGTATGGTACGCGGCGTAGACCGGGCAGACCGGCTCGCATGGCGCGTTGGCGCAGTGCTGGCAGAGCATGGGAACGAAGCGTGCGGAGATCGGCTCGCCCGGGGCTTCCCCACCCTCCCAGTAGCGCTCGATGCGCAGCCAGGTCATCTCCCGGCCCCGGAGAATCTCCGCTTCGCCGACGGTGGGGATGTTGTTCTCCGCGTAGCAGGCGGTGACGCACGCCTGGCAGCCGGTGCATTTGGCCAGATCGATGGCCATGCCCCACTGCGGGTGCTCGCCGACGTAGTTGCCGTACTGGGTCGCCTGGTACTGCTCCTGGCTCCACCCCTTGAGCGCCGGCAGCTCGCGCTCGACCGTGGGCTCGCCTTCTCCCTCTTCCTTTTCCAGGTAGGCCTGCTCCACCGTGAGCCCCTTCCGAGCCGCGGCGAGCGGGATCGCCTCGGCGATGCCTCGGCCGAGCTGTCGGGGGACGCCCGCCACGCTGGCGAGCTTCTTGTACCCGCCGGTCTTGGCGACCGCCACCCTGGTCGAGAGATAGGGGATGAACTCACCCTTGGATGGGCCGAGCAGGTCGAGGGCGTTGACCCCCCGGCCCTGCGCGAAGGCGCCGTACTCCGTGTGCCCCAGACCGAGCGGCACGGCTACGACGTCGGGATGGATCCCTGGATAGATGAAGACCGGAGCCTCGATCTCTCCGTGAGGAGAGGTCACCCGAACGATCTCCCCGTCCCGAACGTCGAGCCTGGCGGCCGTGGTGGGATGGAGCTCGACCCAGGAATGCCAGGTGATCTTGGTGACGGGATCGGCATTCTCCAGCAGCCAGGGCTTATTGGCCCCGCGGCCATCGTGCAGCAGGCCGTGCGGGTAGGCGGCGAAGACGAACGGACCGTTCCCCTCGAACGCCGGCTTGGTATAGGCCAGTTGGGTGGCGCCGGGGGCGAGCGTGACCGCGGGACCACCGACCACCGCGTCGAAGGCGCCTCCGCGTTGGAGCGCCGCCCGCCAGAATCCGTCGGCGTCCGGCGCAGCATGCTGGGCGGCGACGGTCTGCCAGCGAGCACGGAGGTGCGCCTCATACGACGGCGCATTGAACTTGGCGAGCGGCCCGCCCGCCTTCGCCGAGACCCGGAGCAGCAGGTCGCCGGTGGCCATGGTGTTGAACACCGGCTGCATCACCGGCTGCATCAGGCTTCGCACCCCGGCGCGCGGCGTCAGATCGTCCCACCGCTCCAGCGCATGATGTTGCGGGAGGATCAGATCGCAGAGCGCGCTGGTCTCGTCCAGAAACATCGAGGTGGAGACCTTGAAGCCCGCCTTGCGGAATCGATCGGCGAAGCCGCTCGCCTTGGGCACGGTGTACACCGGGTTGGCCTCGTGCACCAGCAGCACGGCCACCTCGCCGGCCTCGACGGCGGCGGCCACCTTTTCGAGCGCGCCGTAGCCGTCACCCGAGGCGAGGTCGGCGCCGAAGCGGATGGTCTCGCCGACGTTGCCCGCGACGAAGTTGAGCAGGTTGACCGCGGCGCAGAGCTCGGTGGCCCCGGCGTGCTGCGCGCCGGCGCCGCCCGCCACCGCGAGACTCGGCCGCGCCGCGGCGAACTCCCGGGCCAGCTTCTCGATCCGGTCCGCCGGAATGCCGGTCTCCTGCGCGGCCATCCCGGGCGTGAACTGGGTGAGCGTGGCCGTCACCGCCTCGGGGGCGCCTCGTTCCGCCGCGACCACGTGAGCCATCGCGAGCGCGAGGGCAGCCTCGGTGCCGGGACGGAGGGAGACCCACTCGTCGGCGTTGAGGCCGGTGAGATCCATCCGGGACGAGGCGTACACGAACTTCGCCATGTCCCCACCGCTGAACCCATGCGACTCGGCGAACCCCCGCTGGTTCTCGAGCGGCGCCAGCCAGGTCTCCAGGAAGTCGGCCCCGAACGACACGATGTACCTGGCCTTGCCGAAGTCGTGCGCGGGCAGCTGGTCGATGCCGAAGACCTGACGGTTGGCGGCCCGGAGCGGCTCGTGATCGAAGGAGTCGTACCGCACCAGCCTCCCGCCCAGCGCGGCCGTCCAGTCAGCCAGCAGGTCGGAGAACGTGCCTCGGCCGGCGCCGGAGATCACGGCCACCTTGCTGCCGGCCGCGCCCAGCTTTCCTGCGAGCTGGCCGATCGCCTCGTCCCAGGTGATCTCCTTGAAGACGCCGGTCGGGTTCCGGGCCATCGGGCCTTTGAGCCGACTCGGATTGTAGAGACCCTGGAGCGCGGCCTGGCCCCGGGCGCAGAGCTTCCCCTGGTTCACCGGATGCTCGGGGTTTCCCTCCAGCTTGACCGCGCGCCCCTCCCGGGTGCGCACGTGGACCCCGCATCCGGTCGAACACTCGGTGCAGGTGCCGGCGTACCACGTCGCCAGACCGGGGATCTGGTCCTCCGACTGCACCAGATAGGGCACCAGCTTCTCCACCCCGCTGGTGGAACAGCCGGTGAGCGCCACCGCTCCCCCGCTGGTGACGCCGAGCACGGTGAGGAACTTCCGGCGGTCCATCGGTGATTCCGGACTGACATCCGTCATCGCGAATCCTCGTTGTCTCAACCCGCAGTTCAATAATGACACACCGAGCAGTCTCGGGAGACCTTCCGCTGGATGTGGCAGGTGATGCAGAATCCCATGTTGTTCACGTTGTTCACCCGATAGACCTGCGGCATGCGCTGGACCTCGCCATGGCAGGTGACGCAGGCGTTCGGTCCGAGAGCCTTGATGTGCCGCTGGTGGGGAAAGTGGGCGTGGCGCGCGAGATAGTGAACGCGCACCCACTCGACCGGCTTCTTCTCGGTCCAGGCCTGGCGCACCTTCTTGATCTCGGTCTTGGACGAGCTGTCACTCCCGCCGATGACCAGGTGGCACCCCATGCAGGTCTGCATCGAAGGGATGCCAGGCTCGGACGAGACCGCCACGGAATAGTGGCAGTACTGGCACTGGATCTTGAATTGTCCGGCGTGAATGTCGTGGCGGAAGAAGATCGGTTGGCGCGGGCCCTCCAGCGCTCCGCTGTCGGAGAGGACGGAGGCCCCGATCGAGTCGGCGACCGATTTCGCCTGCTGTGCCTGCGGGGACGGGCCGGTGAAGGCCAGAAAGGTCGCCAGCGCGCCGGCCCCGAGGCCGCCGACCACGATAGCCAACGTACGCATCATCGATCCCGTGCTGAGGGAGTGGCGCGACCGCTGCTGGTGAAACAATTCACTTGGGCCCGAAGGCGCACCGCACCACCCAGGCCGGAGACGCGCCAAAGTATAGTCCAGGCATCCGATTACACAACCCGATCCGGCGGCTAATCCGAGCGTTTCACTCGGCTTCCACTCCGTCGTCTTCCGGATCCGGCCGAGCCCGCGGCTTGGGCGGCCGATGCGGCGTCGGGCGCTCCGCCAGCCACTCGGCCTTTCGGGCGGCCAGCCGGAGAAACGCGTCCACGGCGCGGCGGTCCTCCAGCTCCAGCCAGCACCACTTGACCGGACCGGTGCGCTGCCCCTCCTCCACCGCGCGGGCGATCGCCGCCGCCGGCCGGGTGGCGCGACGGAACCGATCTTCCTCGGACTCGCTGAGGGTAAAGGTGGCCGAGAGCGCGTCGCCCACCACATGGACCCAGCACAGCTTGCGGTTCCCTACCCCGTATTCCCAGGCCCAGCGCCAACTGGTCCCCATGAAACGCACGCTCTCGGCGACTCCATCGAGGGCGAGCAGGCCCTTCCTGAGCGCCGCGAAGCGCGCGGCCGCCGCGGCCGGGAGGTCGTGCAACGGCGCCATGGCGGCCGGCTCGACGGCGGCATCGGCGTAGCGGTTGGCGGCCCAGTACGCGCTCGATCGCAGACGTGTCATGCACCGCTCCCGGTCGAATGGCCCTGGGGCTCGTCCGGCTCGAGCGCGAAGGAGACGCCGGCGCGCTCCAGGTACCGGATCACCTCGATGCCCATGGCCCGGACCAGTGAGGCTTCACGACCATCGACGTCCGCGCGATGCACGATCTCACGAAACGAGCGCATGACGCTGTCGGGGCGGCGGGTCTTGAAGAAGTCGATCGCCCAGAGGGCTCGCTGCCAGTCGGCGAAGAGGGTCTCGAGCTGGGCGGAGGTCGCGGGATCCGCCTGATTCCGCGGGGGCTTCAGCGGAAGCCGTTCACCGCCACGCGCGTTCCAGCTCTCATACGCCATGATGGCGACCGCCTGGGCGAGATTGAGCGAGGGATGCGCCGGATCGGTGGCGATGGTGACCACGAGATGGCAGAGATCGAGCTCCGCGTTGGTCAGCCCGCGGTCTTCCCGGCCGGCGACAATGGCGACCGGCCCCCCGGCCGCCCGGCTCACCAGCTCGGTGGCCGCCTCCCGGGGCCGCACCATGTGGCGCTTGGCGGCACGCTCCCGCCCGGTCAGCACGGCGGTGTAGACGCAGTCGGCCACCGCCTCGGCGAGGGTCGGCACCAGCTCGATCCGCGCCACGAACTCCGCCGTGTTGTGCGCGATCCCTTCGATCCGGTAGGGGTCGAAGACCTCGGGATCGACCAGGCGCATGCGCTCGAGTCCGAAGTTTTTCGCGATGCGGACGGCGCTGGCGATGTTGACGATGTCCTGCGGATTGACCAGTACCAGGATCGGCGGAGCCGCCCGCCCGCCGTCATCCCTCGCCGAGGAAGGAAACATCGTGCCGCTTCGCCTTGAGCGCCGCGGCGAGCCCGGTCTTCTCGACCGATTTCATGTAGGCTTCCTTGGGCTCTACCAGCTTGGCGTCCACCAGCTCCATCAGGGCATCGTTGAGTGTGACCATCCCCGCCTTGCGGTTGGTCTGCATGATCGAGGGAATCTGGAAGGTCTTCCCCTCCCGGATGAGGTTGGAGACCGCCGGCGTGCTCAACAGGATCTCCCGGGCGGCGACCCGCCCCCCGCCGATCTTGCGGCACAGGGTCTGAGCGATGACGCCCCGGAGCGACTCGGAGAGCATGACCCGCACCTGGGACTGCCGGTCGGCGGGGAACTGGTCGATGATCCGATCGATGGTCGAGGACGCGGTGGTCGTGTGGAGCGTGCCGAAGACCAGGTGACCGGTCTCCGCGGTCTCGATGGCAATCGAGACGGTCTCCAGATCGCGCATCTCGCCCACCATGAGGATGTCGGGGTCCTCCCGCAATGCCGCGCGGAGCGCATGCTTGAACGAGCGGGTGTGGACCGCCACCTGCCGCTGGGTCACCAGGCACCGCTTGCTCTGGTGCACGAACTCGATCGGATCCTCGATCGTGATGATGTGATCGGTGCGGGTGCGGTTGACGAGATCGATGAGGGCGGCGAGCGTGGTGCTCTTGCCGGAACCGGTGGGACCGGTGACCACCACCAGACCCTTGGTAAGATAGCAGAGGTTCTGGACCTCCCGCCCCAGCCCCATCTCGTCCGCAGTGCGGATGGTGGTCGGAATCACCCGGAAGACCGCCATCGGCCCGTGGCGGTCCCGGCCGGCGTTGCAGCGGAAGCGGGCCAGGCCGTCGATCTCGTAGGCCCAGTCGGTGTCGCCCGTTTCGCGCAGCTCGCCGATCTCGCGCGGTGTCATGATGCTGGAGAGCATCGCCTCGAGGCGGTCGGCCGGGATGGCGGGCAGGTCCTCGCGCGACAGCTCGCCGGAGCGGCGCAGGAGCGGCGGCTCGCCGGTCCGGAGGTGGAGATCGGAGGAGCCGGAGGAGACCAGCAGACGGAAGAGCTCGTCGAGGGCGGCCCGCGCCTCGGCGAGGTCCTGCGCGCTCCTGGCGACAGGTGCGACCACCGGCACCGGGTTGGCCGCCGGCGCCGCGGGCGCGGCCACCCGATGCAGCACCACGAGCGGGCCGGCAGCACCCGACGAAAGCTCCACCCGCACGGGACCGCTGGGTGAGTGGTAGACGAAGTCGAGCGCCTCGCCGCCGCTCAGCCGACGCGCGAGATCGGGCGATGCCACCTCGCGCACCAGCGCGAGGATCTGGACGTCGGTCAGCGGGTCGCGGGTGAGCGCCCGGGCGCCGTTGCCCACCAGCGACGCCGGCGCGCCGGTCGCGAGCTGGAGGGCGTCGGCGCGCTGCTCGTGAAGCACCTGTATGAGACGATCGAGTCGGGCCAAGGGCGGTCTCAGTCGAGAGGACGGGCGAAGCGGACGAGCGACTTGTTGACGTACCAGGTCACGTCGTCCGACCAGAGCGAAAAGAAGGCGCCGCTGCCGTTCAGGTAATCGAGCGCCCGCCCCCGGGAGGGCGGTAGCTCGAAGGACGCGTGCCCGCGGTACTCCGCCCCGCCATGGAGCACCACCTCGAGCCCGATCAGCCGGGCCGCCGAGGCCCGCTCGGGATCGACCAGCGCGGCCTGGTCGCGACAGCTGACCACCGCCGCCTGCGCCTTGGGCACGAACGCCACGCCGCCGAGCGTCAGGGTGAGCGCGAAGAAGGGATCGGCACGGCAGAGCATCTCGAGCGGCGTCTCCGGGCCGGG
>JBBSHB010000122.1:0-8796 GCA_038253515.1 Gemmatimonadales bacterium | reverse complement strand
GCTGTGAGGGGAGCACTCGCCAAGAACCAAGAAAACGAAAGGGCGCCCCTTCCGGAGCGCCCCTGTGCAGCCCACCCGTTCAACCGCTTACCAGCGATAGTGCGCGAACGCCCGGTTGGCCTCGGCCATCCGGTGAGTGTCTTCCTTCTTCTTGATCGTGTTCCCCTCGCCCTTGCTGGCCAGGATCAGCTCCGCGGCCAGCCGCTCCGCCATGGTCTTCTCGGTCCGCGCGCGGGCGTAGGAGATGAGCCAGCGCATGGCGAGCGCGGTGCGGCGATCGGGGCGAACCTCGACCGGAACCTGCAGCGACGCGCCACCGACCCGGCGGCTCTTCACCTCGAGCGTGGGCTTGGCATTGTTCACCGCCTGCTTGAACACCGATACGCCCGGCTGTCCCGTCCGCTCCTCGATCATGTCCATGGCGGAGTAGAAGATCCCCTCGGCGACGCTCTTCTTCCCCTCGAACATGAGATTGTTCACGAACTTGGAGACCGTCTGGCTGTCGTACCGCGGATCCGGCGGCACCGGCCGCTTCACCGCCTTGTTTCGCCGGCTCACTTCTTACCTCCCTTGGCCGCAGCGGCCGGGGCGCCCGCCGCCTTGGGCCGCTTGGCGCCGTACTTGGACCGGCTCTTCCGGCGGTCGTTGACCCCGGCCGAGTCGAGCGTCCCGCGAACGATGTGATAGCGCACGCCCGGCAGGTCCTTTACCCGGCCTCCGCGAATCAGCACGATCGAGTGCTCCTGCAGGTTGTGCCCTTCGCCCGGGATGTAGGCCGTCACCTCGAAGCCGTTGGTGAGCCGCACACGCGCCACCTTGCGAAGCGCCGAGTTGGGCTTCTTCGGCGTGGTAGTGTAGACGCGGGTGCAGACGCCCCGCTTCTGCGGATTCGACTTGAGCGCCGGCGCCTTGTCCTTGGCCAGTACGTCTTTCCGGCCGTGCCGGATGAGCTGATTGATGGTCGGCATAACCCACGAGCTGGAGGAGCGTGATTCCCCGTTTCGGGGACAGACCGGCAAAAGTATACGGGGAGCGGGCTTGGGTCAAGGCAAATGGCCCTTGCCGGGCGATGCCGAGTCCTGCCGCTTTTTGCGCGCCCGGTGGCCTTTTGAAAGCCCGCGGAGCGGGCAGCCCCTCGACCTCGTTCCCTCAGCCGGGGCCGCGCGGCGGCCCCCATCTTGCCCCTCGCATGACTGGCCGAAGCACCCCCCTGCCGGCCTGTGACCCTCGTATGGAGCAACAGCCTAAGTGCACCTCGCCCGCTCAGCGATGCTGCTGGCCCTCGCAGTCGTGTCCGGCACCGTCCCCGCCGCCGCCCAGCGCGCCGAGGGCCCGGGGCGGCCGTTCTCCGAGGTGACCCGCGGCAGCGAGATGGGCAGTGGGCTCTTTACCATGTATTACCAGCACGAAAACGTGTACCTGGCACTGACCCCCCGGCAGCTCGACCACGACTACCTGCTGGTCACCCAGATCTCCCAGGGGATCGGGGAGCTCGGTCTGGATGGCGGGGCCTCGCTCCGCTCCGACCTGGTCCGCTTCCATCGCGAGGGCAACAAGGTCGAGCTCTGGGTGGTGAATCCCCACCAGGCCGCCACACCCGGCTCGCCGATGGCCCGGACCGTGGCCTACTCGTTCGGTCACTCCGTGGCCCAATCGTTTCCCATCGCGGCCGTCCGCGACAGCAGCCAGATCCTGCTCGACGTCGCGCCATTCCTGCTCTCGGACTGGGCCGACCTCGGCAGCGTCTTCCAGGGTGCCGCCGCTCAGCGGAAGATAGGCGCCACCATCACCCTGGACGACAAGCGCTCGAGCCTCCAGGAGCTGCATCTCTTTCCCGGAAACCTGGAAGCCGAGGTCCGCCTCACCTTCCAGACCACGCGAAACCTCGGGCTGGAAACGGTCTCCGACTACCGCTGGATTCCCATTGGCATTCACTACTCCCTCCTCGAGCTGCCCCCGACGCCGATGCGCTCGCGCTTCGCCGACGACCGGGTGGGCTACTTCGTCTCCGCGCTCAAGGACTTCAGCCGGGACACCGCCGAGAGCTTCTTCGTCCGCTACGTGAATCGCTGGCGGTTGGAGAAGAAGCATCCGGGGACCGCGATGAGCGAGCCGGTCCAGCCGATCACCTACTACGTCGATCGCACCGTGCCGGTCGAATGGCGTCCCTACGTGCGGGCGGGGATCCTGGAATGGAACCGGGCATTCGAGGACGCCGGGTTTCGCGACGCGATCCGGGTGCTCGACGCCCCCGACGACAGCGCCTGGAGTGCCGCCGACGCCCGCTACTCGACCGTGCGGTGGACCGCCACCAACCAGTCGGTCTACGCCGTGGGTCCCAGCAACGTGGACCCGCGGACCGGCGAGATCCTCAACGCGGACGTCCTCATCTCGGCGGCGTGGATCCAACGCTGGCGCGGCCAGTCCGGCCAGTACGGCGCGACCGCGGGCTCGCTCGAGTCGGTCCTTCAGGAGGACTCGCTGGCCCTCGTGCCGGGTGCCGAGGGCCGGCTCTGCCGCTACGGCGAAGGGCTGAGCCGCGACGGGGACCTGGCCCGAGCCGTTCTCGCGGCCCGGGGCGCGATCCTTCCCGGCGGCGAGGTGTCCCGCGACTACATCGGGCAGGCGCTCAAGGCGCTGGTCATGCACGAGGTCGGACACACGCTCGGCCTGCGGCACAACTTCCGAGGCTCGGCCGGAGCGAGCGCGGCGCAATTGGCCAATCGCGCCTGGACCGCGACGCATGGGCTCGGCGTCTCGGTCATGGACTATCTCCCGCCGGCGCTGGCGCTCGATCCCAGCCGACAGGGCGACTACTACGCGCCGACCATCGGTACCTACGACCGCTGGGCGATCACCTACGGCTACGCCGACGTCGGCCCCCTCGTCGCGCCCACGCCTTCGGCCAAGGGCGGCGGCGGTGAGCCCAGCGACGCCTGGAGGCCGGAGGTCGAGCTCAACGGCTTGCACGCGATCGCGTCCCAGGCCGCCGAGCCGGAGCACCTCTACGCCTCGGACGAGGACGCGGGGTTCGGCGGCCTGGGCCTCGATCCCACCGTCTCGCGCTACGACATGACCGACGATCCGCTCGGCTGGGCCCGCGACCGAGTGGCCCTCATCGACGGCATGTTCGACTCGCTGGAGACTCGGGTCGTGGCCCCAGGCGAGAGCTACGCGCGGCTCCGCTCGGCATTCGTCAGTCTGCTCAACGACCGCTGGTACGCGCTGCTGGTCACGACCAAGTACCTCGGCGGCGCGGTCACCAGCCGGGACCACCGGGGCGATCCCGGAGCTCGGGAGCCGGTGGCCACCATTCCGGCCGAGCAGCAGCGCGCCGCGCTGGCGTTTCTTGCCTCGGCGGCGTTCGGCGAGGGGGCCTACCATTTTCGTCCCGAATTGCTCAAGCTATTAGGTCCGGACCGCTGGTCGCACTGGGACGCATCGCCGGCGCGCGACGGACGCATCGATTTCCCGCTCCATGACTGGGCGGCGAACCAGCAAGGCTCGCTGCTCGGACAACTGATGGACCCCGCGGTCCTCTCCCGGATCCGCGACGCCGAACTCCGCGCGTTGCCCTCGGATCCGACGGTGGGACTGCCGGAGCTGTTCGCGACCCTCACGGCAAGCATCTGGGCCGAGCTGGGCGCGGACACGCGCGGCAAGCCGAGGGCAAGGAACATCAGCTCGGTGCGGCGCGACCTCCAGCGGCAGTATCTCAACGCTCTGGTACGGATGGCGGTGAACCCGGCGCCGGGGACGCCGGAGGACGCTGGCGCCCTGGCGCGGGTCACCCTGACCGGGCTGGGCGCCGACCTGAGTCGGGCCTCGGCGAGCCCCAAAGTCGAGCTCGATTCGTATACCCGCGCCCATCTGATCGATTCGCGCGAACGCATCACCCAGGCCCTCAACGCCGGAATGATCCAGACCACCACCTTCACGAGGTAGCGGCACCATGCTGTCCATCGCCCACGCCGACCCGTCGCCGATCGCGCAAACCGCCATCTACATGGCCGGCATGCTGGGCGGCTACCTCCTGCTCACCAGTCCCGACGAGTGGATCCGGGTGCGGGAGACGGTGCGAGCGGTGTGGTTCCGTCGCCGCCGGGACTGAGGCGTAGCCCAGGGCCTCCCCCTCCCGCCGTTATCATTCCTTCATGGCGGGCGTAGCCGGCAGCATCCCACTCAGCGTTCACCAACTTCGAAAGACCTACGGCGAGGTCGTCGCGGTCGACGGCCTCGACCTCGACGTGCGGCCCGGCGAGTGTTTCGGCCTGCTGGGGCCCAACGGGGCCGGCAAGACGACCACCATCGAGATCTGCGAGGGGCTCACGCCCGCGGACAGCGGCGAGGTGGTCATTCTCGGCCGCCGCTGGGGACGGGACGACCGGGCGCTCCGGGCACTGCTCGGCATCTCGCTGCAGGAGACCCAGTTCTGCGAGAAGCTCACGGTGGGAGAGACGGTCCGCCTCTTCCGCAGCTTTTATCAGCGTGGGCCGACCGCCGATCAGGTCATCGAGACGGTGCAGTTGGGAGAGAAGGCCGGCGCCCGCGTCGGCCAGCTCTCCGGCGGCCAGCGCCAGCGGCTGGCCCTCGCCTGCGCGCTGGTAGGCGACCCCGAGCTCCTCTTCCTCGACGAGCCTACCACCGGTCTCGATCCGCAGTCCCGTCGCCAGCTCTGGGAAGTGGTGGAGCGATTCAAGGCGAGCGGCCGCTCCATCCTGCTCACCACGCACTATATGGAGGAGGCGGAGCGGCTGTGTGAGCGGGTGGCCATCGTGGACCACGGGCGGGTCATCGCGCTGGGCACCCCGCGGGAGCTGATCGAGTCCCTGGGAGCCGAGCACGTGCTCGAGTTCGCCGTCGCGGGAGGAGGATCGCTGGACCAGACTGCCCTCGCCGCGCTCGACGGCGTCGGGGCGGCCGTCCGCCGGGACGGCAGCTATCGACTCCAGGTCGCGGAGCTGCATCGGACCATGCCCGCCCTCCTGGGCGAGCTCCGCCGCCGGGGCGTTCAGCTCACCGAGCTCCGCACCCACTCCGCTACGCTGGAAGACGTCTTCGTCGCCCTCACCGGAAGGCAGTTGCGGGATGAGTGAGCGCCGGAGCTGGCGGGATCACCCGCTGGTCCAGCTCACGCTGGTGCGCTACCGCGAGTTCTACCGGGAGCCGGAGGCAGTGTTCTGGGTCTTCATCTTCCCCATCCTGCTCACCGCGGGGCTCGGCCTCGCCTTCCGCAGCCAGGCGCCGGAGCGGACGCGGGTCGGCGTGGTCGGGCCCGCGGAGGAACAGGCCCGAGTGGCCGCCGCGTTGCGGCGGGACGCATCACTCACCGTGCTGGTGCTGGCCGATTCCGCCGCGGAAGACTCGCTCCGGAGCGGCCAGGTCGCGCTCCTGGTGGTGCCCCGCCCCGCTGGAGGCGTCGAATACCGTTTCGACCCGGAGCGGCCCGAATCCCGGATGGCGCGCCTGCTGGTGGACGCGGCCGTGCAGCGGGCAGCCGGGCGACCGGATCCGGTGCGGGTGACCGAGCGGCAGGTACGCGAAGCCGGTGCGCGTTACGTCGATTTTGTGGTGCCGGGGCTGCTCGGGATGAACCTGATGGGGAGCGGCATCTGGGGGATCGGCTTCGCCATCGTCGACGCCAGGCGGAAGCACCTGCTCAAGCGGCTGATCGCGACGCCGATGCGGCGAAGTCAGTACCTGGCTTCGTTCCTGCTCTCCCGACTGACGTTTCTGTGCCTCGAGGTGGTCCTGCTGCTGGGCTTTGCCGTGGCGGTGTTCGGCGTGCCGATCCGCGGCTCGCTGGGTCTCGTGGCGCTCATCTGCTTCGTCTCGGCGCTGGCCTTCGCGTCGCTCGGCCTGCTCATCGCGGCACGTCCGCGGACCGTCGAGGGCGTGTCCGGCCTCATGAACCTGGTCATGCTGCCGATGTGGATCTTCTCCGGCGTGTTCTTTTCCTCGTCCCGCTTTCCCGACGCGGCCCAACCGTTCGTCCGTGCGCTCCCGCTCACCGCCGTCATCGATGCGCTCCGGGCGACGATGCTGAGCGGGGCTGGTTTGGCGCAGGTGTTCCCCGAGCTGCTCGTCATCGGTGCGTGGCTGGTGGTCGGGTTCACCCTCGCGGTGCGCCTCTTCCGCTGGCGCTGAGCGCCGGCGGCGCGAGCCGGATCAGGCCGCGCCTGCCACGCGCCGCTCCAGCCGAGGCCCGAGTACGGCCAGGTCCAGAGGTTTGCCGGTCACGTCGTGGGCGCCAAGCTCGCGCAGCCAGGCGAGCAGCTCGGGGTCGGTCTGGTCGGTGCTGACCACCACGCACGGCGGCTCCGGCTCCAGGGCGAGGGCCTGCAGCAGCCCAATCGCGTCTCCAGGAGCCAGTGGTCGGCCCAGGGGCGGCGTGCCCGCCGGCTGGCGGCATCCTCCTGCTTCTTGTCGTCGGTCATGCCACAGCCTTCCCTCGAGCGAGCGCGGGATCACCTCACGTCCATACTTTCGACCGACGGAGGCCCCGACTTGAGCCCGGGGCCGGACCGGCAGCGGGTGGCCATGGCCAGGGGCACCGGGTATCTTGGGGGCGCTTCCTGCTCGTGCGACTCTTTTGAACCCAACCGCCGTGAGGCCAGCATGTTGAGCCATCGCATCCTGGTTGTCTCCTTGATGACAGGGGCAATCGTTCTCGCCAGCAGTTGTTCCGATGATTCCACCCAGCCGAGCCCCACAGCCGACCAGCCCAACGCCGGGAAGGTCGCCGTGCAGCAGGGCTCGTCCGACGATCCGGTCGCACTGGCCCGCGGGGTTCGGGGATTCGGTGGGTTCTTCCTCGACGAGCAAGGCACGCCCACGGTCTACCTCAAGGACGCCGGTCAGCGAGGCGCGGCCGAAAAGGCGCTGACCCCATGGTTCTCCTCACGAGGCCGGGCCATGGCGGAGATGCGGGTGCGGAAGGCGGACTTCGACTGGGCGGAGCTGGATCGGTGGTTTACTCAGTCATCCGGTGAGGTCCTGAGCGTCCCGGGTGTGGTATTCACCGACGCCGACGAGGCCCGGAACCGGGTGCGCATCGGCGTGGAGCACGCGGCGGCCGCGGGCCAGGTCCGCAGCGTGCTCGCCCGACTCGGCATCCCGGCGGCCGCCGTGAGCGTCGAAGTCACCGAGCCGATCAGGCAGCTCGCCACACTGCAGGGCTCGGTCCGGCCAGTGGTGGCCGGCGTCCAGATCAACTTCCCGGGCTTCCTCTGCTCCGTCGGCTTCAACGCCTCCCGCGGCGGCATCGGGGGATTCGTCACCGCCTCGCACTGCACCAACACCCAGGGCGGCGTCGAGAGCACGCCCTACTGGCAGCCGCTTCAGAGCGTCAATCCGACCCAGGTCGCCACCGAGACGGCCGATCCGGCCTACACCACCGGTGGCTCGTGTCCGGCAGGGCGGCGGTGCCGCCAGAGCGACGCGTCGTTCGCCAGGTACATCAACAGCACCCAGAACACGCTGGGCGCCATCGCACGGACTTCGAGCACCAGAAAGAGGGATCTCACGATCGCGGGAAGCTGGACCATCACGTCGGACGCGGCCTCGTCCAGCTTCACCATCGGCGAGACGGTGAACAAGGTGGGCCGGACCACCGGATGGAGTCAGGGGCGGGTGACCAGCACCTGCGTGAACGTCAACGTGAGCGGATCGGACATCACCCAGCTCTGCCAGACGGCTGTCTCGGCGACCGTGGGAGGCGGGGACAGCGGATCGGACGTGTTCACCATCACCGGAGGCACGAACGTCCGGCTGGACGGAGTCCTGTGGGGCGGCTCGAGCAACGGAAAGCAGTTCATCTTCAGTCCGCTCGCTAACGTCACGGGCGAGCTGGGCGCACTCACCACCCACTAGCAGCCACCCGAGACGCCGGCCGCCGATCCTCGGGTCAGCGGCCAGCGCCTCTCACCTGCTTCACGTGTGCTACAGGCCGCCATCTTCGCCGCCGCGCTCGTGCTCGATTCGATGAGCCTGCATCTCTCGGTGCCGGCCCGCGTACGCGCGGGAGAGCCGGTGCCCGTGACGCTCAGCGTCACCAACCGCGGCACCACGCCGCTCACCCTGTACCTCAAGGGCCGGCCGACCGCGTTCGACATCGTCGTTCGGCGGAAAGACGGCACGGTCGTCTGGCGCCGGCTTCGCGGGGCGACAGTCGTGATGGTCCTCCGGGTCGAGACCGTTCCGCCGGGCGGCTCGCTCCGGTTCGAGGACGCCTGGCCCCAGCAGAGTCAGGCCGGTACTCCTGTCGAGCCAGGGGACTACACCGTCACCGGCGAGTTGCCGACCGACCAGCCTCAACCTCTGCGGACGGCCCCCACCCCACTGCATATCGATCCCTGACCTGGCTCCGCTGCGCCGGCTCACCGAACCGCTGTGTGGCGTACCCCACGACCAGTCCCACGCGGGGATTCAGCCCGGATCGCGGGTCTGGGCCCGGCGCTCGGGCCCATGCAGGATGGTGTCGCCATCCGCCGGCAGGGCGGGATGCACTTCCAGGTCGACTCCCTGCTCGCCGGCCACGGCTTCCAGCTCCCGCCACAGGTCCGCTCCGGCGCCCTCCGTCTCCGGCAGTCGCACGCTCATCCTGAGCCGGAACAGCGGCTCCCCACTCATCGGCGCCGACTCCGCGGCGGATTCGAGCTCGAGCAGGTTCCCTCCATGCCGCCGAACCGTTTCGGCGAGCGCGTGGATGATCCCCGCATGGTCGATCGCGGTGGCGTGCACCACCATCTGCGGGGCCACCGGCACTTCGGCCCGCCGGGTAGCCACCCGCCGGGG
>JBBSHB010000121.1:0-8825 GCA_038253515.1 Gemmatimonadales bacterium | reverse complement strand
GTTCGACCGGGCCGACATCCTGCGCTACCTGCGGCACGAGATGGGGCACGTGGTGAACTACGCCTACTGCCTCTACGAGGAGGAGGAGTGGGTCAAGCAGTTCGGCTCGATCACCCAGCTCTACGCGGAGGAATACCGGCCCGAGCCGTTCAGCCGCCGCTACGTGCGGCACCTGCCCGGCTGGTACGCCCAGAAACACCCCGACGAGGACTGGGCCGAGACCTTCGCGGTCTGGATGACGCCGGGGCTCGACTGGCGCGCGGAGTACGGCCCGTGGCCGGTGGCCTGCGCCAAGCTCGCCTACTGCGAGCGGACGGTGGCCGCGCTCCGCGACCGGGACCCGGTCGTCACCGACGCGGAGCTGGACGAGGACGTGGGCGAGATCGAGTACTCCCTGGATCAGTACTACCGGGACGCCCCCGTCGCGCTGGCGGAGCCGCCCCCCGGGCTCGACGGCGCACTGCGGGCGATCTTCCAGGATCTCGGCAGCGAGGAGGGGATGTCGCTGGAGGCACCGCTCGCTCCCGCGGCGGCGCTCATCCGCCGGCTCGAGCCCGAGCTCATGGCCAACATCTTCCGCTGGACCGGCCACTTCCCGGAGCGGAGCCGGGCGCTGCTCCGCTATCTGGCCGAGCGCGCGGGTCAGCTCCAGCAGGGGTACGCATCGACCCGGGAGGCATCGGCCATCGTGGCGTTCACCACCTTCGTCACCAGCCTGGCGATGAACTACGTGCAGCGAGGGAGCTACCTCCCTGAGCCGGGCTAGCGCCGCCCGCCGTACCGCTCCAGCGCCAGGTTCACTACCCGCTCGATGAGCCGGGGATAGTCGGTGCCCATCGCTCCCGCGGCCATGGCGAACTCGCTGGAGCGCTCCAGGTAGCAGCTCGCGTTCACCTCCAGCACGTAGATGTCGCCGGTGTCGGTGAGCCGGAGGTCCACCCGCCCGTAGTCCCGCACCCGGAGCGCGCGATACGCGTCCACCGCCACCTTCTGCAGCCGGGCGCGCTGCTCGTCCGGCAGGTTGGCGAGGACCGACTTGGTCCCCTTGTACTCCTTGCTCCGCTCGTCCCACTTCGCCTTGCTGTCCATCACCTTGGGGACGCCCTCGGGAAAGCCGGTGAAGTCGACCTCGACCGGCGGCAGCGCCTTGGCCTGCGCGTTCCCCAGCACGCCGACGTAGAACTCGCGGCCTTCGATATACTCCTCGGCCAGCGCCGAGTCGTTCAGCTCCTTCCGGATGAACGCCACCCGCTCCATCAGCGCCACGGCGTCGTGCACCAGCGACTTCCCCCCGATCCCGAGCGAGGCGTCGGAGCGGAGCGGCTTCACGAACAGCGGCATCCGGAGGTTCCCGCCGCCGGTCTCGAACGCCGCCTCCCGGGAGAACACGGCGAACCGGGGATAGAGGATGTCCTCGAACGCCAGGAGCTTCTTGCTGAGGCCCTTGTCCTGGCTCAGGTAGAGCTCGCCAGGCCCGCTGCCGGTGTACTTGAGCCCCAGCAGGTCGAGCAGGCCGGTGACCGGGATGTCGCCGAAGACGTTGTCCCCGAACATCTCCATCAGGTTGAAGACGAGGTCCGGCCGCCGGCGGGAGAGCCCGCCGATCAGCCGCTTGACGTCGCCGTGGACCCCGAGGATCGACACCCGGTGCCCCAGCCGACGCAGCGTCCGCGCCACCTGGGGGACCACCGGATCGTACACCTTGGAGTTCTCGTCTTCGCTGTCGAGATACGTCAGGACGGTGATCTTCATCCGCGCTCCTCCTCCGTTCCCGCGCTACTCGGCGAGATCCATGCCCCAGCGGGCGAGAGAGACGGGCAGCCCGCCGTAGGCGAGCACCGTATCGTGGAAGCGCTTGGGATCGAAGTCGGCGCCCGCGAGCTGGCGGACCGCGTCGCGCAGACGCAGGAGCTCGCGCCGCCCCACCGCGTAGCAGAGCTGGTACGTCGGCATCGCGCAGTACCGGCGCACCTCGGCCTCCGCGCTCCGCCGCTCGATCGGGAGATGGCTCACCATGTACTCGACGGCCTCGACCGGCGTCATCCCGCGGGTGTGCAGGCCGACGTCGAGCACCACCCGCACTGCCCGCCAAAGCAGGTTCACCTGCTGGAAGAGGCGCTCCTCCGCCGTGCGGTAGTAGCCGGCCTCGTCCATCAGTTGCTCGCAATAGAGCGCCCACCCCTCGACCATCACCGGGGTCCACAGATGGCGCCGGACCTCCGAGCCGAGTCCCTGGGCGGTGAGGAGCTGGAGGTGATGGCCGGGGTAGGCCTCGTGCGCCACCATCGCGGCGATGGCGTGCCTGCAGTGGCCGCGCCGCTGCTGGGCGAACGCCTCCGCCGGCAGCGTCGGATCGGGTCGGGTGACGTAGAAGCGCCCCCGCTGCGCCCCCAGATAGATCGGCGGCGGCTCGTAGGCCGCGAACGGCACCAGGGATGCCAGAAACGCCGGCGTGGGGACCACCTCGACCGGCCCGGTCGGAGCCGTCACCAGATCGCGCTCGAGGACGAAGCGGTGCGCCCGCTCGAGCTCCTCCCGATAGGCGTCCAGAAGATCGTCCGGGCCGGGCGCGTCGCCGCGGAGATCGTCGACCAGCTCGCGCCAGGGTCGCGCGCCCATTTCCGCGGCGAGCTCGGCCAGGCGGGCCTCGGTCTCCTCCTGCAGATGGAGGCCGTAGCGCCAGAGCTCCGGCGCGCCCGAGGTCAGGGCGTGCTCGAAGTGGAGCCGGCGACCGAACTGCTCTTCACCGATGGCGAACGCCTGCGGATCCGGGTGGGGCTCGACCTCGTCCCGGAGCGCCGCGCCGAAGCCCTTGAGGCTCTCGAGGGCGGCCGCCGCCGCGGCCTGCAGCGGCTCGCGCAGCTCGGGCGCCTCGCCGGCCATCGCCATCGCGAGCTGCACCACCAGCTCGCCGCCACCGCCCAGCATCGCCAGCGCCGAATCGACGAACACGCTGGGCGGTCCGTCCAGCGTGGTTCGGGCCGAATCGAGAAAGCCGGGGATGGCCTGCAGGCGGTCCAGCGCCGCGGGCGCGCGGGGACCGACCGGGTCGTGCCGGGCGAGCACCGAGTACAGCGCCTGAAACAGGTGAGAGAGCCAGAACCCCGGGTTCCGCACCTGGGGCCGCTCCACCTCCAGCCGGGAGATGGTGCTGCGGATCTCCCCCAGGAGGGCGGTCCGGTCGATCTCGTCCTGGACCTCCTCCACCTCCAGCTCCTCCAGCGCGCCGGACACCGAGCGGAGCGCGGAGACATATTCCCGGACGGTCTGGGCGTCGAAGCTGCCCAGACGGGCGTCATGTGAGATCAGCCCGGCGGCGCTCGCCGCCGAGGGATCGAAGTGATACTTGAGGTCCAGGTAGGACCGGCAGAGCGTGTCAACGGACGGCAGCGGTCACCTCCGAATGGTCCGCCAGTGATGCGCTGCCGCGGAGTCCGTCCACCACCACGCTGTTCCCCAGCATCGCGCCGTCGAGCTCCGCCCCGCGCAGCGTGGCGTCCTGGCCCACGATGGTGTTGGCCAGGCGGCAGTCGGTGACCGTGGTTCCGCGCTCCAGCGAGACATTGGGCCCGATGGCGCTCCGCTCGATGGTGACACCGTCCTCGATGTACACCGGATCGTGGATGATGACGCCGGGAAAGTCGACCCGCCGGGCCGCGCCCTTCCGGAGCAGGATCTCGTTGGTCTCGAGCAGGGTGTCGAGCTTGCCGCAGTCGTACCAGCCGCCCACTTCGGCGGTCAGGATCCGCTTGCCGTGCTCGATCATCCATTGGAACGCGTCGGTGAGGAAATATTCGCCCTTGTTCTTGGGTTGCGCCAGCACGTGATCGATGCCCTGCCACAGACTGTCCACCGCCCGGATGTAGTACAGACCGATGTTGGCGAGCTTGGAGATCGGGGTCGACGGCTTCTCCACGATCCGGGTCATGTAGCCCTCTGCGTCGGTCACCACCACGCCGAAACGCTGATAGTCCTCCACCTCCTTGGCCCAGATGATCCCGTCCGCGTCGGTCCGGTTGATCAGGGTGAGGTCCGCCTCGAAGACGGTGTCGACGAAGACGATCAGCACCGGCTCCCGGACGTAGGGCCGGGCCAGGTTGATCGCCCCGGCGGTGCCGTCCTGCACCTTTTGCTCGATGAAGCGCGAGGGAATCGTGTACCGCGCGCGGGCGTAGGCCTCGACCTGCTCCTTGAGATGGCCGGTGATGAAGATCAGCTCACTCACCTCCAGCCCCGCGAGCCGGTCCATCACCCAGTCCATCACCGGCCGGCCCGCCACCTTGAGCATCGGCTTAGGCGTCAGGTGGGTATGGGGCCGGAGCCGGGTCCCCTTCCCCGCGAGCGGGATGATCAGTTGCATGTCAGCCTCTTCCGTAGCGGTCCTGGAGTCGCACGAGATCGTCGAGCTCCGGCGTCGACGCCTCGAGCACGTCGCTGTCCACCACCGCCTCGATCTGGTGGATCAGCTTGGCAGGGATACGCACCGACTCGCCGGCGCGGAACCGGCGCTCCACCAGCTCCTCGCCCGGGCGGGTGCGCAGCAGCAGCTCGCCCGCCAGCACGTGCATCGTCTCGTCCTTCTGATTGTGGTATTGCAGGCTGAGCACATGCCCCGCCTTGACGTGCAGGATCTTGCCCACATAGCGATCGGTTCTGGCCCAGACGAGCTCATGGCCCCAGGGCTTGTCCACTCGATATGGTACGTCGGGCAATCGGCCCTCCAGGGACGCGGCAGGGGATGGCGATGCGGCAGTGCAGAAATATAGGCGGGCCGGGGCCTCGCGGCCGACTCAGAACTCCGGCTGGAAGCTGAACATCCAGCGAAAGGCGAGCTGGTCGTCGCCGGGCTCGCGGTCCTGGGCGAGCGCGGGCCGGCTCACGAGCAGCGGCAAGTCGAGTCGGGTAATGAAGCGGGTGTCGCCGATGCGATGCTCGGCCCGGAGGCCCACGCCGGCGTCGCCCAGAAAGCGGATGCGGTCGCCCAGGAGCGACTGCGCCGAGCCACCGATCGCCTGCGAGAGATCGGTGAACGCCGCGAGCGCGATCCGGCTGAAGAGCCGCGCGTCCGGCCGGGCCACGACCGTTCGCTCGAGCTCCAGGTTCAGCGCGATGATGGCCGCGGTGGAGACCCGCGGGTCCACCCCGCGCACGCCGGCGCCGCCGGGCGCCTGGTAGCGCATGTCGTCACCCACCAGCAGGGCGCCGCCCGAGCGGAGAAAGGGGTTCGCCAGCACGGCGAGGGGATCGGCGCCCTGGAAGTAGATCTGCCGCTGCTTGGCCGCCTCGTCGTCGCCTCCTGCCACGCCGGCGAAGCCTCGCGCACCCAGCCTCAGCCTTCGGCCCAGCGGGCGCCGGGCGGTTCCCTCCAGCGTACCCCGGAAGTAAAACGGGTCCAGGTCGGTCCGGCCGCTCGCTGCGAGGCCCGCACGATTGTAGGCGAGACCACCGCCGACCGAGCTGCGCCCGGCGAGCTGCCAGTCGCCTGCCCGGGTGGTCACCCCTCCACCGACCTGCAGCTCAACGGTACCCACATCCTCGTAGAATCCGCGATCGAGGTAGCGGAAATCGTCGGGATGGACCCACTTGAGGCTCACCTCCTGCGACCACGTCGGTCCGAAGGTAAGGTGGGCGCGGCGGCTCCGCTCCCACGTGGCGATGACGCCGTAGCGCCCTTCGACCCTGAAGAGGTCGAGGGTCTGGGAGACGCCGGGCGCGCGGAGGAACACCGGGTTGCGGGCCCGCAGCAGGACATCGAGATGCTCCACACCGTCGTCCGCTCCCCACCCGGTGCCGCGGGTGATCAGGAGGACGCCCTGCTCGAAGCGACCCAGATAGTCGTCCCGGGCCCGGGCGCCGAGGGTGACCCCGCCGGCGTCGTTGTACCACACCGTGGGCTGGAGACCGAGGGTCATCCGGTCACGGCGGCTCCGGGTGCTGAAGTAGCGATGGAAGTAGACGTCGGTGCCCGGCGGATACGCCGTCACGGTGGAAAATCCGAAGCCGAGCCGGTGGCGGTTATTCAGCATGTTCCAGTCGTGCGTCCGCATCCGTGGGTCCAGCACCACCTCCAGGGGCCGGGTTGCGGTGGCCACTTCCACCCATTCCCGCTCGGCCATCCCCTCGGTGCGCACGAGCGCGGTGTCACCTTCCCCGATCACCGCGAGCTCCACCGGAATCCGGCCGGGAGACTTGCGGACCACCTCGACGCGCGTGATCCAGCCGTCCGAGGCCAGCGAGTCGGCTCCACTGCCCCGCTGGCCCGCCGGGCCGCGACGCGTGCGCACTCGGCCCACGGCATAGTCATACAGCTCCGTGCTGTGCAGCCACTGCGCGAAGAAGGTCGAGAGGTCGCGCCGCGAGACCTCCTCGGCGACCTCGCGGAAGGCGGCTTCGTCCACATGGCGGTACTTCCACCGTTCGTAGAAGGTCTGGAGGATCCGATGCATCGTGGCGTCGCCCACGATGTAGCGGAGCTGCTGGAAGAAGAGTTCCCCGCGGCTGTAGATCGCGAGGTTGTAGGAGGTGAAGTCCCGATAGTCCTCCGCCACCAGGCTGGGCGGCTCGGAGTAGTCGTCCAGATCGAGCTGGAGGATCTCCGCTTCGCTCGAGGGATAGCTGCTCGGCCGGCCCATCGTCTCCCAGAACCAGTTGGTCTGAAAGCTGGTGAACCCCTCGTCCAGCCAGCCTTCGCGCCACTCGTTGTTGGCCAGGAGCCCCATCGTATAGTTGTGCCCCAGCTCATGCACGATGAGCCCCTGATCGGCCGATCCGTCGTGGATCATCATGGGGAACTCGGTGCCGCCCCCCTCGATCCGGTGCACGTTGGTGATCTGGGGCCAGCCGAACGGCCCGTACAACTGGTCGAGCCAGGCGAGCGCCGCCTGCGTGTGGGCCACGGCGACGCCGTGGCCCCAGGTCGCTTCGTCGCCCGGCTGATAGAGCACGTGGACGGCGACGTTCCCGAAATGGCCCCCCTCGTAGCGGTAGCTCGGATTGAGCGACATCGCGAAGTGATGGACCCGCTCCGCGTACCAGCGGATCTTCTTGCGGCCCGCGGCGGCGCCGTCGCAGGCGTCGGCCGGCGGTGTGGCGGGGCCGTAGTAGTCGCGCTGGTACTCGACCGGACTCGCCGAGGCGCGGTTGGCGCGCTCCCATCCGGGATCGCCGCAGACCGGCACACCGGTGGCACCCACGACCTGATCCTGGGAAACGTCGAGGTCGACCAGGAAGCTGCCGAACTCACCGTAGAACTCGCCGGCCGGATACAGCGGGTGCTCCTCCCAGCCGTGCCGGTCGTAGACCACGACCTTGGGGTACCACTGGGCGAAATCGAAGCGCCGTCCCTCGCGGCCCTGGCGTCGCGGCACGGTGGACGGGCGCGCATCCCAGCCCATCTCGACCGTCATCGAATCGCCGGGCGCGAGCGGCCGGGGCAGCTCGAAGCGCACCACCGTGCTATCCGGGGCGAACGGATAGACCGGGTCGACCGGGGCGCCCATGATCCGGACGCTCCGCACGTGATTGAAGGCGAAATCGGGCTCCCGCAGGTCGTTGAAGCGACGCCTTCCCTCGACGGAATCCGCGTCCGCCCAGCGGGAGCCGGGGCGGAAGGCGTTGAGGTAGAGGTGGAGAGAAAAACGAGTGAGGGTATCGGGAGAGCGGTTGAGATAGCGCACCAGCTCGTTCCCCGCCAGCACGCCGGTGGGCTCGTCCAGCCGGGCCGTGATCTGGTAGGCCACCTCCTGCTGCCAGTAGGGGGCCGGTTCCGGGTTGCTGGTCTGGAGGACGAGCAGGGCGAGAACGATCACGGACGACTCAGGCAACGGGGGCGGACCGGGAGGGTGGACATGGGCGGGAAACATAGGTGCCCCCTCGACGATTCGGCACCGGCCCGATCTCGCAGCCACAAGCTTTCTGAGCGCTACTCCGCCCTCGAGCAGATCTCTGTCGCCGCCGTTCCCGGAGCCAGGATCACCGTCCGGCCCTCGGTCCCTTCGCGACGGGCGCGGCGCTCCGGGGCTGCGGAACGATCGGGGCCAGCGCGAAGGTGAGCTCGTGACACCGTCGGCGTGCGCTCGACGACCCCGCGCGGTGCCGGAGCAGGTCGATCAGCCGGCTCAGGTGCCTGTTCGCCTCCTCCAGCTCCCGATCCGACAACCATCCCTTCCAGCGCGCCACCCAGAGATTCCTCCGAGGCCCTTCGACGGTGGCGACATCCGGCCGACAGGCGCGGACGACGCCGCGCGCGGCGCTGCGGAGCCGGGCCCGGGCCAGGGCCATGACGGCGCGCCGCGTCCGCTCGGTGCTGAGATCGTAGCGCACCGACAGCGGGCGGCCGGGGAGGTCGTAGCGGGCGGTCGTCCGCTTCCCTTCGCCCGAGTGCTGGGTCTCCAGGAGCAGGCCGCAGTCGCGGAGGGCCCGCACATGGTAATAGAGCGCGTGGCGGGACCGCCCGACGAACCGCGCGAGCTCCGCCACGGTGCACGGACCGATGACGCCCACGGCGTCGATGATCTCCTCTCGTCCGGGCGAGGCGATGGCGAGCAGCTGCGTGAGCGAGGTGACGACGTAGGGTCTGGTCATGCCAGAAAGTAAAAAGATTGACAGACTTTTACCATCGTCGTATGGTTTCCGGGAGTGCGCCGTTACCCGGCGCCACCCGTACGGCCACTCACCTCCGACCCGGGGTCACCATGCTCCCTGCCAGGCTGCGCCTCGTGCCCGCTGCGCGAGGCCGGCAGAAGGCGCCAGCATCGATCGGCATCGGCCGCGCCGCATGGCTGGCCGTGGTCCCGTGCCTGCTCGCGACGCCGGTCGCCTCCGCG
>JBBSHB010000120.1:0-8898 GCA_038253515.1 Gemmatimonadales bacterium | reverse complement strand
GCCCGGGCTGAGCAGCACCGCCGCCGCGATGGTCTCAGCGCCGGGACCGGCATTCGCCCCGGCCATGATCGGGCCCAAGCCCGCGGTGGATAAGGCCGTCGTTCCCGCGCCCAGGAGCGCCGCGCCGAAGAGCGCCGTTCCTGATTCCACGCCCGTCATCGAGCCCGCTCCCGCTGAGGTCGATGTGTCCGTGCCGGTGCTCCCGGCGGGCGACTCGCTGTCGGTGCAGCTCAAGTCGGCGGCTGACTCGAACGCCATCGGCCGCATCCTTCGGGCGGTGGGCGGAACCCGTCCAGCGCAGAAGCCCACTCCCTGATTCTTCCCGTGACCCGTCTCACCGCTTAGACTCCTTCCCGCCGGCATAATCCATCCACGTAAGTTGGTATTTATCAACAACTTATGTTGACAACTCTGTGGATATCCCGTGCAGTGTGTGGACAACCGATCGGTTCTCCACACGACTGCCTCCATCTGCGGGGGAACGCATGGCGAGGGCGATCTGGAGCGGGTCGATCAGCTTCGGGATGGTCAGCATCCCGGTCAAGCTTCACGGCGCCACGGAGAGCAAGGACATCTCCTTTCACCTGCTCCACTCCACCTGTGGCACCCGGCTCAAGCAGGTTCGCTGGTGCCCCACGGACGAGGAGGAGGTTCCCTGGAGCGAGACGGTGCGGGGCTACGAGTACGCCAAGGATCAGTACGTCACCCTGACCGACGAAGACTTCGAGAAGCTCCCGCTGCCAAGCAAGCACGTCATCGAGCTCAGCGCCTTCGTGGAGGCGCAGGAGATCGACCCGGTCTTCTACGAGAAGAGCTACTACCTGTCTCCTGACGAGCGAGCGGAGAAGCCGTACGCTCTCCTGCTCCGCGCCCTGGAAAAGAAGAAGCTCACCGCGCTCGCGACGATCACCATCCGGAAGAAGGAGCAGCTCTGCGCCCTCCGACCGCGCGACGAGGTGCTCATGCTGGAGACGCTCTTCTACCCCGACGAGGTCCGCAAGGGATCGGGCGTGGACCTCTCCGCGGCGCGTGTGAGCGAGCGCGAGCTGGACATGGCGTTCACCCTGATCGAGCTGCTGCGCAAGCCGTTCGATCCGGCGGAATATCAGGACCACTACCGGGAGGCGCTGGCGCAGGTGATCGACGCCAAGCTCGAAGGCCGTCAGGTGGTGAAGGCACCGCCGGCGCGCGAGACCCGGGTCATCGACCTGGCGGACGCGCTCCGGAAGAGCGTCGAGGCGGCGCGAAAGGGCGGGAAGGCCAAGCCGCCCGCGCGGGCCCGGAAGCCGGTCCGGGCCACGCGGCGCACGAGGAAGGTCGGGTGAGCCGTCGGACGGTGGCGCCGGTGCTGAAGCAGTTGGCGGCCCCGGACGCGAGTCTCACCCTCTCAGTCGACGGGTACGAGCTTCCCGTCACCAACCTGGACAAGGCGCTCTGGCCCAAGGTGGGGCGCGGGCGGGAGCACACCAAGCGCGATCTCCTCCGCTATCTCGCGCGGGTCTCGCCGTGGATGCTGCCGCATCTGGCGGACCGGCCGATTTTCGTCACCCGGTTTCCCGGCGGCGTCAACGGGAAGAGCTTCTTCCAGAAGCACTGGGAGCCCGCGCCGCCGTTCGCCCGCACCGTGCGGATCTATTCCGCCCACGGCGACCGAGACGGCGACTATCTCGTCTGCGAGAACCTGGTGACCCTGCTCTGGCTGGGGCAGATGGCCGGGCTCGAGCTGCACGGCTGGTTCTCCCGCACGAACCCGGCGCCGGATGCCCGCGGCAAGAGCCGTCGCTTTACCGGTTCGGAGGCCGCGCTGGACCGCTCGATCCTCAACTACCCCGACTTCGTGGTCTTCGACCTCGATCCGTATCTCTACTCCGGGCGGGAGACCCGGGGCGAGGAGCCGGAGCTTCACCGGCGGGCCTTCGTCCGAACTCGCCGGCTCGCGCTGCACATTCGCGGGGTGCTCGAGGGTCTGGGTCTCACCACCTTCATCAAGACCTCGGGCCGGACCGGGCTGCACCTCTATCTGCCGATCGTGCGCAACCTCGATTTCGACGCCGCCCGGCGGGTCGCCGAGACGATCGCGCAGCACGTGCGGCGGGAGCGGCCGGGTGAGGTCACCACGGAGTGGACGGTGAAGCTCCGCACCGGCAAGATCTTCTTCGACTACAACCAGAACAGCCGGGGAAAGTCGCTGGCCGTGCCGTTCTCGCCCCGGCGTCACGCCGCGGCCACGGTCTCGACGCCGGTGAGCTGGGACGAGCTGGAGGAGATCTACCCGACCGACTTCACCCTGGACACCGTCCCCGACCGTCTCGAGGCGAACGGCGACCCCTGGGCGGGGATGCTCGAGGCGAGACAGGATCTCGCCCAAGTGCTCGGGCTCAGGAGGGCGGGATGAGCCGGCGGCTCGAATCGCTGGCGCGGGACGGCCGGCACCGGCTGCGCTATCGCGCGCAGGCGGGGTGGATCGCGCCGATGCTCGCGACCCTGTCCGAGGCGCTGCCGCGCGGTGGGGATTGGGTGTTCGAGCCCAAGCTCGACGGCGTGCGGGTCATGGTGTATGCCCAGGGCGGGACGATCAAGCTTTTCTCCCGGAACCGGAAGCCGCTCGAGGCGGCCTATCCCGAGCTGGTGGAGGCGCTCACCCAGTCCGTGCGGGGTGACGCGGTGCTCGACGGCGAGGTCGTCGCGGTCGATCCGGCCACCGGCTTGAGCAGCTTCAGCCGGCTGCAGCGCCGGATGCAGCTCCGGGACGCCACCCGCGCGCGGCGCACCGGCGTGGGCGTCGAGCTCTATCTCTTCGACTGTCTCTTCTACGAGGGGGTCGATCTCACCGGGCTGCCGCTGATCGACCGCAAGGCGGTGCTGCGCGACGTCGTCTGGTTCGACGCCCCGATCCGGTTCACGCCGTTCAAGACCACCGGCTCGAGCGCGATGCTGCGGGAGGCATGCGCCAAGGGCGCGGAGGGGATCATCGCCAAGCGGGCGGAGAGCCGCTACGTGAGCACCCGGTCGCTCGACTGGCTCAAGATTAAATGCGTCCATCAGCAGGAGTTCGTGATCGGGGGCTACACCGCGCCCAAGGGCGAGCGGGAGAACCTCGGCGCGCTGCTGGTGGGCTATTACGAGAACGGCGCACTCAAGTACGCCGGCAAGGTGGGCACCGGATACGATCGTGCCACGCTGCAGATGCTCCACCGGCGCCTCTCGCCGCTCCACCGGCGCACCTCACCATTCGCCCCCGGTCCTGCGCCCGCGGGCGAAGTGCAGTGGGTGACCCCGCGCCTGGTGGCCCAGATCGGCTTCGCCGAGTGGACGCCGGCGGGGCTGCTGCGGCATCCGCGGTTTCTCGGGCTTCGCGAGGACAAGGCGGCGGCGGAGGTGGGGCGGGAGGAATAGGGCGCTCCCCTCGCCCGCTCCCAGCCAACACGGTAGGTTTCCCGGCACTCACGACAAGCTCGATTCTCCGTCCTTGGGGCTCGCCCATGGGTGCCGCCGAGCCACTCCACCGACTCCGTCAGGCGTTAGCGGACCGCTATCGCCTTGAGCGCGAGCTGGGCCACGGCGGCTGGCCACCGTGTACCTGGCGCACGATCTCCGGCACGACCGCCCGGTCGCGCTCAAGGTGCTCGAGCCCGACCTTGCCGCCGCGCTCGGCCCGGAGCGCTTCCAACGCGAGATCCGGGTGGCGGCCCGGCTGCAGCATCCCCACATCCTCACGGTCTACGACTCGGGCGAGGCGGCTCCAGACGCCGAGGGGCCGCGGCTCCTCTGGTTCACCATGCCCTACGTCGAGGGCGAGTCGTTGCGCGACCGGCTCCGGCGCGAGCGGCAGCTCTCGATCGACGACGCCATCCGGATCACCCGCGAGGCCGCGTCCGGTCTGGACTACGCGCACCGGCATGGCATCGTCCACCGCGACGTGAAGCCGGAGAACGTGCTCCTCACCAGCGACGGTGACGTTCTGGTGGCCGACTTCGGCATTGCGCGGGCGCCGCGCGCTCAGCCTCGCGCCGAAGGACGCGGACTCCTACGCCGCTCTCGGGTACTACCACTATTGGGGGCACCGCGACTACACCAAGGCGCTGTCCGCTTTTCAGCAGGCGCTGGCGCTCTCGCCAGCCCACAACCGCGCCCTGCGCGGCATAGCGCTCGTGTCCCGGCGGCTGGGGCGTTGGGACGCCGCAGTCGAGGCCTACCGGCGAGCCATCGCGGACAATCCACGGGATGCGCGGATCTGCCAGGAGTTAGGCGAAACCCTCTTCCTGATGCGGAGATACCCGGAGGCGCTCAGCGAGCTGGATAAGGCCTTGAGTATCGACCCCACGGACTACTTGAGTTGGGCTTATCGCGGGAATATCCGGCTGGCGCTGACCGGCGACTTCGCGGCCGCCCGTGCTGAGTTCGCCCGAGCTCCCGACGAGACCCGGCACAGAAGCTCCTCGAACTTCCAAACTACCGTTGGCGGACCGGTCGGCGTGCGGCTCCTGAGTCCCGAGAGTGAAGACACGCTGCTGCGAGTCCCGATGGGTCCGCTGGATGCGGATTCGGCGACCTATTACCTCGTCCGGGGAACCGGGTACCAGTACCTCGGCCGGCCGGCAGGGACAGCAAGCGGGCGACTCGGCACTCACGCGTGCGCTGACGCTGCTGATGGAGGCAGTGCCGCAGGTTCGCAAGCCATGGCAGCCGCCGGCCGAGCCGGCCCACCGGTGAGGCGCGGCTGTGGCTGAGCCGGTGACGGCGATCGCGGACGCGCTCCGTGGGCGCTATGAGCTCGAGGGCGCCCGGTGAGCGGCCGCCCCACCCACGTGCGCTGGAACATCCTCGCGCTCCTCGTGCTGGTCAGCTTCGTGGCCTACGTGCTCCGGACCAACATGTCCATCGCCGGGGAACGGATGATGGGAGACCTTGGTCTCTCCCAGGTGCAGCTCGGCGTGGTGCTGGCCGCCTTTGCCTGGGGCTACGCCATCTTCCAGTTGCCCGGCGGACTCCTGGGTGAATGGCTGGGTGGCCGGAAGGCCCTCACCCTCATCGCGGTGCTCTGGGGGATTCTCAATCTGCTGGTCGCGCTCATTCCGGGGAGCTCGGCCGCGGGACCGCTCGTCGTCATCACCACGCTCGCGGCATTGCGCTTCCTCATGGGGGCGGCCCAGGCGCCGGTCTTCCCGGTGCTGAGCGGACATACGATCGCGCGCTGGTTTCCGGTCTCGGGGTGGGCGCTTCCCAATGGACTCACCAACACCGGGCTGACCCTCGGCGCGGCGGCCACCGGACCCTTGATCGTCCTGCTGATCCGATCCTTCGGATGGCGGGGGTCCTTCGCGCTCACGGCGCCCCTGGCCTTTCTCTTCGCGGGCCTCTGGTGGTGGTATGGACGCGATGACCCGTCACAGCACCGCGCCGTGAGTCCCGCGGAGCTCGCGCTCATCAACCTCGACCGGCCACCCGCCGGCCGGGCGAGCGACGCCCGCGGCGCCTGGAAGCTGGTGCTTCGAAGCCGTGAGCTCATGCTGATCACCGCCAGCTACTTCTTCAACAACTACGTCTTCTACTTCTTCTTCAACTGGCTCTACATCTATCTGGTCGAGGTCCGGAAGTTCCAGGAGCTGCAGGGCGGTGTGCTCGCCGCGGCTCCCTGGGTCACCGGGGCCATCGCCGCGACTCTCGGGGGCTGGACCTGCGACTGGCTCACCCGGCGCCACGGCATTCGAGTGGGCTGTCGCCTGGTCGCGATGATCGGGCTCCTCCTCTCGGGCGGGTTCATCGTCGCGGCCGCTGCCGCGGGCAGTCCCTATGTCGCAGTGGTCTATCTCTCCCTCTGCCTGGGCAGCCAGCAGTTCACCGACAGCGCCTACTGGGCCGCCGCCATCTCGGTGGGCGGCCGACATTCCCCCGCCGCGTGCGGAGTGCTGAACACCGGTGGCAACGTCGTGGGAGGCTTCGTGGCGCTGCTGGTGCCGCTCACGGCCCGCACGCTCGGCTGGCCCGTGGCGCTCGCCACGGCCTCGCTGTTCGCCTTCGTTGGCGCGGGCCTCTGGGTCTGGATCCGGGCGGACCGATCGATCGACGAGGTGTTCGGCCACACACCTGCCATCGCCGGCTCGCCGGCGTCGATGGTTGCGTCATGAACCGGGTACTCGATCAACTGACCCGCGCGCTGGCCGACCGCTACCGGATCGAGCGCGAGCTGGATCAGGGCGGGATGGCGACGCTCTTCGTGGCCGAGGGAGCCCGGTGAGCGTGATCCCCCGTCTCGGCGCGGCGGCGCTGCTGGTTCCGCTCACACTCTGGCTGACCCATTCGGAAGGGTCGCGGCGCACGCTAGATCGCATCGCCGAGAACGACAACCGCACCCCCGCCGGCCGACTCCGCGGCGATACGATGGAGATTCATCTCCAGGTCGGGATGGGGACCTGGCGGCCCGAGGCCGACAGTGGGCCCGCCATCGACGTGGCCGCATTCGCGGAGGAGGGGCACGCGCCGCTCGTGCCGGGCCCGCTGATCCGAGTGCCGACCGGCACCGTGATACTCGCCACCGTCACCAACACGCTTCCCGACTCCACCATCACGGTGCACGGCCTCTTCATCCGCCCCGCAACCGCGGCGGACAGCCTCGTGCTTCGGCCCGGGGAGTCGCGAGAGCTTCGCTTCCCCGCCGGCGCACCGGGCACCTACTTCTACATGGCCACCCTGGGCCACCACATTTTCGGCAAGGACGACGAGCGGGAGCAGCTGTCGGGGGCCCTCATCATCGACCCCGCGGGCGGATCCCCACCCGACCGGATCCTGATGCTCAACATCTGGGGTCGGACCATCGACCCCAAGACGTACAGCAACGCCCTGACGATCAACGGGCGGTCCTGGCCCTACACCGAACGAATGACCGCCACGGTTGGCGATACCCTGCGCTGGCGCGTCATCAACCCCACCGCCCGCAACCACCCGATGCATCTGCACGGGTTCTACTACCTGGTCGATTCCCGGGGAGACATCGCCGCCGACACTGCGTACTCACCGGAGCATCGGCGGCTGGTCGTGACCGAAGGCCTGCAGCCGCTCACCACCATGACCATGGCCTGGAGTCCCGACCGGCCGGGCAACTGGCTCTACCATTGTCATGTTGGCTTCCACGTGTTGCCTGACGCGAGGGTGAATCCCGTGGCGGCGTCGAGCTCCGACCGAATGGCGCACGATCCCAGGGTGCACATGGCCGGGCTGGTGCTGGGCATCTCGGTCGCGCCTCGACCGGGGGCGACCGAACCTGCCCGCCCGCCGGCGCGCCGGCTCCACCTGTTCATCCAGGAGGGGCGCCGCCGCGGCCGGGCACCCCGCGCCATGGGCGTGGTGTTGCAGCGAGGACGAGCCCTTCCCGCTCCCGATTCGACCGAGATCCCGGGGTCTCCACTCATCCTCACGCGCGGCGAGCCGGTGGACGTCGTCGTCATCAATCACCTGCCGGAGCCGACCGCGGTGCACTGGCATGGCATCGAACTGGAGAGCTACTCCGACGGCGTGGCGGGATGGAGCGGCAGCGGGGACCACCTGGCGCCGTCGATCGAGCCGGGCGATTCGTTCGTCGCACGGCTCACCCTCCCCCGCGCGGGGACGTTCATGTATCACACCCACATGAACGACATGGAGCAGATCACCTCGGGTGTGTACGGCCCGATCGTGGTGCTCGAGCCCGGACGGCGTTACGACCCCGTGACCGACCACGTGTTCATCGCCGGGTGGGACAGTGAGGAAGACCCGCCGCACACCATCATCAACGGCGACTCGCTGCCGGCCCCGCTCACCCTCCGGGCCGGCGTGCCTCACCGGTTTCGGTTCATCAACATCGGTCCCGCGAATCGGTTCAAGTTCTTCCTCCTGCGGGACAGCTCGATCGTGGGCTGGCGGCGGATCGCGAAGGACGGCGCGGATCTGCCGACGGCGCAACGAACGGTGGTGCCCGCCGTCCAGGCGCTGGACGTGGGCGAGACGGCCGACGTTTTGGTGCGGCCTGCTCGGGGCGAGTACCGGCTGGTCGCGGCGAAGGACCTCAAGGAGCCGTACTGGGTGCAGCGGGTCATCGTGCGATGACGGGGGAGCGCTGCACCTCGGCTGTCTCGACCATCATGCGCAGGCAGGGCATGTCGTGACCGACGTCACCTCGCCGCTTGCGGCCGCCTTGGCCGACCGCTACCGGATCGAGCGCGAGCTGGGAGCCGGGGGCATGGCCACCGTCTACCTCGCCGAGGACGTGCGCCACCACCGCAAGGTGGCGGTCAAGGTGCTGCGCCCCGAGCTCGCGGCCAGCATGGGCCCGGACCGCTTCCTCCGCGAGATCGAGATCGCCGCGCAGCTCCAGCATCCCCATATCCTGCCCCTGCTCGACTCGGGCGAAGCCGCCGGCTTCCTCTTCTACGTCATGCCCTACATCCAGGGCGAATCCCTGCGGGACCGGCTGGTGCGCGAGCGCGAGCTGCCGGTGCACGACGCGCTCCGGATCATCACCGAGGTGGCCGATGCGCTGGCTCATGCGCACGAGCACGGTGTGGTGCACCGGGACATCAAGCCGGAGAACATCCTGCTCTCCGGCCGGCACGCGCTGGTGGCCGACTTTGGCGTGGCCAAGGCGGTGAGCGAAGCGTCGGGCCGGCTCAAGCTCACCAGCGTCGGTGTGGCGCTGGGCACGCCGACCTACATGGCCCCAGAGCAGGCCTCGGCCGATCCCGGGCTCGACCACCGGGTGGACATCTACGCCATCGGCGTCGTGGCCTACGAGCTCCTGGCGGGCCGGCCCCCATTCACCGGCCACACGGCGCAGGAGGTGCTGGCGGCGCACATGACCCGCCCGCCGGAGCCGATCCGGAATTTCCGGGGGAACGTGGCGCCGGCGGTGGAGACCATCGTGCT
>JBBSHB010000119.1:0-8908 GCA_038253515.1 Gemmatimonadales bacterium | reverse complement strand
CGCCACCGGGCGGGCGACGGTCCGGCGGGCGGAGGACGGCTCGTTGCGGGTGACGGACGTCGCCGACAAGGGCACCGGCCGCTTCGATACGGCGGGAGTCGAGGCGGCCCTCACCCCAATCGGGCGAATGGCATTCCCCGGGGAGATCTTCGCCGAGCTGGAGGAGATCGGACCCACCTTACAACCCGGCGCCGAGCTCGACGACGTGCCGCTGCTCCGGCGCCTTGCCCGAAGGGATGCGCTGGCCGGCGTGATCGGCTCGGCGCGGTTCTTCGACGTGGGCGTGCCCGAAGGTTACCGGGAGGCGGTGGCCACCTTGCCCACCCGCGCCTGACGCCGCCGAGACTCTCGCGTGCAGCCTTCCTTCAATCACCGCCTGCTCGAGCTCACCTCGATCCCCGGCGCCCGCCTCGCCGACGCCCATGGCCTCTCGGCGATGGTCGTGGCCGCCGCCGGGGCGGTGGGTATGCCCGCGCTGGGTCCGCCGGTGGTGCGGGATGGTCCGGGCGGGATCGCGATCGGCATGCTCTGTCGCGAGGGCCACATCGTGCTCCACACCGCGCCGGCCGAAGGACTCTGCGTAGTGGACATCGTGGCCCGCGCCCCCGCGGATGTGCGGAAGGGCGTCGAGGTGATCGCGCGGAGACTGGGAGTGCCGACTGAGCCGGCCTAGGGTCGGGGTCTCCCCAGCCGCGGGAGCAGAACCCTGGACATGGCTCGTGCAGCGCCGGGAGACACGATGGAGCCCACACCTTGAAGGCGCATCGGTGTGACGGGATTTAACGCGGGCCGCTAGCTCTGAAGCGTGGCGAGCCTCGGCCGGGTGGCTCCGGTGCCCCGGACCACCCCTTCCACTCGCCGCGACCGGTCGAGAGACCGCCCGGCGACCCCTTGCACGTCCTCGGCGGTGACCCTTCGAAAGGCTCCGGCCGGATCCACCAGCTCGCCCAGGCCGCGCCCCGCCACCCAGGCGTCCAGAATCTCGCCCGCGAGAGCGCCTCCGCTCTGCCGACTCACTTCGGCCTGCCCGGCCAGATAGTTGACGGCCTGCCTGAGCTCCGGCTGGCTGACCGGTTCGTGGGCAAAGCGGTCGAGCTCCTCCAGCATCGCCTCCCGGGCTTCATCCTCCCGCTCCGGCGAGGTGGCGATGTAGGTGACCAGCGCCCCGGCGCGGGCCTTCTGCCAGGCGGACGCGACGACCGTGTAGGCCAGTGATCGTCGGTCGCGGAGCGACTCGAACAGCCTGCCTCCGAGCCCGCTTGCTACCGCCGCCCAGACCTGCGCCGCGACCCGGTCGGGATCGCCTCGCGCCGGCCCGGGAAACCCCATGGCGAGCGCTGCTTGTGCCTTCTCCCGCCGCACCACCCGGTTCGGCGCTCCGCCCGGCTCCCCCCCGACCCAGTCGACCATCGGCAGGCGGTCGAGCGGGGGCCGGGGCGGGTGAACCTGGAACACGCCGGCAAGGGTCGCGGCCGCGTCGTCCGGCTCCACGTCGCCCACGGCGATCACGACCGGCCGGACGGCCAGCAGGGCGCGCGCATGCCAGGCACGCACGTCGGCCGGCGTGATGGCCGGCAGGGTGTGCGGTAGTCCCGTGACTGGCAAGCCGTAGCCCCGCTCGCCGAAGGCGATCTCGAACGCCAGCTGGAACGGGTAGCGGAACATGTCGTCGGTCACCTGCTCCGCCTCCGCGATCATCAGCCCACGCTCCCGCTCCACGTCGGCCCCGGTCAGACGCGGGGTGCTGTATACCAGATCGATCAGCGACGCCGCTTCCCCGAGGTGCTCCGCCAGGACCGTGGTGCCCAGACCGAGCCAGTCGGAGGCCGCGGCTGGGGTCAGGGTTCCGCCCAGTCGCTCGAAGGCGAACGCCAGTCCTCCAGCATCGAGCCCGCCCGCCCCCCGCACCGAGCTCCGCACCGTGAGGGAGCCGAGCCCCGCCTGCGAGGGTGGATCGAAGTGGACCCGTGGCGCGTAGAGACCCAACGTCACCAGGGGAACGCCCGGCTTCCGCCGCAGCAGCAGATCCGCGCCCGGAAGGGCCACGTGCAGGACCTCGGCCTCCTGGCGTCCCGTTACGACCGCGGGCGGCCGGCGCACCGGTGGGGACGCCGGAGCGACCGGCGGAGACTGGAGTCCCGAGACGGCGAACGGCCGGCCGAGCCCATCCACGGTCAGCTCGCTCCCTTCGCCTTCGGGCAGGTAGATCACGCCGGCCACTGCCTCCGGGTCGAGGTAGCGCGCGGCGACGGCCCTCACGTCGTCCGGCCCCACGGCGCCGAGCGCCTGGTACTCGCGGTCCAGGAAGGAGAACCCGTCGAGCGCCTCGGCGGCGGCCAGCGAAGCGGCGCGGCCTTCCATCGACTCCAGCCGGCGAGCCCAGCGGGCCCGCAGCAGCGTCCGGGCCCGCTCGACGTCCTCCTCCGTCGGCCCCAGCATCGCGAGGCGCGCCACCGACTCGGCGATGCCCTCGAGCGCGGCGGTGACCCGATCGGGGGCCAGCTCCGCCGACGCGCTGAAGACGCCGACCTCGGTGGGGGCGTAGTTGTGAGCCGCGGCCCAGGTCACGATGCCCGGCTCGCGGAGCCGGCTGTGCAACCAGCTCCCCCGACCCGAGCCCAGCACCGCGGCGGCGATGTCCAGCGCCGCGGAGTCGGCGTGCAGCGGCGGTACCGTCCGCCATCCGAGCGCCAGCTCCGCCTGGGTCACGTCGCCGCGCAGGGTGCGGGCCCGCACCTCGCGGCGAGCCGGCTCCTCCGGCGAGCGGTCCACCGCGCCCGGGCGGGCCGGCCAGTCCGCGTACCTGGCGGCGCCCAGGGCGAGCGCCCGCTCCGGCTCGACCGCTCCCGCGATCGCGACGATGGTGCGCTCGGGCACATAGCGTGACTGGTAGTACTCCCACAGATCGTCTCGAGTGAGTCCGGCCAGCTCCGCCTCGTGCCCGATCCGCCAGCGGCGGATCCGATGGCGGTCGAACATCACCTCGTGCAGCGTCTCGTAGGTCACGGAGGAGGGCGTGTCCAGCTTGCGCTTGGCTTCCTGGATGATGACTTGCAGCTCGCGGGCGAGCTCTCCCGGATCGATCACCGAATGGCGGAGTGCGTCGGACTGGATGTCGAGCGCGGCCTCCAGGCCGGAAGCGGGGAGGACCGCGAAATAGCTGGTGTGGTCGTAGCTGGTGCTGGCGTTGAGGTACCCTCCCGCGCTCTTGGTCTCCCGGGCGATGGCGCCGACGGCCCGGCGCTCGGTCCCCTTGAAGAACATGTGCTCGAGGACGTGGGAGATGCCGATCCACCGGTCGGGCTCGTCGAAGAATCCCGCTTTGACGTGGGTCACGACGGCCACGACGGGGGCAGAGCGGTCCTCCTGGACCAGCAGGGTCAGCCCGTTAGGCAAGACCTGGCGAAGGACGCCGGCGGTCCAGAGCGTCGGAGCGGAGGACACGGTGAGGTGCCTCTACATCACGATTCGCAGCACGCCGGCTTCGGCGCTACCACGAATGAAGGCCTCCGCGTCGGTGGTGGGGATGACGACTCCGGTCTCGGTCTGCCCCCGCCGAGCCAGGCTCGCCATGAAGTCGCTGAGGGATCCGTGGGCCCATTCGCGGTCAGCGGCTTTCATCTGCAGCAGGATCTCGTCCCAGGTCCCCCGGATCGCCTGCCCTCCCAGGGTCACGACCAGGTGGGATTCGCCCTGCCCCGGCCGCTTCTGCATCGCATGGAGCTCGCTCAGCAGGGTGCCGAAGAGCTCCAGCTGGTGCGGGTCGCGCACCGTCCCGTCGGGCTGCTGCGCCTCCACCTCGGCCAGCAGCATATCGATCGAGTCGGGCTCGCCCGCCACCTCGCCCAGGCGGGCGAGCCACGGCGTCAGCTCGGGATCTTCGTCGGGCAGGCGGTAGACCGTCTTCTTGAGCTCGATGTGGCGCCAGATGCCCAGCTCGTCGAAGTGGTCCTCGGGCTGCGTCCGCTCCAACTGGTGCAGCGCCGCCTCCGTTTCACCCCGATCGTAGAGCAGGTTGGCCAGATAGATCCTCGCCTCGGCGTACCCGGCGTCGATCTCGAGCGCGCGCCTGAGCCAATAAAGCGAGCCCGCGTCGTTCCCCAGCCGATGGGAGGCATACCCCAGGCACGCCGCCGCGTCGGGCGAGTCGGGGTGAGCGGACGCCGCCAGATCGAAGAAGCGGTGCGCCGGGCCCACCAGGCCCTCGCGAAACAGGGCCCGGCCCACCTGAAGCATCAGCTCGTGGTCATCCTGGAAGCCGAGCTGGAGGATCCGCTCGAACGCCCGCATCGAGCCCGGGCGGTCGCCCACTTTGAGCAGGGTCTCTCCCAGCCCCGCCAGCCCGTCCTCATGGTCGGGGTCCAGGGCGAGGGCCTGCTCGAAGCTCCGCCGGGCCCAGGCATACTCCTCCCGGGCGAGGTGGGCATAGGCCCTTCCGACATGGAGCTCGACTGCATGGGGGTAGAGCGAGATGCCTTCCTTGAGGATCGTCAGGGCTTCATCGTAGCGGCCTTCGTTATAGAGGTGATGCGCTTGTTCGTCGAAGTCGTCGGAGCTGAGGAATGCATCCGACATCGGCCGTCCTCCGGCGGGTAGGTTACTGCAACTTAGGAACTTCCGCAGTTGGGAGCAAGAGAACGTCGGCGGCGGTCTTGACGGGTTCTGGCGCCCTCATATATTACTGACCAGTCAGTTACTTATTTCACGACTTGAGGCACCGCTTGGCCAACCCCGATCCGACCGACACCGCGACCCCTCGCTGGCAACGCCGCCCCGAGGCCCGCCCCGAAGAGATCATCGACGCCGCCCAGGAGGTGTTCGGCGAAAATGGCTTCGCTCGCACCAAGCTGGAGGACGTGGCCCGTCTGGCCGGCGTGAGCAAGGGCACGGTCTATCTCTACTTCGATTCCAAAGAATCACTCTTCCGCGCGATGGTGCGGGCCAAGGTGGTGGCGGCCCTCACCGAGGCGGAGGAGATCGTCCGCGGCCACGAGGGGCCCAGCGGCGAGCTGCTGGCCAGCCTGATCCGGCGGATGTACCACCGGATGCGCAACGACAAGATGGCTCGCATCAGCCGACTGGTCCACGCGGAGCTGAGCAACTTCCCCGAGCTGGCCAAGTTCTACTTCGAGGAAGTGATCCTCCGCGCACGCCGTCTGATCGAGGACGTGATCCGGCGGGGAATCGAGTCCGGCGAGTTTCGCGCGGTGGCGCACGGGTTCGCGGCACGGGGGCTCTGCTCCCTCATGGTGCAGACCGTCCAAGTGCAGTGCTTCTTCCACCGCTTCGACCCCGGCGCCCTGACCGAAGAGCAGACGCTTGAAGGACTGATCGACCTGTACCTGAACGGAGTGCTCGCGCGCCCCGCCGAACCGCGCCAGCTCCCGGCGGCGCCGGCCGCCATCTAAGGAATCGCCCGCATGCCTCGCCTTCTGCTCACCGTGGTGCTGGTCGCGCTCGGCTCGGTCGGACCGCTTGGTGCCCAGCAGCAGCCTGCTTCCCCGCCCGGCCCCCTCACCCTGCTGCAGGCGATCTCACTCGGTCGCCAGCAAGGGGTCGATGCCGCGGTCGCCCGGTTCAATGTGCGCGCGGCCAACGCCAAGGTCGGCGAGCGTCGGGCGGACCTGCTGCCCAACATCAGCGGCAACGCCTCCTACCTGCGTCAGACGGTCAACCTGGACCAGTTCGGCATCCCCGTGGCCACCGGGGTCACCGATCCGTTCAACATTTACACCCTCCAGCTCCGCGGCGAGCAGTTGCTCTTCGATGCCGGCACGATCACCCGGCTCAGGGCGGCGCGGGATACCGCGGTGGCGGCCGGACTCGACGCCCGGGCGGTCGGCGAGATCGCCGGCGCGACGGCGGGGCTGGCCTACCTCCGCGCGCTCAGCGCCAACGAGACGATCCGGGCCCGGGAGGCCGACAGCACGGTGGCGGCGCAACTCCTCAGTCAGGCTCGCCAACTGGTCTCTGCCGGTGTCAGCCCCGCCATCGACGCGACCCGCAGTGAGGTGAGCTTTGCCTCGGTCAGGACCCAACTCGAGGTCGCCCGCAACGCGGCCGATCGTGCCCAGCTCGATCTGCTGCGCACGCTCGACCTCCCGTCCGGCACCCGCCTCCAGCTGGCCGACTCGCTGGGGCTCGGCGCCCTCGACCTGCCCCTCGCGCCCGATACGGCCGCGGCGTTTGCCCGGGAGCACCGGGCGGAGCTCGCCGCCGAGCGCAGCCGGACCAAGGCCGCCCGGAGTTCCCTCAGCGCCATTCGGGAGGAGAACCTGCCCAGTCTCTCGCTCAACGGGGCGTATCAACAGACCGGACAGAAGACCAGTACCCTGGCGGGGAGCTACAACGTGCAGTTGCTGCTCAGCGTACCGATCCTCGACGGATTCCGCCGGCAGAGTCGCGCGAAGGAGCAGTCCGCCCGGCTCGAGGTGCAACAGCTTCGGGAGCACGACCTGGTGAACCGGGTCGAGACCGAGGCCCGGCAGGCCGTGCTCGACCTGGCCTCGGCCCAGCAGCAGGTGGCCATCGCCGGCGATCGATTGCGCCTGGCCGAGCAGGAACTCTCCCAGGCTCAGGAGCGGTTTCAGAGTGGCGTGGCCAGCAGCGTCGAGACGACCAACGCCCAGAGCTCGGTGATCGGCGCGCGCGACGCGCTGATCCAGGCTCGAGTCAACTACGGCACCGCCCGGGTGAGCGCCTACCGCGCCCTCGGCGTGATCGATCAACTCAAGTAAACCGGGTACCTCGAACGAGACCGAACATGTCGACCGATATCGCAATTGACGTTCCCGCGACTGCGGCACCCGAGGCGACCAGGTCCGGGTCCCGCCGTCTGACCATTCTGGTCGCGATCCTGCTGGTGCTCACGCTGGCCGGCTGGGGCGTGCGCCGATACATCTTCTCCCGGCACCACGTGACCTCGGACAACGCCCAGGTCGACGGCCACATCACGGTGGTCAGTCCGCGAATCCAGGGCTTCATCGCCCGCGTGCTGGTGGAGGAGAATCAGCACGTGAAGGCAGGCGACACCCTCGTGGTGCTCGACGACCGTGACGTGCGGGTCCGGCTGCAGCAGGCGGAGGCGGAGCTGCGCGACGCCCAGACCACCGCCAGCCTGCGCGGCCGGGCCGGTCAGGCCGAGGCGCAGCTCCGGGCCACCCAGGCCCAGGCGGCGTCGGCCCAGGCATCGGTCGCGGCGGCGCAGGCGAATTTCCGGAAGGCCGCGGCCGACCTGGAGCGCTATCGCGGGTTGGCCGCCAAGCAGATCGTCTCCGCGCAACAGCTCGATGCCGCACAGGCGGCGTACGATGCCGCCAACGCCAACCTCCTGGCCGCCCAGAAGCAGGCCGCGGCTGCGGGAAGTCAGGTGTCCGCCTCGGGCGCGGCGGTCCGTGGCGCCGATGCCCGGGTGGCCGCCGCCCAGGCCGCCGTCGACAACGCCCGGCTCCAGCTCGGCTACACGGCGCTACTCGCGCCGGTGGACGGGATGGTGGCCAAGCGCACCGCCGAGCCCGGCGCGCAGGTGCAGGTGGGACAGAACCTGATGTCGGTGGTGCCCGAGAAGAACATCTGGGTCACCGCCAACCTCAAGGAGACGCAGCTCGACAAGGTCAGGGTCGGCGACCCGGTGGAGTTCACGGTGGACGCGTACGGCGATATCCCCTTCCACGGCAAGGTCGAGAGTTTGAGCCCGGCCACCGGGGCGCGCTTCGCGCTCCTTCCACCGGACAACGCCACCGGCAATTTCACCAAGGTGGTTCAGCGCGTGCCGGTGCGGATCGCGGTCGAGCAGGCGGCCGATGCGGCCCACCCGCTCCGGCCGGGCATGTCGGTCGACGTCACCATCACCACCGACTGAGCCGGCCATGGGCACTCTGGCGCTTCCCTTACCCTCCCGGCCGCTCTCCCGCGACGCGGTGTTCCGGGCACGCTACGTCATCGCCTTCGCGGTGACCCTGGCGAGTGTGCTCGAGCTGGTGGACACCAGCATCGTGAACGTGGCGATCCCCCACATGATGGGGAATCTCGGCGCGACCCTCGACGAGGTGGCCTGGGTCAGCACGGGGTACATCGTCGCCAACGTCATCGTGCTGCCGCTGACCAGTTGGCTCTCGGAGCGCTTCGGCCGGAGGAACTACTACACCGGCTCGATCCTCCTGTTCACGGCCGCGTCCTTCTTCTGCGGCAGCGCGCGGTCGCTCGAGGGCTTGGTGTTCTGGCGGGTGGTGCAGGGCATCGGCGGCGGCGCCCTCATCAGCACCGCGCAGGCGATCCTGTTCGATGTCTTCCCCCTGCAGGAGCGCGCCAAGGCGATGGCGATCTTCGGCATGGGCGTCATGGTGGGGCCCACCCTCGGCCCGACCCTCGGCGGGTGGATCACCGACAACTATTCCTGGCCCTGGATCTTCTACATCAACGTGCCGCTCGGGCTCCTGGCTGGGTTCATGACCTGGCGGAACGTGCCCGAGCCGGCGCACGCGGTGGAACGGAGTGACGGGGTGGACTGGCTCGGGCTCTGCTTTCTGATTCTGGGCATCGGCGCGCTGCAGATCCTGCTGGAGCGCGGGGAGTCGAAGGACTGGTTCGAGTCCCGCGAGATCATGGTCGAGAGCGTCATCGCGGGTCTCGGTCTGGTGCTCTTCATCTGGCACGAGCTCCGCGTCCGGAACCCGATCGTCAACCTGCGCATTCTGAAGAATCGTCAGCTCGCCGCCGGGGTGATCTTCGGGCTGATGCTCGGGTTCGCCCTGTACGCCAGCGTCTTCGCCCTGCCGGTCTTCCTGCAGAATCTGCTGGGCTACACCGCGTGGGACACCGGCAAGGTGATTCTGCCCGGTGCCATCGCCGCCGCCGTGACCATGGCGGCCATGGGGCGGCTCGCCCCCAAGATCGACGCGCGGGCATT
>JBBSHB010000118.1:0-9137 GCA_038253515.1 Gemmatimonadales bacterium | reverse complement strand
GCCCTTCTCCACCAGCTTGTGGATGATGAACGGCTTGAACAGCTCGACCGCCATGGCCTTGGGCAGGCCGCACTGATGCAACCGGAGCTCCGGCCCGACCACGATGACCGACCGGCCGGAGTAGTCCACCCGCTTGCCGAGCAGGTTCTGCCGGAACCGGCCCTGCTTGCCCTTGAGCATGTCCGAGAGGCTCTTGAGCGGCCGCTTGCCGCGACCCCGGATGGCCTTGGAGCGCCGCCCGTTGTCGAACAGCGCGTCCACCGCCTCCTGCAGCATGCGCTTCTCGTTCCGGAGGATGACCTCCGGCGCCTTGTGCTGGATCAGCTTGGTGAGCCGGTTGTTCCGGTTGATCACCCGGCGATACAGGTCGTTCAGGTCGCTGGTGGCGAACCGCCCGCCGTCGAGCGGCACCAGCGGTCTGAGGTCGGGCGGAATGACCGGGATGACGTCCAGGATCATCCAGCCCGGATCGTTGGGCAGGTCCCCCGAGTCACCCGAGCTCAGGAACGCGTCGACGATCTTGAGCCGCTTGAGCATCTGTTTCTTCCGGTGCTGGCTGGTCTCGGTGGCCACCCCGGCCCTGAGCTGGTCCGCCAGTTGCCGCACGTCGATCCGGCTCAGCAGCTCCCGCACCGCTGGCGCGCCGATGTCGGCCCGGAAGGCGGTATCTCCCTCCTCCCGCGCCTTGGCGCGAACGGTGAGATACTCGTCCTCGTCCAGCAGCTGATTGGCCTCGAGCTCCTGCTTCCCCGGCTCGATGACGATGTAGCTCGAGTAGTAGATGACCCGCTCGAGATCCCGGAGCGTGATGTTGATCAGGTTCCCCATCGGGCTGGGCAGCGTCTTGAAGAACCAGATATGCGCCACCGGCACGCTGAGCTCGATGTGGCCCATGCGCTCGCGCCGGACCTTGGAGAGCGTGACCTCGACGCCGCATCGATCGCAGATCACGCCCCGATAGCGGATCCGCTTGTACTTGCCGCAATGGCACTCCCAGTCCTTGACCGGACCGAAGATGCGCTCGCAGAAGAGGCCGTCCTTCTCCGGCTTGAACGATCGGTAGTTGATCGTCTCCGGCTTGGTGACCTCACCCCACGACCACCAGGCGCGCTGGCCCTGGAGCTCCAGGCGCTCGCGCTCCTTGGGGTCGCGCGGTCCCCGGATCTCCTCGGGGCTGGCGATGCGAATGCTGATATAGTCGAAGCTCGAGCTCTTGGGCTCGCGCCCGCTGCGAAAATCAATCATGTCATTCCCTCTATTCGTCGCCGGCTTCGGTGGTCCCGAGCGTGACCTTCAGGCCGAGCGCCTGCAATTCCTTGACGAGCACGTTGAACGACTCCGGAATCCCCGGCTCGGGGAGATTCTGCCCCTTCACGATCGCCTCGTACACCTTGCTGCGGCCGTTCACGTCGTCCGACTTGACCGTGAGCATCTCCTGCAGCACGTGCGCGGCGCCGTACGCCTCGAGCGCCCACACTTCCATCTCCCCGAACCGCTGGCCGCCGAACTGCGCCTTGCCGGCGAGCGGCTGCTGGGTGACCAGCGAGTACGGACCGATCGAGCGCGCGTGGATCTTGTCGTCGACCAGGTGGCTCAGCTTGAGCATGTAGATCGAGCCGACCGTCACCTCGCCCTCGAAGAACTGCCCGGTGCGTCCATCGCGGAGCCGGCTCTTGCCGCCCGGCGTGAGGCCTGCCGTGCGCAGCAGCTCGTCCGCCGCCGCGTCGACGTCGGATTCACCCTTGGGCCCGAGTAGACCCGCCAACGCGGGGTGGCCCGCCGCCTCGAGCGCCTCGGCAGGGCTCGCCGCGGCCGCCTTCTCCAGCTCCTTCACTGCCTTGGCCGACGCCTTCTGCTGGTCCTTGCCCAGATCGTCGCGCTCGCCCTGGGAGCGATGGAACTCCAGCTCCTGCCGGCGCTGGGTCAGCTCCCGCTCCGCCAGCTCCTTGGCGGCCTCGACCATGAAGCCGCGGACGCTGGCGAAGATCTCCCGGGTCTCGGCCGAGGCGTTCCGGGCACCCAACATCACGATGCCGGCCTCGCCCAGCGTGGTGTGCTCTCCCTTCGGCGCGACCCGCTTGAGATCGGCCACCAGCCGGGTGATCGCCGCCGGCGGCAGCACCGGCGCCGGGTGGCGGAGCCGGAGTCCTTCGGCCGCCCAGCGGAAGCCCGCCAGCCGGAGCAGCACCCCGATCTCGGCCTCATCCGCGCCTCGGAAGACCGGGGTCTTCGCCTCGAAGCCCAGGATCCGGGCGCACCAGCCCAGGTGGGTCTCCAGGATCTGACCCACGTTCATCCGGCTGGGGACGCCGAGCGGATTGAGGACGATGTCCACCGGCGTGCCGTCCGGCAGGAACGGCATGTCTTCCTCCGGTACGATCCGGGCGACGATGCCCTTGTTGCCGTGCCGGCCCGCCATCTTGTCGCCCACCGAGATCTTCCGCTTCTCGGCGATGTACACCTTCACCAGCTGGATGACGCCGGGCGGGAGCTCGTCCGGCTGGAGGATCTTGTCGATCTGGTCCTCCGCCTTCTCCTCCACCTTGGCCCGCTCCCGCCCGGCCATGTCGATGCTCTGACGGGTCCGCTCGTTGGCGGCCTTGTTGGCCACCCGGAGCGTCTTGAGGTCCACGTCGCCCAGGTCGATGTCCTTGAGCATCGACGCCGTCAGCTTGGTGCCGGCCGGGAGGTACTCCTCCACGGTGCCGGCCTTGAGCATGAGCGCCACCTCCTGACCCGCCAGGAGATGAGCGAGCTCGTCGAGCATGACCGTATTGATCCGCGCCTTCTCGTCGTTCTCGATCCGGCGCACCTCGCCGATCCGCTCGCCCCGGTCCTTCTCGACCACCTGATCCTCGATCCGGCTGAAGATCTTGACGTCGATCACCACGCCGGCCATGCCGGGCGGCACCTTGAGCGAGCTGTCCTTCACGTCCTTGGCCTTCTCGCCGAAGATCGCGGTGAGCAGCTTCTCCTCGGGAGAGAGCTCGGTCTCGCCCTTGGGCGTGATCTTGCCGACCAGGATGTCGCCCGGCTTGACGTGCGCCCCGATCCGGACGATGCCGCGCTCGTCGAGGTCCACCACGCTCTCGTCGGAGACGTTGGGAATCTCCCGGGTGATCTCCTCCTGGCCCCGCTTGGTGTCGCGGACGTGCAGCTCGAGCTCCTGGATGTGGATCGACGAGTAGACGTCGTCCTTCACCAGCCGCTCGCTCAGCACGATGGCGTCTTCGAAGTTGTGCCCGTACCACGGCATGAACGCCACCAGCACGTTGCTGCCGAGCGCGAGCTCCCCGCCCTCCGTGGCCGCCCCGTCGGCGATGATCTCACCGACCTCCACCTTCTGGTCGAGCTGGACCAGGGGCCGCTGGTTGATGGCGGTATCCTGGTTGGTGCGCCAGAACTTCTTGACCCGGTAGCGGTCGTGCTGGTGCAGCCGGGCCAGCGGCGTGTCGCCCAGGGCGGCGCCGTTGGCGCCGGCGTCCACGATGATCTCGTCGGCGGTGACCCGGGTGACCGTCCCGGCCCGCCGGGCGACGATCAAGGCGCCCGAGTCGCGCGCCACCTTCTCCTCCAGCCCGGTGCCCACCAGCGGCGCCTGGGGGAAGAGCAGCGGCACGCTCTGCCGCTGCATGTTGGAGCCCATCAGTGCGCGGTTGGCGTCGTCGTGCTCCAGGAACGGGATGAGGGCCGCCGCGATGGAGACCAGCTGCTCCGGCGCCACGTCCATGAAGTCGATCCGGTCGGGCGGCAGCAACGGGTAATCGTCGCCCTTGCGGCAGAGCACCAGCTGGTCGACGAAGGCGCCGTCCGGCGAGATGACCGCGTTGGCCTGGGCGACGGTGTAATCCTCCTCGTCGCTGGCCGACAGCCAGCGGATCTCCTCGGTGACCTTCCCCTGTTTCACCACGCGGTACGGCGTCTCGATGAAGCCGAGATCGTTGATCCGGGCGTAGGTCGAGAGACTGGTGATGAGCCCGATGTTCGGGCCTTCCGGCGTCTCGATGGGACACATCCGGCCGTACTGCGAGTAGTGCACGTCGCGGACCTCGAAGCCGGCCCGCTCGCGGGTGAGCCCGCCGGGACCCAGCGCCGAGAGCCGCCGCTTGTTGGTCAGCTCCGCCAGCGGATTGGTCTGGTCCATGAACTGGGAGAGCTGGGAGCTCCCGAAGAACGCCTGGATCACGGCGCTCACGGTCCGGGCGTTGACCAGGTCGTCGAGCGAGATCTTCTCGGGATCCGAGTTGATGCTCATCCGCTCCTTCACCAGGCGGGCCATCCGGCTCAAGCCCACCGAGAACTGGTTGGCGATCAGCTCGCCCACGCTGCGGATCCGCCGGTTGCCCAGGTGGTCGATGTCGTCGGTGAAGCCGCGTCCGTCGTGCAGGTCGATCAGGTAGCGGATGATGGCGACGAAATCGTCCTCCGTCAGGACCGTGTGGTTCGCGTCGGTCTTGAGCTTGAGCCGCTGGTTGATCTTGTAGCGGCCCACCCGGCCCAGGTCGTACCGCTTGGGGTTGAAGAACAGCTTCTGGAGCTGCTGCCGCGCGGTCTCCAGGTTGGGCGCGTCGCCCGGCCGGAGCAGGGCGTAGATCTGCTCCAGGGCCTCGGCCTCGCTGTGGGTCGGGTCCTTGGCTAGGGTGTTCTTGATCAGCGGCGACTCCGACCGGCCGGCCGGCAGCAGGACCTCCACCTTATGGACTCCCGCCTTGATCAACTTCTTCCGCAGCGTATCCGTCAGCTCCGCCCCGCCCTCGGCCACGACTTCGCCGGTCTCCGGGTCGGCCGCGTCGAACGCCAGCACGTGGTTGTGCCGGTCGCGGGTGGTGGTCGGCTGCTCCTCCTCCCGGACGTCGAGCGTGGTGTACCCGGCGAACACGGTGACGCTCTTCACCCCCTTGTGGCGCATCTCGTTCAGCCGCTCCTGGGTGAGCTCGTCGCCCACCTCGGCCAGGGGCTCGCCCCGCGGATCCTCGGGGTTCGCGATCTGGGCGGCCAAGAGCGACCCCAGGACCTCACGCTTCTCCTGCCGGCCCTCGAGCTTGCCGGTGATGTTGAGCTCCTTGGTCGCGAAGAACAGCTTCAGGATGTCGGCGTTGTTCCCGTGGCCGAACGCCCGGAGGAGCGCGGTGGCGGGGAACTTCTTCTTCTTGTCGATGTGGACGTAGATCACGTCGTGAATGTCGATCGTGAACTCGACCCAGGAGCCCCGGAACGGGATGATCCGCGCCGAGAACAGCCGCTGGCCGTTCGGGTGGGTGTCCTCCTCGAACACCACCCCCGGCGACCGGTGCAGCTGGCTCACCACGACGCGCTCGGCGCCGTTGATCACGAACGTCCCGAGCGGGGTCATGATGGGCAGCTCACCCAGGTAGACCTCCTTCTCGATGGCGTTCTTGAGCCGCTTCTGCCCCTCGACCTCCTCGTACACGTCGAGCCGGAGCTTGGCCTTGAGCGGCGCCGCGTAGGTCATGTCGCGCTCGATGCACTCCTCGACCGCGTACTTGGCCTCGCCCAGGGCGTAGCCCAGGAACTCCAGCTTGTACTTCTCGTTCACGTCGGTGATCGGGAACAGGTCCCGGAAGACGCGCTCGAGCGAGACGTCTTGGCGGGCGCCATGGACGTCGTCGGGTACCAGCAGGGTCTGGAATGCCGCGGTTTGGATGTCGAGGAGGTGCGGCATCGGCATGCCGCCCTCGCGCTTGCTGAACGTGATTAGCGATCGGTTCTGGGTCATCGGGTCACTCACTCTCACTCACGCGGAATGCGTACAACACAAATGGCCCCAACGTGGCTCCCCCACCGGAAGTGGGGGGACCACCGGGGCTCGGCAGATTCAGGAACGTCCGAGTGCGTCTCAGGTGCATGCGTCTCACTGAAATAGCGCCGAGAGGACCCGGCCGGCCCGAGTGGCCGGCCGGGATACCAGATCGGACGGCTACTTCAGTTCGACGACCGCACCCTGATCTTCCAGCTTCTTCTTGATTTCCTCCGCCTCCGCCTTGGACACGCCCTCCTTGATGACGGTGGGGACGTTGTCCACGGCATCCTTGGCTTCCTTGAGACCCAGGCTGGTGACCTCGCGGACCGCCTTGATGACCTGGATCTTCTTGGCGCCACCTTCCTTGAGAACGACGGCGAACTCCGTCTTCTCCTCGACCGCGGGCGCCGCCGGGCCACCGCCCGCGCCACCACCCACCGGCGCCGCCGCGACGGTCACATTGAACTTGGTCTTGAAAGCGTCGATGAGGTCCGCGAGCTCGAGCACAGTCTTGTGGCCGATCGCTTCGAGGATCTCTTCGTTGCTCAGCGTGGTCGTTGGCATGTCCTGATCTCCGTACGGTTAAGAAGCGGTACCGCGCTGTTCGCGGAGGGCCTCGAGGGCGCCGACAAATGAATACAGCAGGCCGTTGAAGCAGCCCGCGACCTGGGCCAGCAGCACCTCGCGCGACGGGATCTCGCCGAGCCGCTTGACGTGGGCCGGTCCGACGGCCTTGCCGTCCACCAGTCCGATCTTGACCGCCGGCCGCTCGAACTCCTTGACGAAGTCGTTCAGCACCTTGGCGGCGGCGAGCGGGTCCTTGGTGAGCACCAGGCCGGTGGGGCCCGCGAGGTGCTCATCCAGCGCGCTGATGCCGTTGGCGGCAAACGCCCGCTGGGCCAGCGTGTTCTTCACGACCACATAGGAGACCCCCGCGACCCGCAACCGGCGGCGGAACTCGGTCATGCGCAGCACGTTGAGCCCGCTGAAGTCGGTCACGTAGACGTGGGGCGCGTCCTTGAGCAGGGCGGTTAGGGTCGCCACCGTCTCCTGCCGTTCGGTCCGGTTCATCGATACACCGCCGTGTCGAGTCGCACGCCGGGTCCCATGGTGCTGGAGACCGTGGCCGAGCGGATGTAGGTGCCTTTGGCGGCCGAAGGCTTGGCGCGCAGGATGGTGTCCATGAACGCCGTCACGTTGTCCGCCAGCTGGGCCGGCGAGAACGACACCTTGCCCACCGGCGCGTGCACGTTCCCCGTCTTGTCCACCCGGAATTCGATCTTGCCGGCCTTGATCTCCCGCACCGCCTTGGCCACGTCCATGGTGACCGTGCCCGCCTTCGGATTGGGCATCAGACCGCGGGGACCCAGGACGCGGCCCAGCTGTCCCAGTTGGCCCATGACGTCCGGCGTCGCGACGATCACGTCGCAGTCGAGCCAGCCGTCCTTGATCTTCTGGATGTACTCGATCCCCACGAAGTCGGCACCCGCCGCCTCGGCCTCGCGCACCCGGTCACCCTGGGTGACGACCAGCACCCGCACCGGCTTCCCGGTGCCGTGCGGCAACACCACCGTTCCGCGCACCACCTGGTCGGCGTGGCGCGGATCGACCCCCAGATTCACGGCGACGTCGACGGTCTCGTCGAACTTGGCGAAGGAGGTGCCCTTCACCAGCGCGACCGCGTCGGCGATCGGATATTCCCGCGTGCGGTCGACCTTGGCGGCCGAGGCGCGGAACCTCTTTCCGGAGGCATGCATCAGTCGATCACCTCCAGCCCCATCGACCGGGCCGTTCCGGCGATCATCCGCATGGCGCTGTCCAGGTCGGACGCGTTGAGATCGGCCATCTTGATCTCCGCGATCTTCTTGACCTGCGCGCGGGTCACCCGTCCCACCTTGGTGCGGTTGGGGTTGCCGCTTCCCTTTTCGACCCCCGCCTCCTTGAGCAGGAGATTCGGGGCCGGCGGGGTCTTGGTGATGAAGGTGAAGGTGCGATCGGCGAAGATCGTCACCACCACCGGGATCACCATCCCGCTCTGACTCTGGGTCCGGGCGTTGAACTGCTTCACGAACTCCATGATGTTCACGCCGTGCGGACCCAGGGCCGTGCCCACGGGCGGCGCGGGCGTCGCCGCTCCGGCCGGGCACTGCAGCTTCACCATCGCCTGGATCTTCTTCGCCATTGTGCTCCCCGTAACGTGGGCCCTCATCGGGCCTACTGCCGCGAATGCCCGCGCGGTCGCGGGTGCTCCGTCTGCCTAGTGTCCCCGGAGCTGCATGTAGTCCAGCTCCACGGCCGTGGGGCGCCCGAACAGGCTCACCGAGACCTTCACCTTCCCCTTGTCCGCGATGACCTCTTCGACCGTGCCGCTGAAGTCGGAGAACGGCCCCTCGGTGATCTCCACCACCTGCCCGATCATGAATGGGATCTCTTCCTTGGGCTCCGTCTCCGCCACCGCCTCGGCGATCCCCAGCAGCCGGTTGACCTCGTCCTGCCGCAGCGGCTGGGGGAGCTTGCCGGTACCCACGAACTTGATGACACCCTGGATGCTGTTCACCACGTGGAGCGCCTCCTGGCTCATCGCCATCTCGACCAGGACGTAGCCGGGATACAGCTTGCGCTCGACGTTCACCTTCTTGCCGTTCTTGATCTCGATGACTTCCTGGACCGGGACCAGCGCCTGGCGGATCAGCTTCTGTTCCGCCGGTCGAGGATCGTCCTCGATGCGTCGCTGCAGCAGGCTCCGCACCTTGTTCTCGTGTCCCGCCGTCGTCTGGATCGCGTACCACCGGTATTCCATATGTCGTCTACCGCGCGAGCCGCGCGACTCCGTTCACCAGGATGGCCTGGAGGATCCAATCGAGGAGGCCGATGGTGATCCCCAGGACGATCGAGAGGATCACGATCATCCGCGTGGCCTTGATCAGCTCGTCCCGGGTGGGCCAGGTCACCTTGCGCAGCTCTTCCCGTACGGCGACCAGGAAGTGCCGCGTTCGGTCGAACCAGGCGACCAGGCGATTGCCGGGCTGCGCCGCCACCTGCACGCGCTCCATGGCTACTTCGACTCTTTATGGACCCGGTGCGTATCGCAGTGGGGGCAGTACTTCCGCCGCTCCACCCGCTCCGGATGCTTCCGCTTGTTCTTGTCCGTGAAGAAGTTGCGGTTCTTGCACTCGGTGCACTCGAGAATGATCTTGTCTCTCGGCATGGCTCGCTGTCGCTCGTGACTGTTCGCTTACTTCAGGATCTTGGTGACGACGCCGGCGCCGACGGTGCGGCCGCCCTCGCGGATGGCGAAGCGCAGCCCCTCGTCCATGGCGATCGGGGTGATCAGCTCGATGGTCATCTGCACGTTGTCCCCCGGCATCACCATCTC
>JBBSHB010000117.1:0-9197 GCA_038253515.1 Gemmatimonadales bacterium | reverse complement strand
TCGACCGTGGCCGTCGCGGCGCTGCCCCGCGGCGCGCGGGTCGAGATCGAAGCCGTCGCGGTATTACCTTCCTGACCTGACGGGGGCGGATCGGGCCTGGTGGTCCGGCCGGTCTTCAAAACCGCGATGGAGGCGCCTTCGGCGGCTCCGGTGGGTTCGATTCCCACACGCTCCCGCCACCCCGTTTCCGTGGTCTCTCCTTCGTCCGGGACTCGTGTGATCCTGCGCCGGGCCGCACCGCTCGCTCGTCTCGCGCTCGTCCTCCTGCTGGCGGCGGGGTTCGCGCCCGCCCTCGCGGCCCAGGACTCGGCCGCCGTCGCGCGGGTCGACTCGCTCGCCCGGCGGGTGAGTCCGATGAACGCCTTCTGGCGCTCGTTCCTGGTGCCGGGCTGGGGCCAGGCGAAGCTGGGTCGAAAGCTCACCGGGGCAATCTTCGTGGCCTGGGAGGGCACGACCCTGGGGATGAGCATCAAGACCCGACACGAGCTGGCCTACCTGCGGCGGACCAACTCCGCTCGCGCCGACGACAAGGCCGGTGAGCATCAGGATTGGATCGTGCTCCTCGCGTTCAACCACCTGTTCGCCGGTCTCGAAGCCTACGTGTCGGGTCACCTCACCGACTTTCCGCGCGATCTCCACGTGGAGGCGGTGCCGGGCGGGGTCGGCGCCGCCATCTCCGTCCCGCTCCGCATCCGATGAATCGGGCCCCGGTGGGAATCTTCGACTCCGGGATCGGCGGGCTCACCGTCGCCCACGCGATCTTCGAGCGGCTGCCGCGCGAGTCGACCATCTATTTCGGCGATACGGCCCGGGTGCCCTACGGCCCCAAGTCACCCGAGACGGTCCGGCGCTACAGCCAGGAGATCCTCCACTGGTTGCTGGGACAGGGGGTCAAGGCGGTGGTGATCGCCTGCAATACCAGCACGGCGCACGCGCTGGAGGCGCTGCAGGCGGCGTCCCCGGTGCCGGTGATCGGGGTCATCGAGCCGGGCGCTCGGGCGGCGGCCGCCACCTCGGCCCATGGCCCCATCGGCGTGATCGGCACCGCGGGAACGATCGCGAGCAACGCCTACACCCGCGCCATCCAGCGTGCCCGGCCCGGCGCGGTGGTAGTTCAGCAGCCGTGTCCCCTGTTCGTCCCGCTGGTCGAGGAGGGATGGTTCGAGCATCCCGCCGCCGAGCTCATCGCGCGCGACTACCTGGAGCCGCTCCGCCGGGTCAAGGTCGACACACTCGTGCTCGGCTGCACCCACTATCCGCTGTTGAGGCCGCTGCTGCAGCGGGTGATGGGGCCGGCGGTCCAGCTGATCGATAGCGGCGAGGAGACCGCGAGCGCGGTCGACCTCGCGCTTCGCGCGTCGGGGATCGAGGCACCTCCCGGCGTCGGCGTGCGACACCGCTTCGCCGTGAGCGACGACGAGGCACGGTTCCGTGCGGTCGGATCGCGGTTTATCGGGGAGCGGTTGGTTGCGGCGGAGGTGGTGCCGCTGGGGTGAACCCGCGGAGCTCGGCGCCGGTCTCGGTGGCGACCGCATAGCGCCAGCCGTCGAACCAGGCTCCCGGATTGAGGTACTGCCGGCCCGGCCCCGCCTCCGACAGCGCGGCCCGGTGGGTGTGTCCCATGACTACGAGCCCCAGACCGGGCTCCGAGCCCAGGCGCCGCTCCGCCCACTCCAGCTGGCGCTGGGCGGCCGCCTCGAGCGCCGCGTCGTTCGGCAGGTGGTTACCCAGGTGCGGGCCCACGATGTCGACCAGCCGCAAGCCCAGCTCGGGATGGATCCACCGGTACACCGCGGCGGTGATCGGATGGTTGATGAGACGGTGCAGCAGAGTGGCTCTGAGGCCCGGTTCGGTCAGGCCGTCACCATGAATGGCCAGCGCCTGCCGCCGCCCGATCTCGAACCTGGCCGAGGAGGGCTCGAACCGAATGCCGAGATCGCGGGTCCAGAAGTCGCCACCCCAGCGGTCGTGATTGCCCCCCACCATCACGATCGGGAGGCGTCGTCGCCCCAGCCCCGCCAGCGCCGCCGCGACGTGAAAGCCGCGTCGGGGGACGACCCGCGAGTAGGAAAACCAGAAGTCGAAGAGGTCGCCGTTCAGCAGCAGGCAGTCGCCCAGCGTCGGCACGGCGTCAAGGAAGGCCAGGAGCCTCTCCTCGACGTCAGGCGGTGCCCCACCCAGGTGGGCGTCGGAGACGACGACGAGCGCATGCCCCAGCACGGCGCCAAAGATGGGCCGCTCGCCACCCGGCCGCAACCGCGGGCGGCGATGGCGGCGGTGTCACCGACCGGCGTCCGGACGTCTCTCACCCCATGAGCCCGACCCATGACCGTCCCTGAGGTCTCGGAGACGCTGGTCCGGGTCAACTATTCCGAGACCGACCAGATGGGGGTCGTCTACCATGCGCGCTATCTCGTGTGGCTCGACATCGCCCGGACCGAGCACCTGCGGCTGAGCGGGATGAGCTATCGCGAGCTGGAGCACGCCGGCCTGCGCCTGGTGGTGGGCGAGGTGGCCGTCCGGTATCGCGAGCCCGCCCGATACGACGACCCGATCCGCATCCGCTGCTGGGTCCGCGAGGTCGGCTCCCGCAGAATCGACTTCGGATACAGCGTGGAGCACGCCGACGACGGGCGCGTGCTGGCCACCGCCTTCACCTCGCTGATGGCGTTGAGCACCGCCATGACCCTCACCCGACTTCCCGATGCCGTGCGGAGCGCGCTCATTGCCATCCCCGATCCGGTGCGGCTGCAGCTTGGGATCGAACGCCCAGGGCCGGGGAGACCGCATGCGCTGTAGGCGGCTCCGTACCGGCCATTGGCTCGTCACCCTATGCCTCGGCGGCGTCCTGCTTGGCCGAGCTGCCCGGCTGACCGCCCAGCAGGAGGCGGTGGTCGAGCAGCTCGCTCCGCTGCTCGCCGCGGAGGACGCCCGCGATTTCCGGCCGGCGCTCTACCGTCGAGCCCTGGTCTCACCGGACTCGCTGGTCCGCCGGGTCGCGGCCGTCGGGGCGGGGCGGATCGGCGACCTCAGGGCCACGCCGCTCCTGGTCCCCGTGCTGACCGATCCGGACTCCACCGTCCGGGTCGCCGCGGCGTTCGGCCTTGGTCTGCTGAGAGATACGGCGGCCGTTCAGCCGCTGATCGACCGGCTGACGGGAGCGCCGCCGCTGGAGCCGGTCTCCGCTGCCGAGGCCGTCACGGCCCTCGCCAAGATCGGTGGGCACCGGGTCGGCGAGTTCTTTTCCGCCGTGCTGGGTCGTCGGGTAGTCCTCTCGGTCGCCGACCCCGCGCCGGTGATCAACCAGCTCGTGCTGGAGTCGTGGCGACTGGGCGCCGACGCGCCGATCCAGGGGCTGCTCCCGTTCACCGACGATACCAGCGGCAGCGTTCGCTGGCGTGCGATCTATGCCCTCGCGCGGCTCCGCGCGCCCGCCGCCGCCAGCCGGTTGCTCCTGGCGCTCAAGGATCCTGATGCCTTCACCCGGTCCCTGGCTGCCCGGGGGCTCACGCGAGGGTTCGCCGATGCGGCCAAGCTGGCACCCGGGACGGCCTCGGACCTGCTGGTCCGCAGCGTGGCCGACCCGAGTCCTCTGGTGCGGATCAACGCCCTCGTGGCCCTGGAGAGCTATCACGACTCGACCCTCGCCGTCCACGTGACGCCGCTGCTCGACGACCCGCTGCCCAACGCCCAGGTGCAGGCCGCGGAGGCGCTGGGGGAGCTCGGCGGCTCCGAGGCGGCCAAGGGCCTGCTGAATGTGATGAGAGGAAAGCGGACGTTCGCCGCCCGGCGCGCGGCGCTGGTGGCCTTGGCCCGCGTCGATAGCGCCGCGTTCGCCGTCGCGGCCGCGCCCTGGCGTGGGAGTGCCGACTGGCGGGAGCGGGCGGCGGCGGCCGAGGGTTCGGCGGCCGCGGGTCCGGGGAAGTCGCCCTGGTTCCTCGCGGACCGGGACGGCCGGGTGGTCGCCGCCGGACTGCAGGCGTGGTCGGATACCGTTTCAGGACCGGCTGCGGCCCTCCTCGCTGCGGCCCGGCCCCTCCTCTCCCACCCCGACGCCGCCGTCCGCAGCGTCGCGGCCGATGTGGTGGCGCGGGCCGCCGACCCCGCCGACCTGCCGGCGCTGGCCGCGATGTACGCCCGCACCGGGCGCGACTCCTTTCCCGAGGCGGCCCTCTCGGCCCTTGCCGGCATCCTGGCCATCCGGAAGAGCGGCCCCGCGGCTCGGGCCCGGGTCGATCGGGAGTTTCTCCAGGCCTCCTCCCGGCCGGCGGATTATCTGATCCGTCGCTGGGCCGAGGACAATTGGAGCGAGGCCGCCGCCCGCTGGGGTGGCGCGTATCCGATCTCGACCGGTCGCACCCTGGAAGACTATCGTGAGGTGGTGCGCCGGTACCTCACCGCGTCCGACTCCGCGGCGCGCCCCCACGTGACCATCGATACCGAAGGCCGGGGTCCGATCGAGATCGAGCTGCTCGGTCCCGACGCTCCCCTGACGGTGGCCAACTTCCTGCGCCTGGTGGATCGCCGCTTCTTCGACCAGAACCGCTGGCATCGGGTGGTCCCCAACTTCGTCATCCAGGACGGCGATCCGCGCGGCGACGGGTTCGGCGGACCCGGCGGCGCCATCCGGGACGAGATCAACCGCGTCCGGTACGATGGGCCGGTGCTCGGCATGGCGCTTTCCGGCCCGGACACCGGCTCCAGCCAATGGTTCATCAACTTGAGCGCGCTGCCGCACCTGGACGGCACCTACACGGTGTTCGGCCGGGTGGTGGGGGGCACCGTGACGCTAACCCGCATCACCCAGGGAGACGTGATCCGCACGATTCGCCGATGACCCCCTCCTCTCGTGCACTTCTCGCCCGTGCCCTCCTGCTGGGCGGACTGCTCGGCGCCGCCGCTCCGCCGGCGTCGGCGCAGTTCTTCGCCTTCGGGCAGAACAAGATCCAGTACCGCAAGCTGGACTGGCGCATCCTCCGGGGCGTGCACGTCGATCTGTACTACTATCCGGCCGAAGCCGACCTCGCGCCCGCCGCGCTGAGCTACGCCGAGGAGAGCTACGACACGCTGGCCATTCAGTTCCAGCACGAGGTGGCGAGCCGCATCCCCCTCATCGTGTACGCGTCCCACACCGACTTCGAGCAGACCAACGTGCTCCCGTACACCCCGCCCGAGGGGCTGCTGGGAGTCACCGACTTCCTCAAACGGCGGGTGTCGCTCCCGTTCCGAGGCAACTTCGCCGAGTTCCGCCATACGATGCGACACGAGATGGTCCACGTGTTCCAGTTGGACCTCCAGGCGGAGAGCTATCTCCAGGCTCCTCGCTCCAGTCGCTTTGCCTTTCCGTTGTGGTGGAGCGAGGGCCTGGCGGAGCTCTGGTCCGGCGGGCAGGACGCGCGGGACGAGATGGTCATGCGCGACCTCACCCTGACCGGCCGCCTCCCGACGCTCAAGCAGCTCACCTACCTCACCAGCGGGCTGGTCTATCCGATCGGCGGCCAGATCCACCGCTGGCTGGCCGACACCTACGGTGACTGGCGCGTCGCGCTGATGTACAAGGAGTACAATCGGCACCCCACCTTCGAGTCGGCCATGGAATCGATCTACGGCCGGACGCTGGATCAGCTCAACGAAGAGTTCCAGTTGGCGATGCGCCGGCGGTACTACCCCTCCGCCGACACGCTCTCGCCGCTCAGCGTCCTGGGGACCGAGGTCGCCGAGCTGGCGGTGAAACCGGTGCTGCTTCCCGATACGGCCGCCGGTGGATCGGGAGAGGTCGCCTACTTGTCGCCGGCCACCGGCTACGTCGCGATCTACCGGAAGTCGCTCGATGGGGGCCGGGCGCACGCGGTGGTGACCGGCGGTCGTTCGGCTCAGCTGGAGTCGTTTCATCCCTTCGAGTCCCGCATGGATGCCTCGCATCCGGGCATCCTGCTCTTCACCGCGCGCTACGGTGACCGCGACGCGCTCGTGGTCTGGGACCTCGATCGCCGGCGAGTCGCGGGACGATATCAGTTCTCCGAGCTGGTCTCGCTGCTCTCCCCGCACTGGATGCCGGACGGCGAGAGCATCGTGGTGAGCGGGCTCTCCCAGAGTGGCGTGTCGGACCTCTACCGGGTCCGGGTCTCGGACGGGAAGCTCGAGCCGCTCACCAACGACCGCTACCAGGATCTCGATCCCTGTCCCAGCCCCGACGGACGCCACCTCGTCTTCGCCTCCGACCGCACGGCGGCAGGGATGGAGGGGGCGGTCAACCTGTTCCTGCTCGATGTCGCGACCGGCCGCTCCCGCCAGCTCACCTCCGGCCGGTGGGTGGACGAGGCACCGATCTGGGGGCAGGACGGCCGCATCTATTTCAGCTCCGATCGCGATGGCGTGCTCAACGTCTTCTCCGTGGATACGCTCGGCGGGGGCCGGCGGGAGACCTCGGCGTGGACCGGCGCGTTTGACGCGGTCCCGCTGCCGGACAGCGCCGGCCTGGTGGTGGGAGGATTTCACGACCTGAGCTGGAACCTCTACCGCTATCCCGTCGACTCGGCGGCCCGGGCCGATCGCTTCGACCTGCCTCCGCCGGCGCCCGACGGTCGGTGGAAGTGGGAGTTGCCGAAGGACACGGCGAGCTTCGTGGCGTCCCACGAGCCGTACCGGCGGCGGCTGAGTCTGGACTTCGCCGCCGGCGACGCGGTGATCGTGCCGGGCTTCGGTGGGGCCCAGGGGATCTTCTTCGTCATGAGCGACCTGCTGGGCGACAATCTCCTGCTTGGCTCCGTCTCCTCCTTCCAGGGCCGTCGCCTGGGCAGCATCCTCTCGAACCTGAGCGGCCAGGCGCTGTACCTGAACCAGTCGCGCCGGGTCAACTGGGGCATCGGCGCCTTCCGCACCAAGAGCCGCAACTTCGAGGGCGACCAGGTCGTCTCCTACGACGAGACCGCCTTCGGCGCGCTCGGTGTGCTACGCTATCCGCTGAGTCGCTTCACCCGGATCGAGGGGACCTTCGTCGCGGAGCACTCGGATCGGGTGGACTTCACCCTGCCGGTCGACGAGCCCCGCCGGGTCGGCTGGATCGCCTCGCACTATCTGAGCTACGTGCACGACAACTCGCTCTGGATCAACAGCGGTCCGATCGACGGGGGCCGGCTGAGTTTCACGGCCGGGGTCTCCAGCGACTTTTCCAACGGCCGCTTCGACAGCTACGTCTTCAGCGGCGACTGGCGGCGCTACCTCCGGATCGGCCGGCGGGGCGCCTGGGCGCTGCGCGCCCTGGGCTACTACAGCGGCGGCGACCGGCCGCGGCGGATCAATATCGGTGGCACCCTCGGCCTCCGGGGATATCCCCAATTCGGCTACATCGTCGGGTCCCGGGCGTTCATGCTGAACCAGGAGGTTCGCTTCCCGCTCCTCACCCACCTCACCCTCGGCACCCCGGCCGGCGACCTCGACTTTCCCGAGATCCAGGCCGGGCTGTTTACCGACCTGGGCCGCGCCAGTTTCCCGACCACCACCTCGAGAGCCCTGCTGGGCAGCTACGGGATTAGCTTCCGAATGGCTCTCGGGCCGCTGGCCGTGTTGCGCCTCGACCTGGGCCGGCGCTTCAGCAACGATGACTTCCAAGGCTACGGCCTCGCTCCGAATCAGAGAGACCGCGGATTCCTCAGCTTTTTCTTCGGCTATAACTATTGATGCGACAACGCGTTTTCGTTGACCGAGGAAGTTGCCTGGCATATCTTGCGCTGGCCTCGGTGGGCTGCCGCACCGCCCCGGGGCCGCTGGTCCCCGAGGACGCCCGAGCGGTGACCCTCGAACAGGTTTCCACCTGGGTCAACGCCACTCGCCCGACCGAGGACCGGCTGCATCGTTTCAAGTGGCTCTTCCAGGACGAGCGCTCCAGCGCGGGCGGGCGGGGCAGCGCACGCATCGCCCCGCCTGATTCGCTGCGCTTCGACGTGGCGGGACCGTTCGGGTCGGGCGCCGCCTCGGCGGCCGTCATAGGTGACCGGCCGCTCTGGGCCGAGCCGCCCGATGCGGTGAAGAAGCTGGTGCCCAACTACCCGCTGATGTGGGCCATGTTCGGCATCGCCCGAATGCCTGACGGGGGGGCCGCGCTTCGCGGCCTGATGCACGGCGACGTGATCAGCTGGCGCTACGACGGCGCCACCGACACCGTCGAGTATGTGCGGACCACCGGGAAGTCCCCCAAGCTCGTCGCGGAGGTGCGTCACGCCGGGAAGGTGGTCGGGCGGGCGGAGACGACGCTCGATGCGTCGGGCGCGCCGGTGGTCGCCCGGCTGCTGGTGCCGACCGTTCCGGCCAAGCTCGATCTGACATTCCTCTCGACCGCGCGGGCCCACTTTGCGCCTGACATCTGGACTGCTCGCAAGCCTTAGCACCGTTGGACTGGCCGCATGCTTGTACGGCTTCGCCGGCGGGGGCCTGCCCTCCAATATCAAGACGGTTGCTCTGTTGCCGTTCGACAACCAGACCTCCGAGCCCACGCTCACCCAGGAGGTCGCGGTTCGGGTGCGGGATGCCGTGCAGAGTCGGCTGGGCCTCCGGGCCGCCAGCGAGGCCCAGGCCGATGCGGTCGTGCGCGGGACCATCTCCCGATACGAGCCCGACATCCCGGTACAGTATTCGGGCAACGAAGGGCAGTCGCAGGTGAACGTCACCCGGCGGCTGGTCCATATCACCGTGTCGGTCCAGATCCAGGATCAGCGCGCGGGAAAGCCGCTCTGGGAGCGGTCCGGTCTCCTGCTCGAGGGGGACTACGTCCAGGGACAGGAGGCGCAGGGGCGTCAGAAGGCTCTCGACAAGCTGGTGACCTACATCGTGGAAGGAGCGCAATCTCAATGGTAGAGCGCCCGCTCGCACGCCGTGGCACCAGCACGCTGGGCTGTCTCGTGTCGCTGGCCTTCTTCGTCGGCGCGCTGTACTACGGCGTTCACATCGGCCAGGTGTACCTTCGCTACTACGAGGTCCTGGACGACATGCGGAGCCAAGTACACGTGGGAGCCCACCTCTCCGACGCCGAGATCACCGCCCACCTGACGGCGCAGGCAGATTCCCTCCTGGGGGAGGCCCCCCGCTTTCAGATCACCCGCGGTGGCAGACCCAACCGGATCACGATCCAGGCCAAGTACACCGAGAGTGTCGACCTCCCGTTCTTCAAGCACACCTTCGTCCTCCGGCCGCACGCCGAG
>JBBSHB010000116.1:0-9249 GCA_038253515.1 Gemmatimonadales bacterium | reverse complement strand
CGAGCTGGACCTGGGCGAGCACGAGATCCCGATCGAGGAACTGCTCGATGCCCCAGGTCACGCCGTAGTCGGGCACCTCGTGCCGCCGCTTGACCACCCGGCGGCCCTGGGTGAGCGGCCAGACATCCTCGAACAACCCGCGGGCCGTGGCTGCGTCCACTTCGTCGCCGTCCGGGCCGGTGCCGGGCTTGACCGTCCGGTACCGCACCTCCAGATGGTCGTCCCGCCACTGCCGCACCCGTTCCACCAGCCGGGTGCCGGGGAGCCAACCCTGCTCGATCTCGATGGTGGGCATCTGCCGCGCCGTGGTGGGTACCTGGCGCAGCACGAACTTGCGCTCGATCTCCGCCACGCAGGCGGGACGGTGCGCGATCCGCTTCCCCAGTTCGGTGACCTGCTCGAAGAACGCTTCCGCGGCGCCGTCGAGCCATTCGGCTTGCAGGTGGGTAAAGGCCCGCTCCTCCCGCGCCCTGAGCCGGCGGGCGAGGGTCAGCAGACCCGGTCGCGGATCCTCGCCGGCGTCCTCGGCGATGCCATCACCCTTGGCTGCCGTGCGCACGGCCCGCGACAACCGGCGCCGGTGCTCGTCGCCCGCGTCCAGCAGCGCCGCGGTGAGGTCGGCCTGGAGTGTCTGGCTGTCGTGCAGCTGGCCCAGATGATCCTGCAATCGCCGGAGCCGCTCGATCAGCGGCTCGACGCCTTCGGCATCGCCCCGGATCGGCTCCAGCAGGTAGCGCAGGCGCTTGGCGGCCATCCGGGCGCGGTGCGCCTGGCGCTCGTCCTGGACCGACCCGATCTCCGCCAGACGCCACTCGAGATCGCCCCCGACCTTCCGGATCCGGCTGCCCAGCACGGCCGCGGCCTCGTGGCGCCGGCGGGCCGGATCGCGCTCGATCCGCATCCGGTACACCTCGAGCCGCCGCCGCAGCCTCGGTTCCAGCTTCCGGAAACGGGTCTCGACGTTCCGCCAGACGGCCCGATCGGCCCGCCGCCGGCGCGCCTCGAGCCGTCCGATGTGCCACCGGAGTCCGACGCGCTGGCGGGTCGTCAGGTCACCTTCCTGCTGGCGATCCCAGGTGAGATGCACCTCGAGGTCTCGGCTCCGGGTGGTGACCCGCGCCAGCCGGTGCAACCGCCGGCGCATGCGGGAGGAGACGCTGCCGTCGATCTCCGGCCGATAGGCCTGGAGGCAGCTGACCAGGCGTCGGGTCGCGACCCGGAAGTCGTGCAGCGCCTGGGGATCGGATGGGTCCGCCAGGCGGGCGGCGGCCGCGGCCGCGCGATCGAGGAGCGCCAGCGCGATGAGCCGCGCCGCTTCTTCCGCGGGCAGGTCGAGCAGGTAGTCGGGCAGTGGCACGCGACGATCCTCAGGGGGTGACCCTGGTGGGGTCAGGGCGTCGAAGTGGTCGGCGCGGAGGTCCAGCCGTCGTTGGCCGGGACGACATCCGGGAAGGCACCATCCGGGTTGACTCGAGCGCTTACAATCTGCTTCCCGGGATTGTACCTGTACAGATAGCGGTTGCCCCCGTACCAGATCTCCACCGGCAACTTGACCAGATCATCGGTGCCGTCGGCGTACCCGATCCGGAGCTCGACCGGCATGACCGCCGACCCGAGGCTTCGGATCACGACTTCGGCACCGCTGTCCGGCTTCTGCCGCACCGTCTCGACCGACTGGTCGAGCGCGGCGGTGGTGAAGAAGAACCCGCGCCAGAACCAGGAGAGATCACGGCCGGACACCTGGTCGATGGTGCGGAAGAAATCGGCGGGCTGCGGGTGCTTGAAGGCCCAGCGCCGGGTGTACTCCCGAAACGCGGTATCGAAGACCTCCGGACCGAGCACCTTGTTCCGGAGCGCCAGCAGCATGATGGACGGCTTGACGTACGCCAGGCTGCCGAGGTTCTGATCGTTCCGGTACCGGTTGGCCGGGGTCATGATCGGCTGGGCGGCGGCGGTCTGGTCCAGCGTGGTCACGAACCTGGCCTCGCCCCGGCGGATCTCGGTGTCGTCCCGCTTCCAGTAGTCCTCCTCCGAGAAGGTGTTCATGAAGGTGTTGAACCCCTCGTCCATCCAGGCGTAGCGTCGCTCGTCGGAGCCCACCATCATGGGGAACCACATGTGGCCGATCTCGTGGGTGATGACGTTGTACAGGTCCGGGCCGTTCTCGCCCTTCGCCTCCATCGCCATCATGGGGTACTCCATGCCGCTCACCGTTCCCTCGACCGCGGAGATCTGGGGATAGGCATACCGGAACCAGCGGGTGCTGTACTCCTGGATGGAGTACCGGCTCATCTTCGCGGCCTCCTTCCAGGTGTCGGTGGCCGAGGGCCGGTAGTACGCCTGGGCCAGGACGCCCTCCCAGCCGGATGCATCCCAGAGGAAGTCCGGCGAGGCCGCCCAGGCGACGTCGCGCACGTGCTCGGCGCGGAAGCGCCAGGTCTGGCTGCCGTCCGGGCGAGGGCGCGCGGCGCCCGAGCTCAGCTCCTCCGGCGTCACGATGGCGATGGTGGTGTCCGACTTGATCGCGGTCGCCAGACGGCCCCGTTCGGCCGCGGTGAGGACCTCGCTGGGGTTCTGCAGGACGCCGCTGCCCGCCACGATGTAGCCGGCGGGGACGGTCACCTCGTAGTCGATGTTCCCGTATTCGAGATAGAACTCGCCCTGGCCCAGGTAGGGATCGGTGTTCCACCCGTGCACGTCGTCATAGACCGCCATGCGCGGGTACCACTGCGCGATCTCATACAGGCCGCCGTCCCGCCCCATCCGGTCGGCACCGTGCTCGGGGATGTTGAAGCTGTAGACCAGGTCCAGCAGGGTACTTCCGCCGGGGGCGAGCGGCGTGGCCAGCTCGAGATACATCATGGTGTCGTCGACCCGCCATCTGAGCGGGGTGCTGCGTGGGGGCGCCGGGGATGCGGAGGTCAGCCGCCGTCGGCCTTTGGCGGCCGGAACCGGCGTGGCCGGCACCGAGCTCTGAGTGATGCTCTCGATCTCGAACCCGCCGGGGAATCCCGCACCGCCGAACCGGCTCTCCTGCGGGAAGAGCAGGGAGCCGACGCTCCCCGGCCGAAACAGGTTCTGGTCCACCTGCAGCCAGACGAACCGGAGCGTATCCGGGGAGTGGTTGGTGTAGCGCACCTGCTCGGTGCCGGAGAGCCGCTTGGCGGCCGTGTCGAGCACCGCCTTGAGCGCGTAATCGACGGTCTGCTGCCAGTAGCGAGGTCCCGGGGCACCCTCCGCATTGCGCGTATCGGTCGGCTCCGGGAGCGGCAGCGGGCTGAAGATGCCGGTGTCCGCCACGGGGGCCTTGAGCGCCGGCGCCAGTGTGACCGGCCGCGACGGCTGGGTCGGGGTGGGGGCGCGGGCGCCGGGTTGCTGGGCCGCGAGCGGGGCGGCCAGGAGCAGGGCCGCCAGGACGAGGGTTCGCAGACTGGTCCCGAGACGCATGGTGGGGGCGGCGGGCCGGCGCGGGTTAGAGTTTCGGCAGGGTGACGCCCACCTGCCGCTGGTACTTGCCGGCCTTGTCGGCGTAGCTCGTCTCGCAGATATCGTCCACGTCGGCTTCGAAGAAGAGCACCTGGCAGATTCCCTCGTTGGCATAGATCCGGGCGGGAAGGGGGGTGGTGTTCGAGATCTCCAGGGTGACATGCCCCTCCCACTCGGGCTCGAAGGGGGTCACGTTGGTGATGATGCCGCAGCGCGCGTAGGTGCTCTTGCCGACGCAGATGGTGAGCGCCTCCCGGGGGATGCGGAAGTACTCCACCGAGCGAGCCAGGGCGAAGCTGTTGGGGGGAACGATGCAGGTCTCCCCTTCGAATTCAACGAAGCTCTTGGAGTCGAAGTCCTTGGGGTCGACGATGGCGCTGAGGACGTTGGTGAAGATCTTGAATTCGGGCGCCACCCGCATGTCGTAGCCGTAGCTCGACAATCCATAGGAGATGACCCGCCGCCCGTGCGCGTCGACCTGGCGGACCTGACTGTCCACGAACGGGTCGATCATGCCGCGCTCCCGCGCCATGCGTCGGATCCAGCGGTCTGACTTGATCGACATCGGGCCTCGAGCGGGCGGAAAACGGGGGTCGCGGCCGAGGGTCGACGGCGTCGCGAGCGCGAGAATGGCGGGGAATATAGCGGGTCCGGGCGCGGGTTGAATTGACTTTCTAAGTCGGTTACCTTGCGGCGGATAAGTGAAAAAATTCACGAAAGCCGGAGCGCCATGCTTCAGCCGTATATCCCCATCCTGCTTCTGATCGCGTTCGTCATCGCCAACGCCATCCTGATGCTGGGCGTCTCCCACGTCTTGTCCAGCTTCCGCCGCACCCCGACCAAGATCGCCCCGTACGAGTCCGGCATGCCGGTCCTGGGGGACGCGCGGGAGCGGTTTTCCGTCAAGTTCTACATGGTCGCGATGCTGTTCATCATCTTCGACATCGAGACCGTGTTCATGATCCCCTGGGCGGTGGCGTTCCGCCAGCTGGACGAGATCGCCGGCCTGCTCATCATCGAGATGCTCGTCTTCATCGTCATTCTGGCGGTGGGGTACGTGTACATATGGAAGCGCGGAGCGCTGCAATGGGATTGACCAATCCCGCCACCGAATATCAGGCCGCCGACGCGTCGACGGTGTCGTCGATGTCGCCCAACTGGGTGACCACGCGGCTCGATTTCCTGACCAACTGGGCCCGTTCCAACTCGCTCTGGCCGATGCCGTTCGGCACCGCCTGCTGCGCCATCGAGTTCATGGCCACCGCCGCCAGCCGGTTCGACCTGGCTCGCTTCGGGATGGAGCGGATGAGCTTTTCTCCCCGGCAGGCGGACGTGCTCATCTGCGCGGGGCGGCTCCCCTTCAAGCTGGCGCCGGTCATCCGCCGCATCTGGGACCAGATGCCCCAGCCCAAGTGGTCCATTTCGATGGGCGCCTGCGCCTCCACCGGCGGAATCTTCGACAACTACTCGATGGTACAAGGCATCGATACCATCATTCCGGTGGACGTCTACGTGCCCGGATGCCCCCCGCGTCCGGAAGGCCTGCTGTACGGCATCCTGCTCCTGCAGAAGAAGATCAAGGGCGAGACCATCGCGGACGACATGCTGCGCGAGGAACAGGTCGTGGGGCCCTCGGGGCTCTTCCTGCCGGCCGAGCGGGTGGACGAGCTCTCGGAGCCGTTCGGCAACTCCGTGCACCAGACGCGTTCGGCATGACGTCCCGGCGGGACGCTGTGGCGGCCCCGGGAGGGCCGGAGCGGCAGCTACGGGCGCCGGTCGGCGCGGGGCGCGGGGCGGCATCGTGAGCGGCGTATCCCCCTCGGTGGCCGCGCTGCGAGAGCGGTTCGGCGGCGGCATCGAGCGGAGCCTGGTCTCCTGCGGCGACACGGTGGTGTACGTCGCCCGGGAACCAGCCCATGACATCCTGGGCTGGCTCAAGGACACGCCGGCGCAGAACTTCAACTACCTGACCGACGTGACCGCGGTGGACTATCGCGATCCGGAGCGGCCGCTCGAGGTGGTCTATCAGCTCCGCTCGCTGCCCCGGCGCGCCGATCTGCGGGTGAAAGTGGCGCTGGACAAGCGGGCTCCGCTCGAGGTCCGCTCGGTCTACGACCTCTGGCGCGGCGCCGACTGGCTGGAGCGCGAGGTGTACGACATGTTCGGCATCAGCTTCGCCGGCCACCCCGACCTGCGCCGGATCCTCATGTGGGAGACCTACGCGGAGGGCTACCCGCTGCGGAAAGACTTCCCCCTCCGGGGCCATTTCAGCCGGGCGGAGCAGACCCGGCAGGCGCTCGCCGCCAACCCCGAGGCGCACTACTCCCTGGAAGAGCTGTCGATCGCCGAAGCGTACGACGAGCTGCCCGCGGACATGCGGGAGCGCTTGGCCCGCGGCGAGCGAGGGTTCCTCAAATGAGCGTGCGTACCATCGAGATGGCGCTGGCCACCCCGGGCCTGGACCCGGAGGGGCGTCCCACCCACCTCCCGCTCGGCGCCGGCAAAGGGGGGGCACACTACGACGAGGAGTTCGGCGCCGAGCACATGCTGGTCAACATCGGCCCCCAGCACCCGGCCACGCACGGCGTGCTCCGGCTGGTGATCGAGCTGGAAGGGGAGTCGGTCAAGCGCTGCATCCCTCACATCGGATATCTCCACTCCGGCTTCGAGAAGCTGGGCGAATACCGCCACTACAACCAGATCATCCCCCTCACCGACCGGACCGACTACCTCTCGCCCATGGCCAACAACGTCGGCCTGGCGCTGGCCGCCGAGAAGTTGATGGGCATCGAGGTGCCGGAGCGGTGCCGGGTGCTGCGGGTGATCGCCTGCGAGATGAGCCGCATCATCTCCCACCTGGTGTGGCTCGGCACCACCGGGATCGATCTCGGCGCCTACACCCCGTTCCTCTGGTCGTTCCAGGAGCGGGAACGGATCTACAACCTGCAGGAGGAGTGGACCGGCGCGCGACTCACCACCAGTCTCACCCGGGTCGGCGGCATGATGGCCGACATTCCGGACGGCTGGGAGGCGGGGCTGCGCGAGTTCACCCGCACCTTCCCGACGACGCTCCAGGAAGTGGACACCATGTTCACCCGGAACGGCATCTGGATCGGGCGCACCCAGGGCGTCGGCGTGTTGACGGCGGAGGAAGCGACCAACTACTCGCTCTCCGGTCCGATGCTGCGGGCCAGCGGGGTGGACTACGATGTCCGGAAGGACCAGCCCTACCTGGACTACGAGACCTACGATTTCGACGTGCCGGTCGGCGAGCACGGCGACGTCTACGACCGCTACCGGATCCGGCTGGAGGAGATGTCCCAGTCCAACCGCATCCTGGAGCAGGCGCTCGATCGCCTGGAGAAGCTCCGCGGCGCCCCGATCAACGTGGCCGATCCCCGCGTGATCCTCCCGCCCAAGTCCGTAGCGATGAGCGACATGGAGGCGATGATCTTCCATTTCAAGCAGGTGATGGAGGGGGTGAAGCCGCCGGCGGGCGAGGCGTACCTGGGGATCGAGAACCCCAAGGGCGAGCTGGGCTACTACTTCGTCTCCGACGGGACCGCCAAGCCGGTCCGGTGGCGCATCCGGCCGCCGTCGTTCATCAACCTCGCGAGCCTGCCCAAGATGTGCGAGGGCGCGCTGCTCTCCGACGTGATCGCCATCAACGCCAGCGTGGACATCGTGATGGGGGAAGTCGACCGATGAGCGTGCAGCCGGCAGGAGCCCACGGCGCGGCCAGCGAGAGAGTGCCTCACCAGCCGGTGTTCGTCGGCGCCAACCGCGAAAAGATCGACGCGCTCTTCGCCAGGTATCCGACCAAGGCCGCCTGCCTGCTGCCCGCGCTCTGGATCGTGCAGGAGGTGCGGGGCTGGATCAGCGAGCCCAGCATCGGCGAGGTGGCGAAGCTGCTCGACCTCACCCCGGCGTACGTCAAGGGTGTGGTCACCTTCTACACCATGTACCACACCCATCCGGTGGGCCGGCACTTCATCCAGGTCTGCACCACCACGCCGTGCAACATCTGCGGGGCGGAGGACGTGGTGCGGGCGCTGCTCGAGGCCAGCGGGTGCGGCGAGCTCGGGGCCACCAGTCCGGACGGCCGCTTCACCGTCATCGAGGTCGAGTGCCTCGGGGCCTGCGGCTTCGCCACCCCCATCCTGGTGGACGACGACTTCATCGAGAACGTCACGCCGGACAAGGTGCCCGGCATCCTGCAGAGGTATCCGTAATGGGCTTTCCGCATCCGATCCATCCCAAGGAGACGCCGGTCCTCTCCCAGCACTTCGGTGAGGTCGAGGCGCGCAGCTTCGACGGCTGGGTGAATCGCGGCGGGTACCAGGGCCTGCGGAAGGCGCTGGGCATGACGCGCGAGGCCATCATCGAGGAGGTGAAGGGGTCGGGGCTCCGCGGCCGGGGCGGCGCGGGGTTCCCGACCGGCCTCAAGTGGTCGTTCATGCCCAAGGAGGTCACCCGGCCGCACTACCTGCTCTGCAACGCCGACGAGTCCGAGCCGGGGACGTTCAAGGATCGGGAGATCATGCGGTGGACCCCGCACGCCCTCATCGAAGGGTGTGCCATCGCGTCCTATGCCATCGGCGCCGTACGCTGCTACATCTACATCCGCGGGGAGTTCACCGATCCGCTCGAGGTGATGGCCGCAGCGGTGGAGGAGGCCTACGCCAAGGGTGCCCTGGGCGGCAACGTGTTCGGGAGCGGGAAGCGGATCGAGATGGTGATCCATCGCGGCGCCGGCGCCTACATCTGCGGCGAAGAGACCGCGATGATGAACTCCCTCGAGGGGAAGCGGGGCAACCCGCGCATCAAGCCGCCGTTTCCGGCGGTGGCGGGGCTGTTCGGGATGCCGACCACGATCAACAACGTGGAGACCCTGGCCGCCGTTCCGCACATCATGGTGCGTGGCGCCGAGTGGTACAAGGGTCTCTGCCTGAGCAATCCCAAGAGCACCGGAACCAAGCTGATCTCGATTTGCGGTCACGTGCAGCGGCCGGGGAACTACGAAGTCACCATGGGGACGCCGGTGAAGGAGATCCTCTACGACATGGCCGGCGGCCCGCGGCCCGGACGGACCTTCAAGGCGGTCATCCCGGGCGGCTCTTCGGTTCCCATCATGACCGCCCAGGAGGCCGAGGAAGCGCTGTTCGATTACGAAGGCATCGTCGCCAAGGGCTCGATGCTCGGCTCGGCCGGCATGATCGTCATGGACGATACGACCGACATGGTCTACCAGATCTGGCGCCTGGCCCGGTTCTACGCCCACGAATCCTGCGCCCAGTGCACCCAGTGCCGCGAAGGCACCGCCTGGACCGCCCGGATTCTCGAGCGCATCCTCTCGGGCAAGGGCAAGCAGGAGGACTTCCAGCTCCTGCTGGACTTGTCGGAGAACATGACCGGCAAGACCATCTGCGTCTTAAGCGACTCGTGCGCGGCGCCGGTGGTGAGCGGGATCCAGAAGTTCCGCGGGGAGTTCGAGGCCTACATCGCCGGGGCGCGGGAGCCGGCGATGGCGGCGGTGTGAGCTCCGTGGTGAATAACGCCGCCCGACCTTACCGCGGAGCCTAACTGGGACACCCGATGGCCGACGAACTGGTGAACGTAACGATCGAGGGCATGTCCCTCAGCGTGCCCAAAGGCACCACCATCATCGAGGCCGCCAAGCAGGCCGGCGTGCTGGTGCCGCACTACTGCTACCATCCCTCGCTGCCGTCGCCCGCGGTGTGCCGGATGTGTCTGGTCGAAGTG
>JBBSHB010000115.1:0-9380 GCA_038253515.1 Gemmatimonadales bacterium | reverse complement strand
GTCGTTGCCGTGCACCTCCAGCCGGTTCTCCTCCAGCTCGACCAGCCACGGATCCAGCCCGTAGCAGGTGATCCCGGCCGCCGCGTAGTACGGCCGGTCGGACGCGCCCGCGCTGATCGGCGTGGCGACCGGCACGCCCGGCAGCATCCGCCCGGCCACCCGCTCGATCGCGTGAAACAGCGGCGTGTCGAGCGGCGCGTCGAACCGCGGTGCCACGTCGCCGATGGTGGCCACCGTGAGCTTGGGGTCGGCCAGCACCCGCAGGAGCTCGCGCCGGAACGCGGTGGTGTCCTCGTCCGGCAGGAGCCGGATGTCGATCTCGGCGGATGCCTCCTGCGGAATCACGTTGGTCTGGTTGGAGCCGGTGAGCACCGTGGGCGTGACCGTGGCCCGCAGCAGGGCGTTCCGCTCCGGACTGGAGAGGAGCCAGGCCCGGCCGGGACGGGTGGCCAGCGCGGCCCCGGCATCGGCCAGCCAGCGGCGATGCTCACCGGTCTCGTAGCGCGCCTGCGCCTTGAAGAACCGGTCCACCGCGGGCGTGAGCCGCACCGGGGTTCGCCAGGCGACCACCCGCGCCAGCGCGGCCACCAGCCGGTCCACCGGGTTGTCGCCCAGCGGCACGGAGGCGTGGGAGGTGGTGCCGCGCGCCGTCACCTTCTGCCAGTAGGCCCGCTTCTCCCCCACGTCGATCCCGAACCACTTCACCCGGCCGTGCTCCACCCGGGTGTCGGCTCCCTCGGTGAGCAGGTATTCCACGCCCTGGAGCAGATCGGGATGACGCCGGATGAACGTTCGCGTGCCGAGCCCGTCGATCTCCTCGTCCGCGTTGCCGATGAGCACCACGTCGTGGGCCAGCGGCACTCCCGCCCGCTTGAGCGCGATCAGGCTCAGCAGCTGGATGATGCCGTGCCCCTTCATGTCGAGCGCTCCCCTCCCCCAGACGGACCCATTCTTCACCTCGCCGCCGAAGGGATCCTCCGTCCACTGCGACCGCGTCACCGGCACCACGTCCATGTGGTGCACCAGGGCGATCGCGTGGCCCCGCGCCGCGCCGGGAACCCGCGCGTAGAAGTTGGCTCGGCCCGGTCCCAGCTCCGCGGTGTCGAGGATCTGCCCGTCGATCCCCTCGCGGGCCAGTACCTCCTTGAGCCACCGCGCCGTGGCGAGCTCGTTGCCTGGGGGGTTGGTGGTGTTGATGCGGAGGTACTCGGAGAGACGCTGGGCGGCCTCGTCGCGCAGCTTGTCGAAGTCGATCGCGGGCGCCTGGGCGGCGAGCGGGAGACCGGCCCAGGCGAGCAGCATGACCGCGAGCAGGCCGCGGCGAACCAGCAGATGAGGTGGACGCCTCACCATGAACGCTCCGAGAGGATCCGGGCGGCCAGCTCCTTGACCAGCTTGGCACACACGGCGGCCGTGAGGCCGGTGGGGTCGTTGGCCGGATTGAACTCGACCAGATCGGCGCCGACCAGCGGCGCGTCGAGCGACTGGATGATGCCGAGCACCTGGCGGACCGTCAGGCCGCCCGGCTCGCGATGAGACATCCCCGGCGCCAGCCCCGGCTCCAGCACGTCGAGATCGAGCGAGAGGTAGACCGGACTGTCGAACGGGAGCACCCTGCCGTCGCGCCAGTCCTTCATCTCGATCACCTCGACGCCGAGCCGTACCACCTGCTGCCGCTGGTGCGCGTTCATGGTGCGGATCCCGACCTGCACCAGCCGGTCCGCCAGACCCGCCTCCATGACGCGCGCGAAGGGGCACGCGTGGGAGAAGCGGTCGCCCTCGAACTCGTCGTAGAGGTCCGGGTGGGCATCCAGATGCAGCACGGCGAGGCGCGGATGATAGCGGCGCACCGCCCGGAGGACCGGGAAGCTGATCGAGTGGTCGCCACCCAGCACCAGCGGTCGCCGGCCGGACGCGAGGATCCGCTCGGCCGCGGCCTCGATCTCAGCGCGCCCCTCCTCGTCGGCCGCGGGAGTCAGGTCGCCCGCGTCCTGCACCACGCCGGTGCCGAGGTCGGTCCCATCCTCGGTCCACGGATTGCCGGCGTCGGACCAGAGCGCCTCGCGGATGAGCGGCGGCGCATCGGCGGCGCCGCGCTGGAACGAGGAGCTGCCGTCGTAGCGGATGCCGAGCAGGGTGACACCGGCGGGAACCTTCGCGGGCGGCTGGCTCAGATGACATGCTCCTTCCGGCGGCGCCCGGTGGGGCCGCTCCGGTCGCGGTCACACCATGTAGTTCGCCGGAGGATTCTCCAATTGAAGAATCGGGCGATCGATCCGGAACGGCTGGATGTTCCGCTCGGTCCGGCCATCGAGCGCGAGCTCGGCCAGGATGCGGCCGATGGCGGAGGCAAACTTGTAGCCGTGTCCGCCGCCGATCCCGACCACGGCCTCGGGGCACCCCGGTACGAAGTCGATCACGAAGTCCCGGTCCGGCGTGAGCGTGTAGAGGCAGGTCTTGGTGTAGATGATGGGGCCGAGGGCGTGGGGGATGCAGCGCCCGAGGAAGTCGACGGTGCGCTGGAGCGCGGCCCCGTCCGGCTCGAAGGTGCGGGTGTCGGGATCGACCTCCAGGCCGCCCGCGTCCTGCCCCGCCTTGGGACCCTGCTCCCCGAATACCGGGAACCCGTAGAAGCAGGGATCGTCCATCCAGATCCAGATGGGGAACCGGCCGGGCTGGAACTCCTCCAGGTGGGGCGAGGCGAAGTAGGTGACCTGCTCCTTGGTGACCCGGAGCGGGAGCCGAACGCCGAAGTGGCCCAGCGCGCGGTTGGACCAGGAGCCGGCCGCGATGACCAGCCGGCGGCAGCGGTAGCTGGTGTCGCCCGCGGTGACCTCGATCTCATCACCCACCTGCTTCAGGTCGTGCACCGGGACGCGGTCGCGGATGGTGGCGCCGTGCGCCTGGGCCGTGCGGAGATGCGCCGCGTTACCCCGTGCCGCCATCGCGATCCCGCTCTCCGGCTGGAAGAGGCCGTGGATGTCGTCGGTCACCGTGAATTGCGGCCAGCGCCGACGGATCTCCGGGGCGTCGAGCGGCTCGAACGGAACGTCCGCGGCGGTCATGCTGTCGCTGTAGCTGCTGAGCGGGATGGCGCTCTCCCGGGGGCCCAGGTCGAGGCCGCCGGTCTTGAGGACCAACTGCTCGCCCGAATCCCGCTCCACCTCCGCCCACGCGCGGTACGCGTGCTTGGCCAGCTCGACGTACTCCGGCGTGTGGTAGGAGAGCCGGATGATGCGCGAGTGGTCCTGCGACTCGCCCCGCTCGTGTCCGATCTCGAACTGCTCCAGCCCCAGCACCTCGGCCCCCGCCCGGCGGGAGAGCCAGTATGTGGCGGCACTGCCCCAGCCGCCCAGGCCGAGCACGATGTACTCGTAGTCCCGCTTCACCGAGCGTCCGCCGATCGGTCCAGGTGCTCCCGGATGTAGCGCCGGATGTCGAGGCTGGCACTCTCCATCGGCGCGTAGTAGCCCGACTGGAAGACCCGCGACCGCATGCCGCGCTGGACCGACTCGCAGATGGTCCAGTCCTGCCGGTTCACCAGGTCCCAGAACTCCACAGCGTCGGACGGATCGAAGCCCGGCTTGGCGATCTCGTCGGGATGGAAGAGGAACTCGTTCACGACAGTGGTCCGCTCGGGCCCCTCGGGCCAGAGGGTGAACGCCGCCACGTGCTCGGCAGAGAGGCTGAGGAGGAAGTTGGGATAGACCAGCTCGCCCTTGTGGCGCACCCGCTCGTCATCGTCCAGGCCGGTGAACGGCGCCCGGGCGGAGGTGCCGGTCAGGGTGAAGGTCCAGGCCCCCTCGCGATGGGGGATGCCCCGTTCCCAGTCGAGCTCGGCGCCGCCGCGCTGCTTGAACGCGGGCACCAGGCGGCAGAGCTCGGGATGCACCGGCCCGCAGTGGTAGCACTCGTTGTAGTTCTCCAGCATGACCTTCCAGTTGGCCTGCACCTGATAGACGATCCGCCGAGCCACCCTGAGCTCGGCCAGGGGATAGCGGCGCACCCGCTCCGCGATGTCGCCGAGCTGGGCGGCCAGGGTATGACCCCGCGCGGCCGCGTCGGCCGGAGTGAGGTTCACGAAGAGGAAGCCGCCCCAGCACTCCACCCCGACCGGATGCAGCGACAGCTCGCTCTTGGGCAGCCCCTGGGATTCGTCGAGGAAGGGCGCGGTGCGGAGCGCGCCCGAGAGCGTGTAGGTCCAGGAGTGATAGGGGCAGCGGATGGCGCCGGCGAAGGATCCCGCGCGGCCGTCGGGCACCAGCTGCGATCCCCGGTGGCGGCACACGTTATAGTGCCCGGCGAGTCCGCCCTCCCTGGTGCGCACCAGCAGAACGCTCTCCCCGGCGACGGTCTTCACCGCGTAGTTGCCGGGATCGGGCAGCTCCTCCTCCCGTCCGACGCAGAACCACTCCCGGAAGAAGATCCGCTCCTTCTCCCGGGCGAAGATCTCGTCCGAGAGGTAGTACTCCCGGTCCAGGGTCCGTTCCAGCGGCGAGCCGGCGCCGGGATCCAGGCTCATCGGGGACCCTCTCCACCCTCGGGTCCGTAGAAGAAGACCCAGACGGCGAGGTCGTCGGTGAACTCCTCGAAGCGATGGGTCACGCCGGCCGGCACGAAGAGGACGTCGCCCGGGCCGAACGGGTGCCGCTCGCCGGCGTTCCGGAACTGGCCGCGTCCGTCGATCACGACATAGACCTCGTCGCGGGTGTGCGGAGTCTGGGGGTCGGCGCCGCGAGGGGCGTAGAGCTCGACAGCGAGAGTGCCGTGTCGGAACAGCTCAACGAACCGTTCCCCCGCCGAGCCGGGGAGGCGGGAGAGGCCATCGGGAACGGTGAGATGGTGGTGGGGCATGGGAGTTGTTCCGGTGCTGTGTTTGCGCGCGAGGATCGGGGCGTCGGCTGCGGCGGCGGATGGGGCTGGCGCCGGTCGGAGTCTCGGCTCCGGCGACGGGTGGGGCTCGCTCCGGGCGCTGCAGTGCCTGCATCGATCGCCTCGCGGAGATCGGGGTGCTGCCGCAGTCACTGACGCGCCCTCCGCGACCCCCACCCGTCGCCTCCGCCCGAGCATTGCTGACCGAGGATCGCCCCACGCCGAGCCTCGCCCTACGCCGAGCATCGCCGTCCGCCCACCCGACCATCGCGACACGCCGTTGCGCCCACCACTGTACCAGCGCGGCAACCGCCTCGCTCACGCGCGCTGGGCGCGCGTGCATGGGGGCCGGGGAGGCTCGCGCAGGGCGCGTCAGTGACTGCGGCAGGACGCCGATCTTCGCGAAACGGAGCGAGCCTCCCCGGCCCCCCCCCCCCCCCCCCCCCCCCCCCCCCCCCCCCCCCCCCCCCCCACCCCCCCCACGACCCTACCGTCTCACGTCTCGAAGGATCTCCCGAGCCGCATTGTACCCACAGGCCCCCATCACGCCGCCACCCGGGTGCGTGGCCGCTCCGCACATGTACAGGTTCCGCACCGGCGTCCGGTAATCCGCGTACCCCGGCACCGGCCGCATGAACGAGAGGCTGCTCAGGGTCATCACCCCCTGCATGATGTTGCCGCCGGTGAGCCCGAACCGCTGCTCCAGATCGACCGGCGAGAGGATCTGCCGGGCGATGACCGACCGCTTGAAGTTGGGCGCGTACTGGTTCATGAGATCGAAGCACCGGTCGGCGTACTTCTCCTTTTCCTCCGCCAGCGAGAGCCCCGGCGCCAGCGCGTAGGGGAAGTACTGGGTGAACATCGACATCACGTATTTCCCCGGCGGCGCCAGCGTGTCGTCCAGCACCGAGGGGATGGTGGCCTCGATGATGGGGTGCGCGGAGGGGCGGCCGTACTTGGCGTCGTCGTAGGCCCGCTCGATGTACTCCATGGTAGGCGAGATGTGGATGGTGCCGCGGTGCTGCGGGCCGGGCGCGGTGCCGGGCACGGCGGTGAAGTCGGGCAGCTCGCTCAGCGCGATGTTGATCTTGCAGCTGGCGCTGGCGTAGTCGATGTTGCGCACCGCCTGCACGAACTCCGCCGGCAGGTCGCCGTTGCTCATCAGCTTGAGGAAGGTGACGTTGGCGTCGACCCCCGAGGCCACCCGCGACGCGCGGATCTCGCTGCCGTCGGCCAGCACCACCCCCTGGACCGCCCCGTTCTTCACCAGGATGCGCGCCACTTCGGCGTTGGTGCGGATCTCCGCCCCCTTCTCCCGCGCGGCCGATGCGATCGCGTTGCTGATCCCGCCCATGCCGCCGCGCACGTAGCCCCACACGCCCCGCACCCCGTCGCACTCGCCCATGACGTGATGGAACAGCACGTAGGCGGTGCCGGGCATCGAGGGCGAGGCCATCGCGCCGATGATGGCGTCGGTGGCCAGCGTCACCTTGAGCTGCTCCGACTCGAACCACCGATCCAGAATCGGGGTGGCGGCGCCGGTCAGGATCTCGACCGCCTTCTGCCCGTCGGTCCCCAGCTTCACGAACGCGAGCCCCAGCCTGGCGAGCTGCAGCAGGTTCCCCGGCCGGAACGACCACGGGTTGGGCGGCGTCATGATGAGGGTCGGCTCGAGGAAGTCGGCCACCCGCTCCAGCATCGCCTCGTACCTGGGCAGTGCCTCCGCGTCCCGCGGGGAGAACTTGGCGATCTCCCGGCGGGTGAGGGCCTTGTCCGGTCCCAGGAGCAGCGAGCGACCATCGGGAAACGGGGTGAACGACGACGGGCTCCGGGGCAGCATCTCGAACCCGTGGCGCTTGAGCTCCAGCTCCCGGATGATCTCGGGCCGGAGCAGACTGTTCACGTACGCGGCGGTGGAGACCTTGTAGCCGGGCCACACCTCCTCCGTCACGCAGGCGCCACCCAGCACCTCGCGGCGCTCCAGCACGAGCACCGTGAGGCCGGCGCGCGCGGCGTAGGCGGCGGTCACCAGGCCGTTGTGGCCGCCACCGATGACCAGCAGATCGTACGTCGTGGACATGGCATTCCGGTCAGGGTCGCGAATCTTAGCGCGACCGTCCCGACGGCGCCAGCGCGCTCAGCCCGGCGCCGTCGGTCCCCTCCCCGCTCACCGCGCCAACTGCAGCTCGGTCCGCGCGTAGACGAAGCGCCCGTTGTACCCGAAGGGCGACGCGGCCGCCCAGGGAAAGATGCCGAAGCTGTTCTTCTCGCTCGCCTTGTCGGGATAGGTGTCGAAGATGTTTCGCATCCCGAGCGCGAAGTTGACCAGGTTGAATCGGTAGCCCACCTCGGCATCGAAGAGGGTCTTGCCGCCGTAGGTCTCCCGGCAGTCGTCGCAGAGCCCCGGCTGCGCCGAGGCGAATCCGCCGAAGTACGAGGCCCGCGCGAGCGAGCTGACCCGACCGCCGCTGTAGTTGGCCTGGAGCGTCCCCCGCCAGTCGGGCCGCTCCTCCTCGATCCCCACTCGGGTCGGCACGTCAAGCAGTCCTGCCTCGGTGGACCCCGCATCCTGGAGGACCTGCGGCAGTGGATCGACCCGGATGATTTTGTTCTTGGTGTAGTTGACCGAGCCGGTCAGGTCCAGCGCGCCGCCCGGGCCGGTCGGCACCCGCAGGTTCGCCGTGAGGTCGAGGCCCTGGGTCCGAGTGTCGAGTCCGTTGGTGAAGTACTGCACGCCGTCGATCTCGCCGAAGCCGGCGTCGGTCAGGATGGCGTGAGTCGCGTCGTCGTCGAAGGTGGCGCTGAGCAGGATCCGGTTGTCGATCCGGATGTGGAAGTAGTCCGCGGTGATCGTGAGATTGTCGCGGGGGCTCACAGCCAGGCCACCGCTGAAGTTGAATGAGGTCTCCTCCTGCAGTGGCTTCGCGCCGAGGGCCTGGGCGGCCGGGTGGTCAACCGGGAAGACGCCCACCAACACCGGCACCGGTCGGCCCAGGTCGGGATCAAAGATGAAGTTGGTGACCACCTTGCTGAAGAACGACTGGCTGAGTCCCGGGGCGCGGAAGCCGGTGCCCGCGGCGGCCCGTAGCGTGACCCGCCGGGTAGGCTGGAACCGGAGCGCCACCTTACCGGTGAGCCGCTCGCCGAAATCGCTGTAGGTCTCGAATCGGGCGGCGACGTCCGCCAAGAGCCTGGGCGTGAGGTCGGTCTCCGCGTCGGCGTAGAGTCCGAAGTTGGTGCGGTGCTGGTCGGTGGCGTCCGACGGCTCGATGCCGGAAAACACCTGTGAGCCGCTCGGCGCGAGATCGGTGCCCGACTGGTTGGCACTCCCGCCGTTGATGTAGGACGCGAGCTCGCCCTGCCGGATCTTGTAGCCCTCGCGCCGGAAGGTCGCGCCAAGGGCGAGATTGACCGCCGCCGGCAATCCGAAATTCACCGGCTTGGCGACGTTGAGTCCCGTCACCAGCTCGTCCCGCAGCACCCGGCCGGCGAAGAACGAGGTCTGGTCGGGAATTCCCGGGTCGTCCGCCGTGCCGAGGACGCCGTCGAGCCCGGGGGCGCAGGCGACGTCGAGGCAGGGGCCGAGCGACGCGTTGAGCGTGTTGGAGAGGTTGTAGTCGAAATCGTTGTGGCCGAACTGGGCGCCGAGATCGTAATTCCAGCCGGAGGTCACGCCGCGCACACCACCGGCAGCTGAGTAGTCCTTGGCTACACCGTCGAAGCTGGGGAGGAAGCCGAGCGGGTAGATCTGGGCCCAGTTGTTGTCCCCGTCGGCGTACCGGCGGTACCCGTTGCCGGTTCCGTTCCGGTGGCTGAAGCCCCCGAAGCTGTAGATCTCGGTGGTGCCGGCCTCGTTGATCGGCAACCGGAAGTTGGCGAAGGACAGTACGTCCTTCTCCAACCCGTCGCCCCAGTGATAGTTCGGCTGGGGCACCGGGTTGCGCTTCTCCACGACCTGGCCGTTGGCGTCGATCGAGTCCGCCAGGCCGGTCACGCTGGTCTCGAACGGATCGGCCCACGCCCGGTTGGTGGGCTGGCGGTCGCGGAACTCACCGAACAGGCCGAGCGAGCCGCGGCCCAGCTTGATCCCCCAGCCGCCGTTCAGGTTGACCGTGGTGCCGTCGTCCGGGTAGTCGTCCGTGGTATAGCGGCCGGCGTCGCCGGTGACGAAGGGCGTGAAGTCGCCCTCCTTGATCACCAGGTTCACCACCCCGGCGATGGCGTCGGATCCGTACTGCGCCGAGGCGCCGTCGCGGAGCACCTCGATCCGGTCGATCGCGCTCACCGGGAGGGCGTTGAGGTCCACCCCGCTGGAGCCCGCGCCCATGCCGTAGGTGAAGTTGTTCACCAGCGCCGTCTGGTGCCGCCGCCAGCCGTTCACCAGCACCAGCGTGTGATCCGGGCTCAGGCCGCGCAAGGTGAAGGGCCGGACGATGTCGCCGGCGTCGGTGACGGTCTGCCGGGGGAAGTTGACCGAGGGGGACACCGCCTGGAGAATCGCTCCGGTC
>JBBSHB010000114.1:0-9419 GCA_038253515.1 Gemmatimonadales bacterium | reverse complement strand
CGTTCTACGTGCGCAGCTTCGACGAGGACATGGCGGAGGTCCAGGCGATCTTCGAGCGGGACTACGAGGACGCACGCCTGTCCGAGCTTCGTGCGGCCGACGGGCGCGGATCGTCGCGGCCGATCCTCGCTCCGGACCGCTCGCTCGGCTCGGTGGTCAAGCTGCTCACGCCCAATCCGGCGGAGTTCACGCCGGAGTACAACGCCTGGCTGGAGAGCATTCCGAACCACGTGCGCGCGCTGGTCTTCGTCATCAAGCGCTTTCACCGGCCCGAGTGGGGCGAGGATTGGCGGCGCTACTTCAGCGTCGACATCATCAACGGCGCGCCCGGGCACGAGCTCAAGTACGAGGGGCGGCGGCTGGTGGCCAACTATCTCCGGATTGGGCGCGAGGAGCACGGCGCCTGGCGAACCTACAAGCTGCGGCAGGACTTCGTCGCGGCCGACAAGGTGCAGATGGAGGACGACATCACCGCCTCGGTGGTCGTCCCGGCACGCCGGCTGGTCGGGCTGCCGGGCGAGTACGACGGCCACCCCAGCCTCAAGCTGGCCGAGAACTGCGAGGTCAGGCTGTTCCAGCGTCCCGACGACGCGATCCATCCGGGCCTCGACCGGCAGACCGAGGAGGACATGGCGGGGCCCGGGCTCTTCTGCTCCAACTTTCAGCCGCTCACCCGGGCGGATGCGCAGCGCACCGTGGAGGACGTGGCGGTGCACGACGCCTTCACGCCACCGATGCGCGATCACGTGGCCCGGAACGCGGCGCTGGCCGACGGCGGCTACTCGATCTGCTCGGCCCAGCCCCGGCTGATCGGCGGGAAGCCCACCAAGAACCCGCGCTATCTGCAGCTGCGGCCCGACCTGGCCCGGCCCCGCGACCGCTACGTGGCCGAAATGGGCGCGCGGCTCAATCGACGGCTGCCGCTCCACGCGCCGGTGCTGTTCCCGGTGATCAGCGTGCTCTCGGGTCGGCGGAACAACCGGCCGGAGGACGGCATCCGCCCGCTCTGCGTGTACGGCCCCATTCACTACCAGGAGCTGCCGGAGCTGTTCATGGACTATGTGTGCTCGCTGACGGGAACGTCGCCGAGCACCACGGGCGTGGGCTCGGAGGGGGCCCTCACCAAGGGGCCGTTCAACGCTCTCGCGGCGACCGCGGATCTCAACAACGCGCTGGTCTCGATGCTGCTCACCGGCTACGCCGGGTTCAGCTCGGCGGCGGGCTTCATCGGCCCGCGCTACCGGGTGGACCACGACATCAGCCTGCTGATTCCCGAGATCTGGTGCCGGCTCTTCCCCCACGAGCGGGATCCGAAGCGGCTGATCGAGGCCGGGCACCTGGAAAAGCTCGAGGACTACGAGTCCGGCGGGCAGAAGGTGCTTGCCAGCCGGCTCGGCTACCGCATCACGGCCAAGTTCGTGCACACCTACTTCGGGCGGGTGTTCGACAATCCCAGCACGGTGTTCACCGAGGAGATCCTTCAACCCGAGCTACAGGATCGGGCGGTCTTCACCGATGGGGTCAACAACATCGTAGAGGCGCAGCAGCGGGTGGCGTCCTCGTACTTTGCGGACGGCACGATCGAGGACGCCTGCCCCCCGCTCAAGGCGCTGCTCCACATCATGGCCCACGGGGACTACGAGGGGAAAGACGCGTGGCATGCCGAAATTCGTGCGCTGTTCACCCGGGAGGCGCTGCTCGCGAGCGACTGGTATCACGAGCGCCTCGCGATCAAGCAGCAGCGGGACGTGGCGCTCTGGGAGCGTCACGCCCGGAGCTTGACCCAGTTCCTGGCGCGCGCTGGCCACCGCGACGAGGCGGTACGGCTCGGCATCGCCAAGCGACTGGAGCATGCTCGCGCGGAGCTCGAGCGGGTGAGCGCCCCGGAGTACGTGAGCTCGCTGGTTGGAACGATCGGCGCCGATCCGCTCCACCGGCCGGCGCACGGCCGGTGGAGCGGGGATCGAGACACGTCGGCGGAAGCGGTAGGCACGATCGCTACATCGCTCTGAGTCGGCGACGCTACGGTCCGACCGTGAGCACCTTCGCCTTCGAGGGCACGCCGTTCGAGTTCACCAGAAAGAGCATGTAGGGACCGGGAGGCGCGAGATTGGCGTTCTGGGGCCCCGCCGCAGCAAGCGTCGTCGAGCCGATGGCCGAGAAGGTCAGCGGATAGATGAGCTGGCTCTGATTGAACGCGTGCGTCACCGAGGAGAGCCGGATGAGGGTGCCCTGGGTGACCGATCCCGCGTCGGGAGTCTCAACGGTGAGCGACTGCCCATAGGAGAGCGTCGAAGGAGCAGAGGTGATGGCAGGCCGGTGCGCGAGAGTGCCGTCGGCGTTGTACAGGTACGGCGGGCTGAACACCTGCGCCGAAGACTGGCTGTTCTCGTACGCCACTCCCCCGCCCTCGCCGCTGCCGCTGGAGAGCACCCGCGCATCGGGCAGCAGCAGCGCGGTCGAGTGGTACGTTCGCGGCACCGATTCCGGGGCCATGGTCGACCACGACTCGGTCGCGGGGTTCCATATCTCGGCGTCGTACACCGGCCTGGTCACATCGTTGAACCCGGGACCGCTGGTGCCGCCAGTGACCAGCACCCGCCCGTCGGCCAGGAGCGTGGCATTCATCTGCCGCCGCGCGAAGTGCATTCCGGGGATGCTCCGCCAGGCGGGAGACGCCTGGTCGAGGTCGATCACCTCGGCCGAGCTCGTGGGCGGATCGCCGCCGCCCGCGTAGAGGATCTTTCCCGGAGCATACATCACCGCGGAGCCGAGCCTCCGGTCGGCCACGTTCCGGTTGGCGACCGTGGTCCACGCGCCGGTGCCGGTGAGGTCCAGATAGCGCGAGGTCTGGGGGAAGCCGGCCAGGAACACCTTGCCGTTCGGCGCCACGAACATCGCCGGGTAATACGGCGCGGGCACCGATAGGCTGGCGGTGGTCAGCCGGCGCCACGAGCTGCCGTTCCCGATCTCAGGGATCATGACGACCGTGCCGCTCTCGTCGGAGCCGGAAACGGCCAGTATCTCGCCGCTCGGCAAGGCGGTGGTGGTGGGGTAATAGCGACCCTGCGCCATCGAGCCGGTACCGCTCCAGCTGGCGGAGGACGGGTCGAAGATCACCGCACGTGGGTCGCCTTTCGTCCCGGTGATGGTGCCGCCCGTGACCAGGAGTCGGCCGTCGGCCAGGAGGGTGTGCCCGCTGCAGAAGATCCGGTACGTCTTGCTCACCGGGGTGAAAGCGGAGCCCGGAGTTGTGGCATCCCACAGTTGGGCGTTTCCCCGGTCGCCCCACAGGAGCACTTTCCCGGTCGGCAACAGGTGCATGTGCACGGCGACCACCGGCGTCGGCAATGCCGTACCCCACTTGCCTCGAGCGGCCGTGGAGTTCGCGAAGGTGGCGGCGATCGTGCGGCTCTGGATGACCGTGTGCTGGCAGGTGCCGGTCCCGCCGCACGGCGTGCCCCAACCGGCGAAGGTGCTGTTGCCGGCCGCGGTAGCCGTGAGCGTGAGCGACGTGTATGCCGGGTAGATGGCGGAGCAGCCGGTGGCCGCGGTGACCCCTTTGGTGATGACGCAGTTGATCGCAGGTGTGAGGCCGGTCTGGCTCTTCACCGTGCCGCTCCCCACCCCGGTGCCGCCGGCAGAGATCTTGATCGTGAACGGGCCCTTGAGGAATCGCGCCTCCACGGCGCGATCGGCCGTCATGGATGCCTTGCAGGTCCCCGTCCCCGAACAGGCGCCGAACCATCCCCGGAACGAGTGACCGGTCTTCGGTGTGGCCGTGAGGGTAACCGCAACCCCGTCGCTGAACTGCGCTTTGCACCCCGTGGCCGCCGCCTTCCCCGCGGTCACGGTGCAGTTGATCCCCGCCGGGCTGGAGGTGACGACCCCGTCTCCCGTGCCGCTGCCGGTGACCGTCAAGGTTCTCAGTACGGTGGACAGCGAGGGATCCAGCTCGGTCGGTTGAGGGGTGTCCTGACAGGCGTGGAGAAGCGCCAATGCCACGGACGCCGTGACCAGGAGGGTGACACCGGGAAGCGAACGGCGCGGGGGCATACGCCACCTCCACTGAACGGAGCAGGGTTCTTTCTACGGCCGTGACCTCCGATGGTGAGCAGGGGCAGTCAAGCAGGAGTCAAGAGGTGCTCAGCGGGCGAACCAGTAGGACACCTTCACCAGGAACGTATCGTTCGCCCGCCGGCCGAACAGGTCGCCGAGGTCGCCGCGGAAGGACTGGGTGCCTTCGGCCGGCGCCGACCCCTGCCGCCCCTGACTCCACACCAGAAACAGCGTCGAGCCCGGCCGATATTCCCAGCGGAACACCACGTTGGATCGGAACTGCTGGAAGTTGAAGCCGTCGGGCTGATCGGCGACGGAGGGATCGATGTAGGGCCGATAGCGCGCCGAGTACGAGCTGGCCCGCGCCTCCGCCACCTCCCGCACGTCGGTATACGTCCCCTTGGAGATGAAGGGAGAGGCGTAGACCTGGAGCGATGTAGTCGGCGTGAAGGTGTAGCCCAGTCGCCACGTCAGGCTCAACGTCTTCTGCTCGAGGTGCGCGAAGGCATAGTGTTGCGCACCCTGCGTATCGGTGAACGTGCCGAAGTACTGCAGGTCGTTCCGGTTGTGGTTGTACTCGGCGCTGAGCGAGGTGGTGAACCGGCTGGACACCTTGAGATCGAGGGTCGGCGACAGGTCGATCGTCTCCGAGCGCCCCTGGTCCCCCCGGGTGTAGTTGGCGGACACGGAAGGCACCAGCGGCCGGCGGTCATCCCCCTCGATGGTGATCCAGGGCGAGAGGTACGGGTCCTGCCGCACGGCGGGCCCGCCCCGCGCGCAGCGGTCGCAGTAGGTGGCGCCGAGCTGGCCGATGGTGCCTCCCACATGCAGCCACCAACGGTTGGTGAACTGGATATGCACGTTGGAGTTGAATGCCCGCTCGGTGGGCAGTCCAGCGGCGGTCCAGTGCTCCCAGTTGTTGAAGTTCCAGCGGAGCTGCTGAAAGATCCTGTTGGGATGGTTGAAGACCAGGTTGGCCCAGCTGGTCCACTCCTGCTGGTCGGCCTGGCGGAGGAAGCCGATGTCGTTGATCTCGAAGCCCGGCGAGCGCCGCTGGTAGGCGGTCTCGAAGTGCAGCCGCTTGCCGCCGACCTTGGCGAACCGGATCTCCTGGTTGGTGCCGCTCAGCGACGTGCGGGTCGAATCGAAGGTCAGCGGACCGTCCGGACGCTGATAGAGATGGACCGGGTCCCGTTGAGTGAGGGCGATCGCCGCCGCATCGCCCGCCACCCGGCTCACGTCCAGCGAGCCCGAGACCTCGAACCGCCCGTGGAACCGCCACCGCGCATCGACGCCCCCCGCATACGCGCTGCGATGCAGGTAGGGCATGCTGCTGCCATCGAGGGACCGGTTCACCCCGGTCACGATGAAGCCGACGCTGCCGTCGCCCTTATGGAAGTCCTGATTGCCCCGGACCACGCCGTAGTTCGTGGCGGGCTCGAGCGTCGTGCCGCCCGGACCGGCGACGTGATCGGTCACGGCATCGAGGACCCCGAGTGAGAAGCCGCCCGGGAGGCGGCCGGTGACCTTGCCGGCACCAAGGATCCTGGTCGACGTGGCGGACGCCGCGTCCCCATAGGTGCCGGCGAGCTGGGGCGAGCGCCCGATCCGACGGGAATAGAACAGCCCTTCGCCGGTGCTGCAGTCGACCACGACGACGCAATTGACGGTGAACGTGAAGAGCCCCTTCCCTTCGACGAAGAACGGCCGCCGCTCGCTGAAGAAGGTCTCGAAGGCGCTGAGGTTGAGCTCCGAGGGATCGGCCTCGACCTGACCGAAATCGGGGTTGACGGTCGCGTTGAGAAGGAGGTTCGAGGCAACCCGGTACTTGAGATCGCCACCCACCGTGAGCTTCTGACTCCTGGAGAAGTCGGCGGAGCCGGCATCCTGCACGTTCTTGCTGACCACGTACGGGGTAATCTCCGCGTGGCCCGGGCTTGCCAGCCCATCGAGTCCGGTCAGCTCGCCGAACTGCGACGTGAAACCGGACTTGGAGGTCCGGTAGAGCGGCCAGGTGACTGACTCCGTATGGCGTTGGATGGTGCGCCACACCAGCAGGCCGAATGTGAGGTTCCCTTTCGCCGAGTAGTGCAGCTGCGAGAGCGGGATGCGATACTCGGCGGTCCAGCCGAGCGAGTCGACCTGAGTCGCGGCGTCCCACACCGCGTCCCACGCGACGTCTTCGTCCCCGTCGTTGTAGATCGCGTAGTCCGCCTTGACGCCGGCGGGGTTGACCACGAACTCATACCCCGTTCGCCGATCGTGGTAGGGGTCCAGCATGAGGATGATCTCATCGGAGGCCGTCTGGTCGTCCCGGCGAGAGAGCAGGCTCACGATGCTATCGGGATGGGGATCGAAGGCGCGGACGAACACGTACAGGTTGTGCTCGTCGTAGGCCACCCGCGCCTCGGTTCGCATCTTCGGTTTCGCGCCTTCGCTGGGCTTGGCTTCGAGGAACTGGTCGATGGCCGGCGTGGAGCGCCAGACGACCTCGTCATCCCGTCCGTCGAGGACGGGGGCCACCGCGGTCCGCGTCGCGCGGACCACCGCGGTGGTCGGCAGCGGGGGATGGGTCGCCATCGTCTGCGCTTGAAGCACCAGCAGAGCGCCGAGCAGTGCCGTCATGTGACACCCGCGGGAAGGTTCACGGGTTGGACATCGCGTGTGCTCAAAAGGTTGGACGGGATCGCCCGCCCGGCGGTTTTCAGGGAAATGGGCGCGGCCGCGGCTCGGGCCAGGGCCACGGATCGGACTCGCCGTGTCCCGCAATGCCCCGGATCGCCGCCTCGCGCACCTCGACGGCGGCGTCGGCCAGTGCGTCGATCAGCCCCTTCGGTGCAGTGTGGATGTCGAGCTGGCCCAACGCCCATGCCGCGGTGCCCCGCACCTCGACGTTCCGCTCGCTCGAAAGCAGTTGGCCGAGCCCTGCGGCGGCGGAGGCGTCGCCCAGCTCACCGATGGCCCAGACCGCCGTCTCGCGCACCGTTTCGTCGCTGTCTCCCCGCGCGGCCTGCAGCAGGACGGGCGTGGCGGAGCGCGCCTCGATGCTGCCCAGCGCCCATGCCGCCGTCCGGCGCACGGATGGCACGGCATCGTCGCGGAGGAGCCGGACCAGCGCCGGCACCGCGCTCGCGGAATCGAGCTGGCCGAGCGCACCCGCCGCGGCTTCTCGCACCAGGGGCGAGGCATCGCCGAGGGCGTCGGTCACCGGACGCACGGCGCGTCCATCGCCGATCCGCCCGAGCGCCCAGATCGCGTCCGCCCTGGCACCGGTGGATGGGTCGTGGACGGTTCGCACCAGCGGATCGACCGCGCTCTTCGGTTGTACCAATCCGAGCCCGAACGCCGCCAGCGTACGCATCACCGAATCGGCCGACGAGAGCCGCTGCAGGAGACCCTGCGCCGCCTCGCCGCTCGCCTCACTGGCGAGCAGTCGGACCGCGAGCTCACGCACACAGGGGTCGTTGGTCGAGAGGCTCTCGAGCAGGAACCGCACGTCCTCGGCGGACACTGGCTCTCAGCAGAGGGCGACAATAGTCAAGAGGTGGTCTTCCACCCCGTTACTTTGAGGAGCGTCAGGGCATCGCGCGAGTAATCCAGGCGGTCACCTACCGACTCCTCTGCGCCGCATCATGGCAATACCACAGATTCTTCCTCGCGCGATCTTCTGCTACGCGGCCATGACCGCGCTGACGCTGATGACACCGCCCCTCAGCGTGAGCGTTCCCGGTCCGATCCGGCAGATCTGCGCCGAACCCTACCGGGTGTCTCGCCAGGAGATCCTGGAGGCGATGCGCACCCACGGCGCCTACAGTCTCACCAGCACCACCACCTCGATGCGGTTCGGGGCCGAGGCGCTCCTCGCGATCGTCCGACGGAGGCAGCGGGAGTCGCCAGGGAGCACCCAGTTCCTCATCGGACAATCCGATTGGTTCGCCGCTCACCTCGAGACCGCCGGGGTGACGTATGCGGAGATGTCGGAGGCGGCGAGAGCGGGGTTCGAGCACCATCAGGATGCGCTGATCGACTATGGGCCGCAGGTGGTACAGCAGGTCCTGGAGGGCCCGGCGCCGCTCATGGCCCTGGACGTGACGATCTTCTGGCCCGACTCGGAGGGCGCGGCTTCCGAGTTCAGCTACAAGGACACCTTGTCCGTCCCCCGGATGGATGTGTACGACAGCCGGGTCATCCGCTTCAAGCTGCTGGAGTACGACGACATGCTGGTATTCGACCAGGTCACGGGCATCTCGGTGAGGCCGGTCGGCTTCTTCTCGGCGGTGTTCGCGGTGCTGGGCAAACCGGATCTCAAGCAGAGTCGCCTCGCGGTCTCCGCCGACCAGTGGCAAGTGGTGCGGGGGCAGGTGAAGGTGTTCCCGGGATTCTCGAAGACGGGGACGGCGACGATCGAGCCGGGCGGACGCGGGCACGAAGGCGTGCCACGCGACCGAGCCGACCTACGGGCCCTGGCGGAGCGGATGAGGCGGCCTGTCAGGGTCCGGTACGGGGAGCCGTCGTGCCAGTCTCAGCTCAGGACGCGCCGCCACGGGGGAGGCTGCCAGCAGGTGCTGGCGGGCGCGGGGACGTGCGCCGACGACTAGGACCCGGTCCCGTCGAGTGTGCGGCGCATAGGCGACCAGGTACCGACCCTCCGAGCCTGCTTGAGCGTCCCCCTCCGAGTTTCTTGCACTATGGCCTGTACAGCTCACTGTCATTGGTGCTGTCGGAATAGAAAGGACCACCTACCGCGAGCAGGTAGGGTAGCCCGTCGAGCGTGACCCGAACGAGTGCGTCGTGTACAAAGTTGGGCGCGGCCTTGGACTTCCACGTGTTGCTCGCCGGGTAGTACGCATAGGCGTGAAGCACGCTCCCTGGGCCGGGGACGCCCGGGGATCCCCCGACTATCGCGAAGAGCTTGCCTCCCAGAACGGCCCCGATAGCACGCCCGGCTACTGGCAGCGGGGCGAGGGTGCTCCACGTATTCGTCGCCGGATCGTAGACATCGAGAGCGGCATTGTTGAAGCCGCCTTCTCCGACGCCGCCTGCTACGTAGAACTTGCCGTTGATGACCCCGGCGGCGGCGCCCCTGTGGAAGTGGGGGGGTGACCGGCGGGTGACCCAGGAATTGGTAGCGGGATCATAGCGGTAGAGCTGGCGGTTGGGCTGGTGCTCGCAGTACCCAGGGGACGGCCAGAAGTCCGTGCTGCAGATGCCGGGGAGCACGTAGAGCTTGCCGTCGATGACACCGGTAACGCCCTCGGCCGTGTACTTCGGCATGTCGGCCTTCCTGATCAACCGGTTACCACCCGGATCGTAGGCCCACACGAACGGGACAGCCTCCTTGTCCCCCGCGATGAAGTCGT
>JBBSHB010000113.1:0-9435 GCA_038253515.1 Gemmatimonadales bacterium | reverse complement strand
TTGCACCGCGGTTGTTCGGTTGCGGATGGTGCGGGGCCTGCTCGACGCCGCGGTGCGCTGCGCCTCGTGGGCTCAGGCCACGCGGGGCTGCAGGTTACGGAGGATCTCGGGACCGACCTCGCCCTGGAGATGGAGCAGGACGTCGCCCGTGATCCAGGTGGGGGTAGGCGATGGACGTGCCGGTGCGGTCTGGCCCGGCCGCAGCCGTTGCTGATCGAGCAGGATCATCCGGCCCTGGGAATCCTGGTACACCACTCGAACGACCGGACGGGTCGTATCGGCCCCGGGTGAAAGCCCGCCTTGCGCCAGCCCCATGAACGAGGGATTCAAACCCTCGATCACGTGGGCCGGGCCCCCCAGCTGTCGCGCGGCTTCGTCCAGACCGATTCGGAGATAGATGCGCGATCGCTGCTCCAGAGTGGGCGGCGGCGGCGGCAAAGGCGCCTGCTCCACCACCCGGGCTCCCCGTAAGCGGCCCTGAGCATCGAGCGCGGCCGTCGCCGCCGCTGCCCGGGATCGGATGCGCTCCCGGTCCAGCTCGGCCAACGCCTCCGCCGCGCGGGCCCGGATGACCGAGGGGTCCTCCCGACCGGTGGCGACCGAGTCGCCCGGCGTGGAGGAGTCCGCCGGCTCGCTATCCGACGTCGATTCGGGCGCGGCGGCCTGCTTGAGCTCGTCCCTGGGGGTCTCTTCCTTCGCTGCGAACGCCGACCTCTCTGCGGGCTTCGCCGGCTTGGGAGCGGAAGTCTTGGCAGCCGCGGCCGGACGTGGCGCGGCCGGCGGCTTCGCCGAGTCGCGGCGCGCCAGGACGGTCTGGTTCAACGCGGAGGAATCGGGACGCGGCGTCTCCTCGGTGCTGAGCACCGCATTCGAAGGCGCCGCGGCTCGCTCCGTGCCGACGGCGGAGGCCCCGGGAGCAGGCGCCCCGCTACGCAGCTGGCTCACCATGAATCCCAGTCCGACGGCGACCGCAACGGTTGCCGCCCAGCCCATGCCACGGAGCCATCGCTGCTTGAGCTCGATGGAGTCAGGGTTGTCGGGAATGAGCAGCACAGGAGGCTCGTCCCACGCCGCCGGCCGCGGCCCTGCGGCCGGTGGGGGTGGCCGCTTGGACGCGAGGCCGCGAGGGGGCGCCTCCCGAGCGGGGCGGGACGCCTCGGGCTCCGGAACGGACACGGGGGACGCCGGAGCCGGGCGGGCGGGCGAGCTCGGCAGATCCACGCTGCTGAGTAGCCGGTCCGCCTCCGTCATGAACTCGCGAATGTCCTTGAAACGCGACCCGCAGCTGGCGCAGCCTCCAAGGTGGGCCTGGATCTCCATGACCTCGGTGCCCTCGAGCTCGCCATCCAGCAGCGCGTGCAACGTGCCTTCGTCAAGATGCGGCATACTTCCCTCGTTCCTGCGCGCGATACGCCTCGACCAATCGCCGCCGCGCTCGGGCGAGCGTGGTACCGACCGCGCCCTTGGCCAGCCCCAGCGTGGCGGCGATCTCGTCATAACTGAATCCTTCGGCCTTGAGCAGCAGTGCCTCGCGGTCGCGCTCGTTCAGCGCCGCGAGCGCCGAGCGGACCCGGGCAGCGCTCTCGTTGCGCTCGAGGTCCACATCGGGCCCCGCCTGAGGCCCATCACTCTCCGAGCGGAGTAACTCGAGGCGGCGCCCCCGGGTGACCGCGCGTCGGCCGTCCTCGCGGACCAGGTTGAGCGCCACCGCGAACAGCCACGGCCGAGGGTTGTCCGGCGGGGCCGACACGGCGCGGGCGAATGTCTCCTGCGCCAGGTCCTCCGCCCGATCGCGATCGCCGGTCCGGCGGTACAGCATCCGGACCAGCGAGGCGTAGTATTGCTCGAACAGTAGGGTAAGGTCGGCCGTCATGTACCCCTGAAGTTGCGGCTATGTCGTCGCTGCCCCGCGCCCGGCGACCATGGTCCGGTCACCCGCCAAAGAGTGCAATTTCCGGCAACATTCACACCAACTCGAAATATGCCGGGCTGAAGACTGCCAGTGCCGTGACCGGGATACTATCGTAAGCTGCAGGTCAGTCCAGATCTGCCCCTCCGGACGAAGCCGCGCTGGCCGACTCGCTCGACCTGGACCGGTCCCGCAATGACTTGGCTGCAAAGAAGTTAGCACTCTCGCTGGCAGGACGAAGGCTGCCGAGCCGACCGGTCCCGGCCGGCGGTGCGGCATCGATCCATCCGTGGCCTTGGGGGTGTCGTGGCGAGCGGAGCAGGGCACCGGGACGGTCGAGCCGGCGGCGAGGACCCGGACGGACACCATGCCCCAACGGGCCGATCGGGCATGCGGCACTCCCTGATTGGGGACGGGGGAGATGCGCCGCCGATCGGGACTTGCACGCTCAGATCATCTGGTCACTCGCCTCGCCGGTTCCGGCCGGCATGGACGGGCGCACCCGGGCGGCCTGTGGCAGGTACATCCGAAGGCTGCTCCCGCCGTCTGAGTGGCTCTCCCTCCTGAGGAAGCCACCGAAGCGGCCGATCAGGGCCGGGGTCGATGGGGAAAACGGTCGAGGCGCGCGGACGGGTGCCGGCTCGCCCTGCCGCATGTCGTGCACGGCAAGTCGCACGAACGACGTCACCTTGGCGCCGTCCTGCCGCCTCACGTCCGCATCGCCCGGCGGAACGTTGCTGGTCTCGACCAGGAGGCAGGCTCCGGCGGGAAGCGCGTCGAGCGCCTCGGCAAGCAGGTCGCGGACGACCCCCTCCATCTGATCCGGGTCGACTCCGACCGGGGCCAGCGTCGGGTCGAGGCTGGCCGCGCACATCGGTGAGCGACCGGCTGTCGAGCGGGTGCGGGTGATGGTTCGCCAGACCAGGGCGTTGAAATCGATCGCTCGGGCGCGACCGGTGACCGCACCGCCGCGAGCGGCGTCGCCGGCGGGCTTACGGCGCTCCGGCTTCCGAGTCGGATGAACCATGCCTAGGAGGAGCCCTGGAGGGACGAGGGCGAGGCTTGGACCACACGCCGCAGCACGGCCGCGAGATCGCCGGGGAGGAACGGCTTCTGGATGAACGCTACCGGACCGGGGCCGCCTTCCAGGAACTGCGCGGCCACCTCCTGCTCGGTGTAGCCGCTCATCAGCACCACCGGCAGGCGCGGTTGCACCGCCCGCAACCGACGGAAGGTTTCCGGTCCACCCATCCGGGGCATGGAGAGGTCGAGCAGGACGGCGGCGAGCCCATCGCCGTGGGCAGCCACCACTTTGAGCGCCTCGCGCCCGTCCTCCGCGGTCAGTACCCGGAATCCCAGTCCCGCGAGCATCCGCTCGGCGACCACGCGAACCCCCTCCTCGTCCTCCACGATCAGGATGGTGCCATTGCCCCGCCAATCGTTCCGGGTGAACGTCGCCGGCGTCTCCGCCGCGTCGGCCCCGACGTGAGCCGCCGGGAACAGCACCCGGAAGGCGGTCCCTTCGCCCGGATCGGTCCGGATGCGGATCAGCCCGCGGTGGGCCTCGACGATGCCCATCACCGCGGCGAGGCCCAGGCCCCGGCCGGCGAATTTGGTGGAGAAGAAGGGATCGAAGATCCGCTGGAGCGTCTCCGAGGCCATGCCGACCCCGGTGTCCGCGACCTCCAGGTAGACGAACTCGCCGCTCGCACCCGGCTCCTCCACCTCAGTGGTGCCGGTTCTGAGCGTGATGGTGCCGGCATCGTCGCCCAGGGCGTCCGAGGCGTTGGTGATGAGGTTCATGACGATCTGACGGATCTGCGTCTCGTCGGCGCTGATGCTGGGGATGTCCGGGTCGAGCTCCCACACGAGGGTGGCTTGCCTGGAGATGGCGGTGCGGAGCAGGGTGGCCATCTCCCGGACCTCGCGGGAGAGATCCAGATGGCGGAGCACGAACGCGCCCTTGCCCGAATAGGCCAGGAGCTGGCGGGTGAGATCGGTCGCCCGGTGGGCCGCGCGGATGACCTCGTCGAGCGTCTCCAGCGCGGGCGAGTCGGGCGGCAGGTGCCCGCGGGCGAGGTCGGCGTTTCCCAGCACCACGTGGAGGAGGTTGTTGAAGTCGTGCGCGATGCCGCCGGCGAGTACGCCGATGCTCTCCAGCTTCTGCACGTGGCGCGACTGGGCCGCACTCGCCTCCGCCGCCCGCCGGGCCGCCTGCTCACTGGCGAGCAGCTCCTCGGTCAGTCGCTGGGCCGCGGCCAGGTCCCGGGTGCGGGCCTCGACTCGCAGCTCGAGCTCTTCGTTGAGGGTGCCGATCTCCGCCTCCAGCCGGCGCTGGGCGGTCACGTCGCGAACCAGCCAGCGCAGTCCCACCGCCCCGCCCTGCGGCGCGCGCGCCACCGAGAGGGTCACCGCTGTCGCGATCGGCGGCGCGTCGCGCGGCAGAAGGGTGAGGGTGAGGTCGTGGGGTGCAGGCTCGGAGCGGAGTTTGGTGAGCTCCGCACGGAACCTGCCGCGGTCATTCATGGCGACGTAGCTGGCCAGCGCCTTGCCCGGCATGAAACGCGGGTCGATCCGGAGCATTCGGGAGGCCGACAGGTTGGCTTCCTGAATGATGCCGGAGAGATCGGTGAAGAAATAGGCATCCGGCGCGAAGTCGAAGAGCTCGTGGTAGCGGCGCCGCTGCTCGGCCAAGGCATCGCGGGCCTCTTCCAGCGCCTGGTTCTGCTGCCGAAGCTCCTCCTCCGAGACCCGCAACTCTTCCGCGGCCACCAGGAGATCCTCGAGCACCTCCGCGGGTATCTGCCCCGTGGCCGTACTCTCCAAGCGGCGCCGAAAGGCGGCGATCCGCTCGGCGAACTCCTCGATTCTCATCGCGTCCTTCCCCGTGGGGCGGCCGGCGACTGCGAGGGCCTCACTCGTCCACCTCGTCCATCAGGAGGATGACCCCGCGCACGTCGGGTAGACTTGCCGTCAGCGGCGTACAGGTCACCCGCACCTGGATCGATCTCCCCCGGCGATTGGTGGCCTGCACCAGCACCTGAAGGTGTTCGCTCTCACCCAGGAGACAGGCGCGGATCGGGGCCCGCAGCTGCTCCACCGGCAGCCCGCTGTCGAGATTCAGGAAGTTCCGCTGCAGCACCTCGTCCGCCCGCAGTCCCCACATCTCCTCGGCGTGGTGATTCCACTTGCGGATGTGGAGGTCCTGGTCCACCACGACCACCCCGCTCCGCAGCCCCCGGAGAATCGACTCCAAGAAGGCGTTGAGGTCGTCCATCTCGTCCCCGCGCTCCCGGGACTCGTCGTTCAGGGCCTGCAGCTCCTCGTTGGTGGACTGGAGCTCCTCGTTCATGGTCTCCAGCTCCTCATTGGTGGACTGGAGCTCCTCATTGGTCGTCTCCAGCTCCTCCACTGTGGACTGCAGCTCCTCGTTGGTCGTCTCCAGCTCCTCGTTGGTGGACTGCAGCTCCTCCAGCGCCGTCTGCAGTTCCTGGTGAGCGCGCTGCACCTCCTCCTGGAGCCGACGCTGACGCGTGACGTCGTTGAAGAACAGGGTCGCACCCGCGAAGCCGCCCGCGCCATCGGAGAGCGGCACGACGAGAAGATCGAGGTACACCTCCTGGTCGCCCGGCATGAACCAGCGCCCCTCGGGCACCCCGACCGAGTGGCCCTCGGCATACGCCCGCTCCAGGCAGGAGCGCAGCTCGAACGGTCGGTAGGAGAGCTCCAGATCCTTGAGGGGTCGGCCCAGGTCCCGGGTGCTGAGACCGAACATGGTGCGGAGATGCTGGTTCGCAGGGACGACCGTACCCTGTCGGTCCACCACCAGTTGCGCCAGGGGCCCTATCTCTGCTGCGGCTTCCCGCAGTCGCCCATCCTGCGCGCCCACCCCGCCATCGGTGGGGCGCAGGGCCGCCGCGACGGCCCGTTCGACCGGTGGGACGCGATCGATCCTGGCGAACAGCCGGCGCTTCGAGTCCAGGGTCCTGAAGGTGGACGCATGACTCAGCAAGGTCTCCGCCTTACCGAGGCAGAGGACGCCACCGGGCGCCAGGGCGAAGTGGAATCGGCTCACGATCCTGCCCTGCGCCTCGGCGTTGAAGTACATCAGCACGTTGCGACAGAGCAGCAGATTGACCCGTGAGATCGGAGCATCCTGGATCAGGTCGTGGCGTCCGAAGATGACCGCGCGCCTGAGGTCCTTGCCGACGGTGTACCGGTCCTCGTGTCGATCGAAGTATCTGGCCATCAGCTCGGGCGCGACGTGCTCCAGCGCCCGCTCCGGGTATACGGCCTGCCGCGCCTCGTTGAGCGCGTCATCGTCCACGTCCGTGGCGTAGATCTTCACCCGTCGCGGAGCTGGTCGAGGCCGAACCGCTCCGCCAGGAGCATGGCGACGCTGTAGGCTTCTTCGCCCGATGCGCATCCCGCACTCCAGACCCGAAGCGGTTCGGCGGAGTCCGGCGCCCCGCCCGCCTCGGGCAGGACGTTCGAGCCCAGGTACTCCCAGACCTGCGGGTCGCGGAAGAAAGTCGTGACGTTGATCAATATGGTGTTGAAGAGCCGGGTGAACTCCTCGGGAACCACCTCAAGAAAGTCCTGGTAGTTGGCGAACCCGGTTGCCCCGACCATCTGCATACGCACCGTGACTCGGCGCATCAGGCTGGTGCGCTTGTAAGCGGTGAAATCGAATCCACGATTCTGCTTGAGGTACAGCAGCAGGGCCTCGAACTCCCGTCCCGCCTCGGGCGGCACCGCGGCGGGCGCGGGGGCGGACGGATCACCGGTCTGGGTCATTCGAGCACGCTCGCGGGATCCCGAGACGTCATCCTCGGCGGTTCCCCGACCGGCTATTCTCCTGGTCGCTCCGGCGCGCCAGCTCGGCATCTGTGGGGTCTACCGGAGGCGCACTGACTCCCCGGAGCAGGAGTGCACGGATCTCGCTGGAGCCACTTTCCGCAGCGTCGATCGACTGCTCGAACCGCTCCGCCGAGCGCTGCAATCCGCCGCGGCGGGAGCGACGGGCAAGGTGACGGGCGAGCTCGGCCTTTTCCTCCAGCGCCCGCACCGCCGACCAGAGAGCCGCTTCGAGCCGCTGGGCCTGGGCCGCCACCATGGAGTCCTCGGTGTAGGCGTGCCCCACATGGCACCGGTAGTGGAGGAACCCGCCGTCCTCCGCTTCCCAGAGCACGCCGCCGCACTCCAGACAGGTGAGGCCGGACAGCGTGCCGGGCGGGTCGAGTGGCGCGAGCGGACTGGCGTGGCCCGAGCCCGCGACCGGCTCGCTGCTCAATCGGACGAGGAGCGAGCCGATGCGCTCGACGGGCTCCACATGATCCACCCCGACTTCCTGGATCGCGCTGTTCGGCATGCTGGGGTGGAGCGCCTCGGCCGGGTCCTGCACCACGGTCACACCCTGGTGGCGCTTGATGGCGAGCAGACCTTCCGTACCGTCGTCGAGCGTGCCGGAGAGCAGAACGCCGACCACTCGACCGGCGTAGGCGCGGGCCGCCGTGCGGAACAGCGGGTCGATCGCCGGCCGGTGATTGTGCTCGCGCGGGCCGTTGGTCAGATGGATGCGCCCCTCCCCGAGCAGCATGTGCCGGTTCGGGGGTGCAATGTAGATCCGGCCGGGAACGACGCGTTCTCCCTCCTCGGGATGGGCCGCGGGCAGGGGCCCGGCGCGACGGAGGATGCTGGGCAGGGCGCTGATGCTGTTGGCGGGAAAATGATGGACGATGAAGAGCGCGGCGGCGAGGTCGGCAGGGAGCTCCGCCACCAGCCGGATCAGGGGCTCCATACCGCCAGCGGAGAAGCCGATGACGATGATGTCGTGGCCGGATGCCGTGGAGCCCGCCGATCCAGAGCCGTTCATTGTCGACCTGCTGATTCGCTCTCGGTCCTGACTGCCCGGCCGGTGATCCTGCGCCGCGCTCGACAGTCCCAGTGAGAGATAATAGCCACTGCGCAGACCATACGCAAAGCCTGAGGGGTCAAATACATGTGACCGGCGTCACGGCCCAGTCGTCAGGCCCCAAGTGCGCCGAAAAACACCAACCGGACTCCCATGAATCCGGGTGTCGAGAGCGGCCGGCCACTATCAGCCGAGCCGCTCACTCGCGTCACTGTTTGCGGCGCTGCCGCGCGTACCGGCGGCGTGGCGAGCCGACCTGCCGGCGGGTATCTTTGAGGTGAGATACGCCGCGCCCATGGAGGATCGCATGCCGACCGACACGCTGGCTGTCCCAGCCACGTCCACCGATACCTTCCCGATCAACGGTACCGACTACATCGAATTCTGGGTCGGCAACGCCAAGCAGGCCAGTCACTACTACCGCTCCGCCTTCGGCTTCCAGCTCCTGGCGTACCGAGGTCCCGAGACCGGGAGCCGGGACCGGGCCAGCTACCTGCTCCAGCAGAACAAGGTGCGTCTCCTCCTCACCACGGCCGTCTCGCCGGAGCACGAGATCGCGGCCCACGTGCTCCGGCACGGCGACGGGGTCCGGGACATCGCGCTCTGGGTGGATGACGCGAGAGAGGCGTTCGCCACCGCCGTCGAGCGGGGCGCCTCGCCGGTGCAGCAGCCCGCCGTCCTCCAGGATGGCGACGGCGAGGCGGTCATCGCGGCGATCCGGACCTACGGCGATACCATCCACAGCCTGGTGGAGCGGCGGAACTACCGCGGCGCCTTCCTCCCCGGCTTTCAGCCGGTCACCAGCGCCTTCGCGCCTCAGCCGATCGGGCTGCTCCACGTGGACCACTGCGTGGGAAACGTGGAGCTGGGCGCGATGAACCGGTGGGTCAGCTTCTACCAGGACGTGATGGGCTTCCGCAACCTCATCTCCTTCGACGACAAGGACATCTCGACCGAGTACAGCTCGCTCATGTCCAAGGTCGTCGCCAGCGGCGACGACCGGATCAAGTTCCCCATCAACGAGCCGGCCACGGGACGGAAGAAGTCGCAGATCGACGAGTATCTGGAGTTCTACCGCGGCCCGGGGGTCCAGCACCTGGCCATCGCCACCAGCGACATCGTGCGTACCGTGACCGCGCTCCGCGACCGCGGGGTGGAGTTCCTCCGGGTGCCGACGGCCTACTACGACACGCTGCCGGCTCGGGTCGGAACGATCGACGAGGACGTGGCGCCGCTCAAGGAGCTCGGCATCCTGGTCGATCGCGATGACGAAGGGTACCTGCTCCAGATCTTCACCAAGCCGGTGCAGGACCGGCCGACGGTGTTTTACGAGATCATCCAGCGGAAGGGTGCCCGGAGCTTCGGCAAGGGCAATTTCAAGGCGCTGTTCGAGGCGATCGAGCGGGAGCAGGCGTTGCGCGGGAATCTCTGAGTTGCGCGGGAATCTCTGAGCTGTTGGGCTATGGCTCCGTGGTGAATCGGATCCACCCGGCCAGTGATCTAATCCAATGCTTTAGAGGATACGGACGATGCCGATCTACCACACCATGGGTCAAATCCCCCGCAAGCGGCACATCGTGTTCCGCCGGCCGGACGGGGGACTCTACGCGGA
>JBBSHB010000112.1:0-9601 GCA_038253515.1 Gemmatimonadales bacterium | reverse complement strand
TACCCGACCCGTACGCCGAGCAGCCGATAGAACTCGTTCCGCACGATGTCGTAGCACTCGCACGCCGTCGCCTCCAACCCGACCCGATCCAGGACCGATACCAGCCCCCGACGATAGCGGATCATCCCCCTGCGCTGCAGCAGGCCCGCGGTCTCGGTGACCGTGGCTCGACGGACGCCGAGCATGAGGGCCATGGTCTCGTGGGTCAGCGCCAGGTCGTTGCCGCCGGTGCGGTCGCGGCAGATCAGCAGCCACCGGGCCAGCCGCTGTTCCGCGGAGTGGAGGCGGTTGCAGGCCGTGCTCTGGGAGATCTGAGTCACGAAACCCTGGGCATAGAGGTACAGTATGCGCCGCAGGGACGCATGCCTTACCGCCTCCCTCGTGAGCACGGCGCCATCCATTCGATCGGCCTGCCCGGCGATCTGAACGAGCGCCCGGTTGACCGAGCTCTCCGAGCCGAAGAGCACCGGCAACCCCACCATTCCCTCGCAGCCGATGGTCCCGATCTCGACCGCCGTATCGCCTTCCACCATTGCCACCAGGGAGACCACCGCGTTGTGCGGAAAGTAGACCGCCTCGATCGGATGGTTCGCTTCCCAGACGACCTCCTTGGAGTGCAGCTCCACCTGGGTCAGATGGGGCCGCAACAGCTGGAACTCCGCGGCATCCAGCACGGCCAGCAGATGGTTGGCGCTTTGAGGACTCCCGGGTGTCGGCCCACCGTTCGGGGAGGACTTCCCGTAAGCCATCACCGAATCTCAGCCCGGAGCCGAACGTGACGGTCTTCGGAACACACGTGGGGAGGTCGCTTTCGAGTGGAGGTGCAGGCCCCGCCTAAGGTTACGGGCGGTGGCATGGAGGCCCGCATCTTTCGCTGGACGGAAGGAATGTACCGTAGCGAATGGTAAAGTGTTAGCACGCAATGACTTGTGTACGCTACCGTACAGAGTGTTTGGCCGGTGGGTGGCACGGGCTGGGGAGAGAACGATGGGAGGGCCGCCGGTGAATCCTCAGATGACCCGCTGGCGGACCCACTGCTCGAAGAGCTCCTCGCAGTAGGGGCTTTTCGCCGAGTTGGCGGTCTTGATGCGGCGGCCATCTTCCAGCACGGCGAAGGCGCAGAACTGTGCCACGGTCGGCTTCCCATTGGGCCCCGTGCAATCCGGTACGGCGGTTCGATTGACGTCGATCCACACGGACTGGCCGGGATGCCGCCGCTGCCATCCCGCGCAGCGGCCTCCGAGGTCGGGGTCCACCTGCTGTCCCTCGGGGTGAACCACGATGCGGACGATCCGCGGAACCTTCGTCGGCTGCCCATCACGGCCCGACTTGCGCGACATCGTGTCCGGAGTCGTCGAGTCCGAGCCCATGGCGGTGGCGGACGGGCGCACGAACTGCCACGGGGTGCAGCGCTCGTGGGAGAGGCGGCCGCGACTGAGGGTGGAAACGCAGGACGTCCCAGCCGTGGCCTGTCCGACGGGTGGCACGCCGAAGCGGAGAGTGTCCGCCCCGCGCGACGCCGGGAGCATCGCCACCCGCGAGCTGTCGCTGCTCGCGACATCGACCTCGACACGCACGGAGTCGACCAATCCGGCGAGTGGGCCTTTACTCAGGACCCAGGCGACCACGACGTCGAGGGAGTCACCCCACTGGGCGACGTCGGATCTCACGGAGTCGATGTTGGCTTTGGGCACCGGCGATGGTGGCGGGAACAGCCGTTCACGAAACAGCCAGCCGGCGACTGCCACCACGGCGATCACGGCCCCAAGCACCAGCGGCCACCGACGAGGCTTCGGGGGCAGCTCGATCTCGTTCACCACCGGGGTCTGACGACGCGGCATCGACCTATTGCTCCAGGCCCAGGACGCGCTTGCCCTGCTCGAATTCGACGTCCACCGGGACCCCCCTGGTCCGCAACCGCGTGAGGTCGGCCTGCAGGGTAGGAGAGACTCGGGCGCGAGTGGTCATGAACTGCCTGACGCCCTCATAGTCGCCGTCTCCCTGAAAACGCAGGATGCGCTCCCCCAGGGCCTCCACTGCCGCCTGCATCCTGGGAAGGTCGACTCGGTACCGCCCGCTCGCCGAATCGCGGGTGAATGCCCCGTGCTCCTCGAAGAACGAGAGCTGCGCCGCGTTGGCCCGGCCGTGGGCGTCCGACGCACCGAACCGGATCGAGCGGAAGACACTGGCCAGATAGGTCACGTAGTGCTGCTCCGGTGTGGTCCCCTTCAGCTCACCTTGCTGCAGCAGCCGGGTGACGAGGTGCAGGCCGAGGATGTCGGCCTTCCCCTCTTCCAGCGCACTGGCCTGTTCCTTGAGCGCCGCCCGCACGGTACCCCTGCCGTCGATCGTGTTCTTGATGCCGAGACCGTGGGCCACCTCATGGAACATCACGTTGGCGAAGAAGGCGTCGAAGTTGATGTCGGACTGCTGCTCGGGGGCGATCAGCTCCCCTGCGATCGGCCGCAGGATCCGGTCGAACTTGGCGCGCATCACGTTCTTGAGCTGGAGCCGCCGGGTGCCCTTTCTGAGCTGTACCTGCTCGTCGTTGGGCAGGTTGATCGCGATGGTCTTGGATCCCGCGTTCGCCTCACCCGCATAGAACACTGCGTCGTACGCGTTGAGGTCCGATCCGGTCCCGGGCGTCTCGCGCTTGTAGGCGTCCGGGACGGGCAGGCCACGCTGGAGCGCCGGTAGGAGCGAGGCATAGCGGGCGAGTCGTGAGCTCCAATCCCGGTCCTTGATCAGCACGAAGGCTTCGGCCGCCGTCCTGTAGCCGAACAGTTCGTCGGCATACGATTCGATCGGCCCGATCACGATGTCCAGGGTGTTGTTCTTCATGTCCAGCCAGGCGAGATCGCTCGGCTGGTACCGGTCCGTCAGCAGCGCCTGGGAGCGCAGCACGAGGTACCGCTTGAGCCCGGGGTCCTCCGCCAGTCCCGCCGCCTCGTCGAGCTTGGCCGCGGCATGCCGGAGCTCCGGCCCGTAAATCTGGTGATAGGGAACGGCCATCAGCCCGCCGGTCGAGTCACGCCGGACGACGGAAAAGTGGCCGCGGAGTGCCTCGGCGGCAGCCGGCGACTTGGCCGCGGCCCGTTCCAGCTCCTCCTTGGCCATATCGTGCGGATAGAACTCCACGCCGGGCGGACGCCCACCGATCCCGGGCACGAACGGCGCGTTGCCCTCCAACCGGTCCCAGGGACCGTAGTTGATCTCGAGGAACCGTCGGAGACTTGAGTCCTGCAAGGCGGCATAGAGAGAGTCGTAGGCGGGATAGACCTGCCGCCGAAAGATGGTGTCCATCGTGCCGGCCGCGTCGATCAGGAGCGGGAGCATGCGTCGCTCCTTGTCGGTCAGACCGCTCAGGTCCGCGGTGAGACGCACCGGCGCATACTGCGCCACCTTCGATCCCACCGGAGCGGCGGCCGAAGCGGGCGGCTCGGATGTTGTGGGAGCGGCTGCTCGATCTCCGCGATTCCGGCAACCCGGGAGTCCGATCGCCGCCGTCATCACCCAAGCCACCCAGCGCCGCATGCGCACGCTCCGCCTCCGGATCGGGAGACACCTAGGCCAGGTCGATCTGTCCTTCGACCGCGATTTCGGTCTCGAGCCCCTCGACGATCATGACCGCCCGAGCCTGGAGGGTGCTCCGGCCCGCGAGCGCGCCGGAGCGCTGCGCCGCGTCCACTGCCTTCTCCACCTCGCGCTGGGCGGTCACCCCGAAATGCTTCAGCAACTTCCGGAGAGAGATGTTGAATCGCTCCTCGTCCATGACGACCTCGGATGAAAGGTATACAGCCTCAGCGTCCTTCGAGCTCCCGCTCGCCCGGCGTGTGCCGCTCCGCCCGTCCCTGGCCCGGATGGGCCTTCGCCTCGAGGTACCGCTCGCCTTTGAGCCGGATGAACCTCACGAACTTCTCGTACTCCGCATCGGAGAGCGCGTCGGCGATTCCGGGAATCAGTCCCTTGACGACCGTGATCCGCTCCTCGGTGGACAGTTCGCCGGCCCGGTCGATCAGCGCGCGGATGGCGGGGTGGTCCATCCAATCGGTCTCCTGACTTGTCGTCATACACGCTCCACGGTCGGGGTACCTCGAGGTCGAGCTCCATCAGGTTCATTCTAGCCCAAAGGGGCCGGCAATGCCGACCCCTTCGGGTGTCCCGCGCGCCGCTCGGCTTCCGGGCCGGTCCCTGGACTACTGGCCGTCCCTCAACCGAATGCGCTCGACCCGGCGGCCCTGCGCGCGGACATTGTAGACCCGCAGGGTCACGATGCTTCCCGGCTTCTCGTTCTTGAGGGCGTTCCTGAGATCCGCCTCGGTTCGGAGCGACTTGCCCTCGATCGACAGGATGATGTCCGGCCCGCCCCGCTGCGGGTCATCGAACAGGACCTCCCACGCGGGGCCGCCGGGGGTGACGTCGGTCACGATCAACCCTCGCGTGGCGGGCGGCAGCCGGAGCTGCTGCGCGACGTCGGAGGTCACGGGCTCGACGCTGATGCCCAGCCGGTTCATCGAGGCGCCGCTCGGCGCGCTGGCCTTGTCGGTGTCGGTGTCGCCCGCCTCGGCCACCTGGGGCGTGTCGTTCAGCGCCTGCAGCTTCACGTTGAAGGTCTTCCGGACGCCGCCCTTCCGGGCCACCTCGACCTTGACCACGTCTCCCGGCTTCCGGAAGCCGATGACCTGCTGTAGCTGGCCGACGTAATCCACCGGTTTCCCCTCGACCGAGATGATGATGTCCCCCGGCTCGATGCCGGCCGCCTTGGCCGGCGAGTCGTCGGTCGGAATGTCCTTGACGGCCACGCCCCGGATCTCGGGCAGGCCCACGTAGGCGGCGTCGTTGAGGGTGACGTCCGCGATCTGTACCCCCAGCGCCGCCCGGTGGACGGTCCCGGTCTCGATGAGCTGGGTCATGACCGTGCGGACCAGGTTCATCGGGATGGCGAATCCGTAGCCCGAGTAGAATCCCGTCTCGCTGGCGATGGCCGAGTTGATGCCGATGACCTCACCCCGCACGCTCACCAGCGGACCGCCCGAGTTGCCGGGGTTGATCGCCGCATCGGTCTGGATGAAATCCTGGATGCTGCCCTGGCCCCGACCCGGAAGCCCATTGAGCGCGCGGCCTTTGGCGCTCACGATGCCGGAGGTGACGGTGAAGGTGAGGCCTTCACCCAGCGGGTTGCCGATGGCGAGAACCCACTCCCCGACCCTGGCGTCGTCGCTGTTTCCCAGCGCCACGGGCGGCAGATTTTTGGCCTCGATCTTCACCACCGCGACATCGGTGTTGGGATCCGTCCCGATCACCTTGGCCTTGAACTCCCGGCGGTCGAGCAGACGGACGGTGACCACTTCCGCGCCCTCCACCACGTGGTTGTTGGTGAGGATGTAGCCATCAGCCGAAACGATGAACCCCGACCCGCTGCCCTGCTCGATCTCGGGCTGCTGCCGGAACTGCGGGAAGAAGCGCTCCATCCCCGGTGGAACCCGCTGCTGGGTGGCGTGCTCGGTGCGCTGGGAGCGGATGTACACCACGCTGGGCTTCACGTGCTCGGCCACCGTGGCGAAGGCTTCGCTCAGGTCTTGTAACGGCCGGGCTGCCGGAATGGAGGGGGTGGGCACCGGCGCGATGGCCGACGCCTGGCGCCCCTGCTCCTGCGCCGAGGAGCGATTCGGCAGGTCGAGCAATCCGGCGAACAGCAGCCCGAGGGCGAACGCCAAAGCCACCAGGCCACCGAACTTGAGCCAGTTCAACGATCGTGCGGACATCGAGCGATCCTTCGACAGAGCGTTAGGGTATCCGGCATCCTGCCCACCTGAATAGTACACAGATGTACCGGGAGCCGGCTGGGCCGCGGTGGCTCATGTCACCCCCAATGCAGTGAAGGGGACATGACCTGGATCATGGCCCCTTCACTGCCCTCGGGGTGGAGCCCCCCGGGTTACTTCTTGTCGTCGACGATCTCGTAGTCGGCCTCGACCACGTCCTCCGGCCCACCGGGGGGTGTGCCGCCCGGCTGGGCGCCGGCCGGCTCGCCGGCGGGCTGACCCTGGGTCTGGGCCCCCTGATAGAGGGAGGCACCCGCCGCCGAGTAGGCGGCATTCAGCTCATCGAGCGCCTTGCGGATACCCTCGGGCTCGCCGGTCCGAAGCGCCTGCTTCCCGCCCTCGAGCGCCGCATCGAGCCGGGTCTTGGCCTCGGCCGGCAGCCGGTCGACCCAGTCTTTGCTGTCTTTCTCGACCCGGTAGACCAGGCTGTCGAGCTGGTTCCGGGCCTCGATCTGCTCCCGGCGCTCCTTGTCTTCCTGGGAATGCTGCTCGGCGGCCTTCACCATCCGGTCGATCTCGGTCTCGCTGAGCCCGCTGGAGGCCTCGATCCGGATCTTCTGCTCCTTGTTGGTCGCCTTGTCCTTGGCCGAGACGTGCAGGATCCCGTTGGCGTCGATGTCGAAGGTCACCTCGACCTGGGGCATGCCGCGCGGAGCCGGCGGAATGCCGGTGAGCTGGAATTTGCCGATGGTCCGGTTGTCGACCGCCATCTGGCGCTCGCCCTGCAGCACGTGGATCTCGACCGTGGTCTGGTTGTCCTCCGCGGTGGAGAACACCTCCGACTTCTTGGTCGGGATGGTGGTATTCCGGGGGATGAGCACGGTGGTGACGCCGCCCAGCGTCTCGATGCCCAGCGAGAGCGGGGTCACGTCGAGGAGCAGCACGTCCTTCACCTCGCCGCCGAGCACGCCGCCCTGGATGGCCGCGCCGATCGCGACGACCTCGTCCGGGTTGACCGAGCGATTGGGCTCCTTGCCGAAGAAATCCTTGACGATCTGCTGGATCTTCGGAATGCGGGTCGAGCCGCCGACCAGAATCACCTCGTCGATCTGCTTGGGATCGAGTCCCGCGTCTTTCAGGGCCTGCTGCATCGGCGCAATGGTGCGCTGGATCAGGTCGTCCACCAGCTGCTCGAACTTGGCGCGGGTGAGCGAGAGATTGAGGTGCTTGGGGCCGCTCTGGTCCGCGGTGATGAACGGCAGATTGATGTCGGTCTGGGTGGTGCTCGACAGCTCCATCTTGGCCTTCTCGGCGGCCTCCTTCAGGCGCTGGAGCGCCATCGGATCCTTGGAGAGGTCGATCCCCTGATCGCGCTTGAACTCGGTCACCAGCCAGTCGATCAGACGCTGGTCGAAGTCATCGCCGCCCAGGTGGGTGTCGCCGTTGGTGCTCTTCACCTCGAAGACGCCTTCCGCGAGCTCGAGCACCGAGATGTCATACGTGCCGCCGCCCAGGTCGAAGACGGCGATCTTCTCTTCCTTCTTCTTGTCGAGGCCGTACGCCAGGGCCGCCGCCGTGGGCTCGTTGATGATGCGCAGCACGTCCAGGCCGGCGATCTTGCCCGCGTCTTTGGTCGCCTGCCGCTGGGCGTCGTTGAAGTAGGCGGGCACGGTGATGACCGCCTTGTCCACCGTATGCCCCAGGTAGTCCTCCGCGGTCTGCTTCATCTTCTGCAGGATCATCGCCGAGATCTCGGGCGGGGTGTAGCGCTTGCCGCCGATTTCCACCGAGGCGAGCCCGTTCTGCCCCTCGATGACCTTATAGGGGACCCGCTTGGTCTCCTCGGGGATCTCGCTGATCCGCCGGCCCATGAAGCGCTTGATCGAGAAGATGGTCTGCTTGGGGTTGGTGACAGCCTGGCGCTTGGCCACCTGGCCCACCAGCCGCTCCCCGTCCTTGGTGAAGGCCACGACCGAGGGGGTCGTCCGTCCGCCTTCGGCGTTGGGGATGACGACCGGGTCGCCGCCCTCCATCACCGCCACGACCGAATTGGTCGTCCCCAGATCGATGCCAATAATCTTGGAAGCCATGTCGACTCCGGTTGAGATGCGAATGTTGCTTTGAAGCGGTCGGCCACGCGACCACACTCTCGTTCCGCGGGGCGGAGAAGCAAGGCCCATACCCGGTTTACCTGCCGAATTGGCAGGGCCAACCATCCGGTGCTCTCCTGCCCACCGGGTGACACGTGTCACGACTGCCGGTGTCGCCTGGCAGTAAGCTCTAGGTTGGGTCGTTCTGGAGCGAAGGAAACCGTGAGGAGGGAACCATGCTGTGGACCATCTTCGTGATTCTCCTGGTGCTATGGCTGCTGGGGGTGGTCACGTCCTATACCTTGGGTGGCTTCATCCACGTGCTGCTGATCGTGGCCGTCATTCTCGCCGTGATGCAGTTGATCCAGGGACGACGGGCGCTGTAGCCCGGTGGGCGCCGGCACCACGGCGCCCACCCATGTCCGGGTGGGCGGGAGAGGGGTCGCGGTCTCGAGCCTCGACAAGGTGCTCTTCCCGGATGACGGTATCACCAAGGGAGAGCTGATCGAGTACTACGGCTCGGTCGCCCCCCACATGCTTCCCCATCTCAAGGACCGTCCGGTCAACAACCTGGAGCGGTTTCCCGGCGGCATCGATCAGGCCGGATTCTTTCAGCAGGCGATGCCGGACTCCTTCCCCGAGTGGATCGAGGGCGTCACCGTCGAGAAGGCCGATGGTCGGGTGCGGCATGTCGTGGTCCAGACCGCCGCGACCCTGGTGTACTTGGCGAATCAAGGCTGCATCACCCCGCACGCCTGGCTCAGCCGGCGCGACCGCCTCGACCACCCCGACCAGCTGGTGTTCGATCTCGATCCTCCCGCCCAGGATCCCGAGGGCGTGCGGACCGCGGCCCGCGCGCTGGGTGAGCTCCTCCGCGAGCTGGAGCTGGTGCCGTTTCTCAAGACCACCGGCTCCCGCGGCTACCACGTCCTGGTGCCGCTCGACCGCCGGGAGGACTTCGACGCGGTGCGCGCCTTCGCGCAAGGCGTGGCGGCGCTGCTGGTGCGGCGGCACCCCAAACTGCTCACCGTGGAGGGCCGGAAAGCAAAGCGGGGGAAACGGATCTACCTGGACACCCTGCGGAACGCCTATGCCCATACGGCCGTGCCGGCGTATGCCGTCCGGGCGCGACCGAAGGCCCCGGTCGCGACGCCGATCGGATGGGATGAGCTGGAGGACCGGGCCATGCACCCGGCGCGCTTCACGCTCCGCAGCCTCCCCGCCCGCCTCCGGGAGGACCCGGACCCGTGGCGGGACCTCCGGCAGCGCCCCCGCTCGCTCGCCGCTGCTCGCCGGCGGCTGGAGGAGCTCTCCGCGACCGCATAACGTGGTAGCCGAGCGGCCTCGCGTCCGTATATTGGTCCCATGTTCCCGTACCGCGACGACAACCCGACCATCGGCACGCCGTTCGTGACCCTCATGCTCATCGTGGCCAACGCCGCGGTGTGGGTGTTGGTGCAGGGGGCGGGGATGGAGCCGGGCCTGTCGCGCTCGGTGTGCGAGCTGGGCCTCATCCCGGGCGAGTTCCTCGGACGAGTGGCCGAAGGGACCAGCGTCCCGCTGGGCCCGACGACGGCGTGCGTGCTCGGGGCCGAGCGCTCCTGGTTCACGCCGCTCACCTCGATGTTCCTCCACGGCGGCTGGCTCCACCTCATCGGCAACATGTGGTTCCTCTGGCTCTTCGGGAACAACGTGGAGGACAGCATGGGCCATGTCCGCTACCTGGCGTTCTACCTTCTGTCCGGG
>JBBSHB010000111.1:0-9970 GCA_038253515.1 Gemmatimonadales bacterium | reverse complement strand
GCGCGCGATGGTGTGGGGAATCACCGGCTCGATCGACTCCCCGCCCCGCTCCACCAGGTTGACGATCGGCGCGCAGCCCGTGGCCTGAGTGCCGTAGAGCCGCGGCGGCGGACCCGAGACCAGTCCCGCCTCGCCGAACTCACGAAACCCCTTCTCCAGCTTGGTCAGCAGCGATCCCCCGGCCATCGGCGCCACCACGGCCGTCGGCAAGCGCCAGCCGAGCTGCTCGGCGATCTCGAAGGCCATCGTCTTGGAGCCTTCGCCGTAGTACCCGCGCAGATTGATGTTCACCAGGCCCCAGCCGAAGCGGTCGGCCACCTGGGAGCAGAGCCGGTTGACGTCGTCGTAAGTGCCGCGGACTCGCACCAGGTGCGGCTGGTAGATCAGCGTGCCGACGACCTTGGCCAGCTCGAGATCGTGCGGGATGAAGATCCAGGCAGGGAGCCCGGCCCGTGCGGCCTGCGCGGCAACGGCGTTGGCCAGGTTGCCGGTGGACGCGCAGCCCACGGTGTCCAGGCCGAGCGCGTGCGCCGCGTTGAGTGCCGTGGCCACCACCCGGTCCTTGAACGAGAGCGAGGGATGGGAGACCGCATCGTTCTTCACCCAGAGCCGGGCAACTCGGAGCAGCCGGGCGAGCGCGGGACTCTCGAGCAGCGGAGTGAAGCCGCTGTCGAGCGAGTGGACCGGCGCGCCCTCGAAGGGAAGCCACTCGCGATACCGCCAGAGCGACGGCGCCCGCGCCGCGATCTGGGCCGCGCCGGGAAGCGCGCGCCCGGCCGGATACACCGGCTCCAGCGGCCCGAGGCATTCCTCACAGGTGGCCGAGGCGGTGCCGGGATAGGACGTGTGGCAGAGCTTGCAGACCAGGGGGAGGACCCGGAGGTCCCGGCCCGAGGTGGCGGGCGGCTTGCCGGGAACACCGGACGGCAGGTCGAGCGTGGTTGTCATGAGGCTGATCTCCGCCCCACGCTCCGCTGTCTCGGCACGGGCCCGAAAAGAAGAAGCGCCCGGTGCCAAAAAGACACTCGGGACGCGAGGCTTTTTAGCATTTGTTTTACGTGGCTGCAATAGGCCGCAAATGACCACGAGCTTCAGTTGTCGAAATCACAATACGTTATCCGGAGCGGCGGCGCAAGCCCGGGTGGCCGGGGTGGCTTGGGCACCGATCCTCGGGCGAAGGCGGCGGGTGGGGCTCGCGGAGGGCGCGTCAGTGACTGCGGCAGCACCCCGACCTCCGCCGGACGATCGACGCAGGCACTGCAGCGCCCGGAGTGAGCCCCACCCGCCGCCGGAGCCGACGCCCGCTCACAGGCAGTTGCGGCAACGCCGTCGACGGCCGATGATGGACTGGTGAACCCGCGCGACGAGACTCGTGTGGCACTCGTCGGCTTCGGTTACGCGGGCCGGGTCTTCCACGCGCCTCTGATTTCGGCGACACCCGGCCTCACTCTGGCCGTCATCGGTTCGCGCCAGGGGAAGAGTGCGGGATCGGCCTACCCCGGCGTCGAGGTCGTCCCTGATCCGCTCGTCGCGGTCCGCCATCGTGATGTCGATCTGGTCGTCATCGCCACGCCCAACGACAGCCATGCCCCGCTCGCAGAGGCAGCGCTGCGCGCCGGCAAACATGTGGTGGTGGACAAGCCCTTCACGATTGCGCTGGCGGAGGCCCGTGCTCTTGCCGCCACGTCGGCCGAGACCGGGCGCGTCCTCTCCGTGTTCCAGAATCGTCGCTGGGACAGTGACTTCCTGGGGATTGGCCGGGAGCTCGCAGCTGGCCGGATCGGCGAGGTCGTCGAATTCAGGTCGGAGATCAGTCGGTACCGTCCGCGGATTCGAGACCGCTGGAGGGAGCGCGCAGGTCCGGGAGCCGGCATCTGGTACGATCTCGGCCCGCATCTGATCGATCAGGCCCTCGTGTTGTTCGGCCCCCCTGAGACGGTCCTGGCGGACCTTCAAGTCCAGCGCGGCGGTGGATCGACCGTCGACTGGTTTCAGAGTGTCCTCGGTTACGGCCGAACTCGGGTCATCCTGGCATCCAGCATGATGGCGGCAGGCTCGGCGACGCGTTTCCTCGTGCGAGGCACGGAGGGGAGCCTCACCAAACGCCGTGGCGACCCCCAGGAGGATCAACTCGTCTCCGGCCAGAAGCCCGGCTCCGCGGGGTGGGGCCGCGACCCGGATCCGCTGATTCTCGTTGCCGGTGAGGGCGGAGCGCCGATCGAGATCGCCACGCCACCAGGCAACTATCTCGGCTATTACCTGGCGATCCGGCACGCTCTCCGAGGAGAGGGAGCGTCTCCGGTGACGCCGGCTCAAGCAGCCACGGTGATGGCCATCATCGAGGCGGGAATGCAGTCCGCGGACGAGGGGCGGGTCGTGCGGCCTGACTATACCGACGCTGAACGGTCGGCATGGGAACCAGTCGCATGCTGACCCCCACTGTCATCCCGAGCGGAGCGAGGGATCTTCTCACCCGGGGTTCGAACTCGGCCCAGCAAGATCCCTCGTCGCTACGCTCCTCGGGATGACAGTTGACGGTCCTCCCTCGGGCTGACAGGTCCGCACCCGGTTCTGGACTGCACTCTCTAGCGGGCTGGTTCGGTCTCTCGGGCCGAGGACGTCAGGGTCCGGTGGCAGTGCACCGCCGGCTCTCGGCCCATGTCTTCACCGGCATCCACAGCACATAGGTCGGCGGCTCGCCCCCGCTCACCAGCTCGTACACCGCGTCCGGATGCGCGCCCGCGGCCGCGCGGAATCGGCGCAGCGCGCCGGTAAACGCCGTGTTCGGCCGGTGGTTCGACGCGCACTTCGGCGCGCAGCCGGCGCGCACCAGCAGCGTGCATCACTTCGACGAGTTGGAGGAGGTCGTAGCGGCGGTCGCGCTGGGAACCGGAGCGTCGGTCGTGCCGCTCGATGCAGTGCGCGACGGCGTGAGGTCCGGGTGATCCGCCCGGTGCGCGGCCGCCGCTGTGTCAACCAGGTGTACGCCGTCACCCGGGCAGGGGCGTTCGTTCGTCCCGAGATCGAGAGCGTGCTCGCCGAGCTCGGTCGGGGGAAGCCCCGAAGCTGAGGTCCCACATGCTCGGGCGGCGGCTGTCCCAAATCCCCGGGCGGAGGCGGCGGGTGGGGCTCGCGGAGGGCGCGTCAGTGACTGCGGCAGCACCCCGATCTCCGCCGGACGATCGACGCAGGCACTGCAGCGCCCGGAGTGAGCCCCACCCGCCGCCGCAGCCAAGCTCCGATCATAGTGAACACGGCCCGACGCCCGGATCAGCGCCTCACCAGTCCCGCGCGCCGGTCGCCCCCGACTTGGGCGGCCGTCCCTCGTGGCTGGTGAGCTGCTGGCGCTGCACCGTCTCCAGCAGCCGCCGCGCCTGGTCCAGGTCCAGCTCCTTCGCCGTTTCACCCTCGCCCGCCCCGAAGCCGCCGCCGGCCATCGCTCCCACGGCGGCTTCGGGGTTCCCCTCATAGCCCGGGTTGTTCATGTTGCCCCGCCCGTAGTCCGCGTTGCGGCCCCGTCCGGGTGAACCGCCAGAGGTCCGGTCCTCGGTGAGCCGCTTGACGGCGAGCTCCAGGTTCCACTTCGCCGCCGCGTCGGCCGGGTCGAGCCGCAACGCCTCCTGGTATGCCTTGATCGCCTCGCGCAGCGGCTCGGGATTCCCCGGCGCCTCCTCCGCGGCCCGCACCAGTGCGTTGCCCAGGTTGTACAGGCTCCGCTGCCGCAGCTCTCCGGATTCGGCCGCGAGCCGGTAGCGTCTGGCCGCGTCCTCGTAGCGGCGCAGCCGGTAGAGCGCGTTTCCCGAGTTGTAGGCCCGGGCCGGGGTGCTGTCGGCGGCGAGCGCGCGGTCGAACGCCGTCGCCGCGCCCGCGAAATCGCCCGCCTCGTAGCGCTGCTCTCCCCGCCGCGCCTCCAGGAACCCGCGCCCGCAGCCGGCGGTCCCCAGCGAGAGCAGCACGACCACCGCGGCCACTGCACGCTGCACCAGCGGGACAGCCTGCCGACGTGGCACGCGTATCCGGAGTGCAAGCTCCGCCAGGAGTGCCAGCACCGCCAGGGCGAGCGGCCACTGGAAGCGGTCGGCCCGCTCCCGCGACTGCCGGGCGGCCAGCGTGCGCGACTCGAGCTTCCCCAAGGCGGCGGTGAGGTGGCGCCGCTGCGCGGGCTGGTCCCAGCGGGCGAAGGCGCCGCCGGTCGCTTCCGCCGCACGGCGCAGCTCCCCCTCCTCCATCCGTGACACGGCGACCCGCCCGATGTGATCCCGGTGGAACCGCTCGGGTGCCTCGGAGCTGTCCGCCGGCACCGGTCCACCCGTCCGGGTGCCGACGGCCAGCGCGAACACCGGAATCTCCGCCTTCCGGAGCGCCGCGAGCGCGCCGTCCAGATCACCTTCCCCGCTCTCGCCATCGGAGACCATCAGCACCGCCCGGTGTCCCCGCTCGCCTTCGTGCTCGAACACCTTCGCGGCGGTGGTGAGCGCGGTGGGGATGTCGGTGGCCGGATCGCCCAGGTCATCGGGCGTGGCCGCGTCGAGGAAGAGCCGGAGCGTGGCCTGATCCGAGGTGAGCGGCAGCTGCAGAAACGCGCTCCCGCCGAAGACCAGAAAGCCGATCCGGTCGCCCGGGTTGGCGGAGATCGTCTCCCACGCCGCGCGCTTGGCCACCGCCAGCCGCGAGGGCGCCACGTCTCGCACCGTCATCGAGCGGGAGAGATCGAGCGCCAGCAGCACGTCCCGCCCCTGCCGGGCCAGCTCCGCGCGCTTCTCGCCGAACTGCGGGCGGGCCAGCGCGAGGAGACCGAACCCGAGTGCCGCGACCTGGAGCCCGGCCCGAACCGCCATCGTGCGATCGTCGGCGATGACCGAGCCGCGCAGCAGAAGGGCCGGATCTCCGAAGCTTCGGAGCGCGGCCCGGCGCGCCCGCTCCCGACGCACGGCCAGCCACCCGGCCGCGGGCACCAGCAGCGCCAGCAGGAAGAGTCCGATGGGAGCGGCGAAGCTCATCGCGCCCTCATGGCACGCCGCGGAGCCGGGTGGCACCGAGCAGGAGGTCGGCCAGGAGGAGCAGCAGCGCGGGCAGCAGCACCCAGGGATAGAGCTCGCGATAGTCCCGCGTCTCGCTGATCCGGACGTCGTGCCGCTCCAGCGGATCGATCTTGGCCAGGATCCGGGTCAGCGCCTCGGGGTCGGTGGCCCGGAAGTACTCGCCGCCGCTCCGGCCCGCGATCCGCCGCAGCACCGTCTCGTCGGCGTTGGTGAGCCGGTCGGGCGTCCGGCCCCAGCGCCAGATGAACTGCTTGTCGGGTCTGGCGGTGTCGGCAGCGCTCACCCCGATCGTGTGGATCCGGACGCCGATGGCGCGGGCCGCCTCCGCCGCCACGTAGGGCGACGGCTGGCCGGTGTTGTTGGCCCCGTCGGTGATGAGGACAATGACGCTCGCCTTGGGCGGCAGGTCCTTGAGCTGATTGAGGCAGGTGGCCAGCGCGGTCCCGATGGCGGTGCCGTCCGGCAACATCCCGATGTCGACTCGGCCCAGCGTCTTGCCCAGGAGATCGATGTCGGGCGTGAGCGGCGCCTGGAGGAACGACCGGCCCGCGAAGATCACCAGGCCGAGCAGGTCGCCCTCGCGCTGGGCCACGAACTCGCTCAGCACTCGCCGCGCCACCTGCAGCCGGTTGCCGGGCTTGAAGTCGCCCGCCTTCATGCTGCTCGAGATGTCGAGCGCGAGCATGATGTTCCGGGCACGGCTGTGGATCTGCCGGACCTCGTGGGGGAGCTGGGGGCGGGCCAGCCCCACGATCAGCAGCGCCAGTCCGACGAGGCGGAGCGCCAGGGGAAGCTGGTGCAACCGCGCCCGCGGGGACGGAGGCCCGTCGTCCAGGAACGCCAGCCCGGGAAACCCGATCCGCTCCACCGGCGGCCGGCGCCGACGGAGCCAGAGCCAGGCGGCGTACCCCAGCGGGAGCGCGAGGAGAAGAAGGAGGGCAGGATCAGCGAACCGCATCGAGCTCCTCCGCGTGCGCCGCGGCGCCGTGCCAGCGTCCGAGCAGCTCGCGCGCGCGTTGCAGGAACACCGCCGCGTCGGCGGCGCCAGGCCGGAAGCGGGCGAACTTCACCAGGTCCGCCTCATCCAGCACCTCCTCGCACCGCCGGCGCAGCCCGCGCTCGACCAGATGCGGCGGAAGGGCCCAGAGCAGCTCGGACGTGGTACGCTCCCGCGCCGGCAGCGACTCCGCGGCCTCGAGATAGTCCCGCAGCGCGTCGGTCACCGCTTCATAGTGCCGCGCCACCTCTCCCTGCGACGGCCATCCCGCGCGTTCGGTCTCCGCCAGTCGCGCCAGCGCGATGGCGTAGGGATCCGGCTCGGGCACTGGCACCGGCTCCAGAGGCACGACGGCGGCCGGCGCCTCCCTCGCCCGGCGGCGCCGGCGCATCAGCCAGACGGCGGCCGCCACCAGTCCCAGGGCGATGCTCCCCCACAGCGGACCTGGCAGCGGCGAGCGGGCCAGCTCCCGGATGTCCCGCAGCGACGGATTCCCGGCATCGAGCACCGGCGCGATCTCCACGAACGCGCTGTCGCTCAGCACCGTCCCGTGCTCGATCCCCTTCACCGCCCGCATGAACGGCAGGGAGAAGACCGGCACCGCCTGTCGCCCCGGGCGATAGAAGGCGAGACGCGCCTGTCCCACGAAGATCCGGTCGGGCCGGCGGACCAGCTTCTCGACCGAGAGGAGGCGCACCTCGTCCGGCAGCGGGTCGACCGGGCGTGGCACCGTGTCGAACAGGAGATCGGTGTCGTCCAGCCGGAGCCGGAAGCGGATCGTCACCGGATCGCCGACCGTGGCGCGCGCCGTGTCGGGGACGACTTCCCAGATCTGATCGCTGCGCTGGGCCTGGGCGGGGACGCCGAGGAGGGAGATCGCCGTCGCGGCCAGCGTCACGCTCCCAACTGTCATCCCGAGCGAAACTGTCATCCCGAGCGGAACTGTCATCCCGAGCGAAGCGAGGGATCTTCTTCGCCGCTCCCGGACAGACGCGGCTGTCCGGCGATCCCGGGCAAGATCCCTCGCTCCGCTCGGGATGACAGCCATGATGGCGCCGAAGAGCTTAACCGCCCGCCCGCTCCTCACCGCCACAGCATCCGCTCCCGCCGTCGGAAGAACGCCAGCAGCGGCTCCGCGTACGACCGGCCCGTCTCCAGCCGCAGCAGATCCGCGCCCCGCTCGCGGAGTTCCCGCTCGAGCGTCCGATCGAACTCCAGTGCCCGGCGCCGGAATCCCTCCCGCACGGCCAGATCGCCGGTGTTCACCCGCCGCCACCCGCCGCCCTCCGGGTCCCACAGCGTCGCCACGCCCGCGTCGGGCAGCTCCCGCTCCCGCGGATCCACCAGCTGCAGCGCCACCAGGTCGTGGCGCCGCGTCAGCCGGGCGAGAGCGCCCTCGTATCCCGCGGCCAGGAAGTCGGACAGGAGAAAAATGACTGCCCGGCGGCGCAACGTCGGCTCCAGCTCGCCGAGTGCGACGGCCAGATCGGTGCCCCGCCCGGACGGCTGGAAGGAGAGGATGTCGCTGATGACCCGGAGCACGTGCCGCCGGCCCTTCCTCGCCGGGACGTGGTGCTCCACCCGGTCGGTGAACAGAAGGGCGCCCACCCGGTCGTTGTTCCGCGCCGCGGCCAGCGCCAGCACCGCGCAGACCTCGGCGGCGAGCTCGCCCTTGGTGCGGAGCCGGCTGCCGAAGCTGCCCGAGGCGCTGAAGTCCACGGCGAACATCACCGTGAGCTCCCGCTCCTCGAGGTAGCGCTTCACGTACGCCGAGCCCAGCCGGGCGGTGACGTTCCAGTCGATGGTGCGGACGTCGTCTCCCGGCTGGTACTCCCGCACCTCCGAGAACTCCACGCCCCGTCCGCGGAAGGCGCTGGAGTACTCCCCCGCGACGATGTCTCGCACCAGGTGGCGGGTGGTGATCTCGATCCGCCGTACCTCGCGCGTGACCTCCTCGGGCGTCATGGCACCGGCACCGCCTCGAAGATCTTGCCCAGCAGCGCGTCCGCCCCGACCCCTTCGGCGTCGGCGCGATAGGTGAGGATGATCCGGTGGCGGAGCACGTCGAGGCCGAGCGCCTTGATGTCGTCCGGCGTGACGTAGGCCCGGCCGCGGATGAAGGCGTGGGCCTTGGCGGCGCGGAGGAGGAAAATCGCGGCCCTGGGCGAGGCGCCGAACTCGACCAGCGGCGCCAGCTCACCGAGCCCCGCCTCGGCGGGCCGGCGGGTCGCCACCACCAGGTCCAGGACGTACTCCTTGATCCGCTCGTCGGCGTAGATCGTCCGCACCAGTCGCCGCGCGGCGAGGATGCGCTCCGGCTCCACCATGCGCTCGGCCGTGGGCTCGGTCGGACCGGTCATCCGGTCGAGCACCGCCCGCTCCTCCTGCCGCTCCGGATAGCTCACCACCAGCTTGAACATGAAGCGGTCGACCTGAGCCTCGGGGAGCGGGTAAGTGCCCTCGTGCTCGATCGGATTCTGGGTGGCCAGCACCAGGAAGAGCTCGGGCAACGGAAAGGTCTGCCCGCCGATCGTCACCTGCTTCTCCTGCATAGCCTCCAGCAGCGCGCTCTGCACCTTGGCCGGCGCCCGGTTGATCTCGTCGGCCAGCAGGAGGTTGGTGAAGATCGGCCCCTGCTGCACCGTGAAGTCTCCGCTGCGCTGGTTGTAGATCATGGTGCCGATCAGGTCGGCCGGCAGGAGGTCGGGGGTGAACTGGATCCGGTGGAACCCGGCCGCGATGCTGGCGGCGAGGGTCCGCACCGAGAGCGTCTTGGCGAGCCCCGGCACTCCCTCCAGCAGCACGTGGCCGTCGGCCAGGAGGCCGATGAGCATTCGTTCGAGCATCATCCGCTGGCCGACGATGACCCGACCGAGCTCGGTCATGAGCTCGCCCACCACCCGGCTCTCCCGCTCGATCAAGGCGGCGTCCGGCAAGCCGGGCGCCGCGCGGGGGTCGGCCGCGAATCGTTCGGGGAGCGATGGCATGGGGGAGAAATCTACTACGGCCATCCCACCAGCGGTGCGGGCACCGGCGGGAACGGCAGGCTGGTCGAGGCCTTCCCGAGCGGGGCGAACACGTCGCTCCGCCGTGGGCGCTCCACCGCCGCGCTCCAGACGTACTGGCTCCCGTCGTATCGCGCCCCCGAGTACCACGGGTGCCCGGCCAATGCGACCTGCCGGTCGCCGTCGGCCACGCGCACCTCGGCCGCCTCCGGTGGCCCCGCGTCCCGGGATGCAACGGACGGCGCGAGCCACAAGAGCGGCGCGATGCGCGCCGGTCGCACAGCGGTGTGGAGGATGACATGGACTCTTGAATGACATCGCCGCGAATCCGCTTGTGACAGCCGAAACCCTTGGGGCATTCGCTTCGTCCAGTCAGAGAAACCCTTCATCTGTCTCTCGAGGACTCATGCGTACGAAGACCTTGCTCGTCCTGGTCGCCACTTCCGCTCCCCTCGCCATCGCGCTCGCCTCCCGCCATCCCGGCGCGTCCGACTCGATCGCCACCTTCCGGGGCGACCTGGCGCACACCGGCGTGTATCGGACGGCGGGCGTCCAGCGGTTCGGTGGCCTTCAGTGGCGGGTGCAGACGGGCGGGATGGTGGAGTCGTCACCGGCGGTGAGCGGAGGGGTGGTCTACATCGGCAGCGGCGACGGATATCTCTACGCGCTCGATGCCCTCACCGGCGAGTAGCGCTGGCGGTTCGGGACCGGCCGGGCCATCACCTCCTCGCCGACGCTGGCCGGCGGCCTGGTCTACGTGGGCAGCCGGGACGGCAGCCTCTTCGCGGTGGACGCGACCAGCGGCCGCCAACGCTGGCGCATCGCGACCGGTCCCGACGCGCCGCTCGCCTGGGGATTCGAGAGCGGCGACATCTTCACCTCCTCGCCTGTCTGCGCCGGGGGTCTGGTGCTGTTCGGCAGCGGCG
>JBBSHB010000110.1:0-10018 GCA_038253515.1 Gemmatimonadales bacterium | reverse complement strand
GAGCAGCGGGCAAGATCCCTCGCTCCGCTCGGGATGACAGCGTGACCCGCTCGGGATGACAGCGTGACCCGCTCGGGATGACAGCGTGACGCCGGATGACGGCCCGACCCCGACTATCTTTCCCTGACCCAACTCCAGGAGCCAGCGAGCGTGAGCGCGCCGAAGCTGACCGAGAAGCCGGCCGAGACGCTGCCGGTGCAGCGCATTCTCAAAGAGGTGTCGCGGCGCATCGTGGGGCAGGATGCCATGGTGGAGCGGCTGCTCGTCGGGCTGCTCACCGGCGGCCACATCCTGCTGGAGGGCGTGCCGGGGCTGGCCAAGACGCTGGCCGTGCGCACGCTGTCAGAGGTGATCCACGCCTCCTTCTCCCGCATCCAGTTCACCCCGGACCTGCTCCCTGCCGACCTCATCGGCACCATGGTGTTCGACCAGAAGAGCCAGGAGTTCAGCGTCAAGAAGGGACCGGTCTTCGCCCAGATCATTCTGGCGGACGAGATCAACCGCGCCCCCGCCAAGGTCCAGGCCGCGCTGCTCGAGGCGATGCAGGAGCATCAGGTCACCATCGGCGGCACCACTTTTCGACTGGAGGAGCCGTTCCTGGTGTTGGCGACCCAGAACCCCATCGAGCACGAGGGGACCTATCCGCTCCCCGAGGCGCAGCTCGATCGCTTCATGCTGAAGGTCCGGGTCGGATATCCCAGCCGGGACGAGGAGAAGGAGGTGTTGCTCCGGATGAGCGGGGGGCAGGAGATCCCGGTCGAGCGGTTGCTCCATCCGGTCGACATTCTCACCGCGCGGGCCTCGATCGCTCAACTGTACATGGACCAGAAGGTGGTGGACTACATCGTGGACCTGGTGCGCGCCACCAGGGAGCCCTCGGCGGTGGGACTCAGCGACCTTCAGCCGCTCATCGCCTTCGGTGGATCCCCCCGCGCGTCGATCGCGCTGGCCCAGGCCGCCCGCGCGCACGCCTTTCTCCGGGGTCGCGCCTACGTCGTGCCCGAGGACGTCCGCGCGCTCGCCCCGGACGTGCTCCGCCACCGGATCGTCCTCACCTTCGAGGCGGAGGCCGAGGACGTGACCACCGACGACGTGGTGACCAAGGTGCTCGCCGCCCTGAGGGTGCCGTGAAATGCCTGCCGTTTCTCCCGAAATCCTCAAGCAGGTCAAGGGAATCGAGCTCCGCACCCGCGCCCTGGTCGGCACCCTGTTCGCCGGGGAGTACCGCTCCGTGTTCCGGGGCCAGGGAATGGAGTTCGCCGAGGTCCGGGCCTATCAGCACGGCGACGACTTCCGCGCCATCGACTGGAACGTCTCCGCCCGGCTGGCCAGTCCCTATGTGAAGACCTTCACCGAAGAGCGTGAGCTGACGCTCATGCTCCTGGTGGATCAGTCGGGCTCGACCCGATTCGGCGAGCCGATCACCAAGGCCGCGCTCGCCGTCGAGGTCGCCGCGGTGCTCGCGCTCGCCGCCGCCTACCACAACGATCGGGTCGGCGCCCTCCTCTTCGCCGACGAGGTCGAGCAGGTCATCCCCCCGGCCAAGGGCCGCCGGCACGCGCTCCGGGTGATTCGCGACCTGGTCGCGTTCGAGCCCGCGGGGCAGCGAACCAATCTCGCGGCCAGCCTCTCCTACGCCAGCCGGCTGCTGCGCCATCGCAGCATCGTGGTGATCCTGTCCGACTTCATCGCCGCGGGATGGGACCGCCCGCTGCGCCGGCTGGCCGCGCGGCACGAGGTGGTGGCGATCACGGTGGACGACCCCCGCGAGCACCATCTGCCGGAGTCCGGCTGGATCGAGATGCTCGACGCCGAGTCGGGCCGCCGGGTCCTCATCGACACCGGAAGTCGGGTGGTCCGGGAGCGGGTACGCGCGCTCGCCGAGCACCGGCGGGAGGAGCGGAGCCGCATCTTGTCGGCCTCCGGTGCCGACCAGGTGGGGCTGGAGACCGGAGTCGACTACGCGCTCCCGCTCCGCCATGCCTTCGCGCGCCGTGCCCGGCGGATCCACCGCGCATGATCGGCCTGGCGGTCACCGGGCTCCTGCTCGCCGCCGGGGCCCAGGACGGTGATCCCACCGTGGGCGACACCATCTGGCTCACCAGTACCGTCGTGGTGCCGGCGGGGCGTACCCTGCGGCCGGCCGACTGGACTCCCCCCGATCCGGTGGAGCTGCTGGCCTCCCCGCGCGTCACCCTGCGGGGCGACTCAGCCGACGTGACCTATCCGGTCGTCGTGTGGCGGACCGGCACCGAGACCCTGCAGCTCCCGGGTCCGCTCCTGCTGGGCGCCAACGGGAGCGTGGATTCGCTGCCGGCACAGTCGATCACCCTCCATATCCGGAGCGTGCTCCCGGTCGTTCTGCCGGACTCGACCCTGGCGCCGCAGCCCCGCGCCGACTTCGTGCCCCGGCGCACGCTGAGCCTGCTGCCCTTGCTGGTCCTCTGGCTGGTTGGCGGCCTGCTGTTGGCGCCGCTGCACTGGTGGTGGCGCCGTCGCGGGAAGGAGCGGAAAATCTTCGTCCTTCCACCACCCGGCGGCGGCGAGCCACCGCTCGAGCGCTGGGCGGACGCGGGGGAGTCGCGCGCGGTGGCCGCCGCGGCCACCGCGCGGCTCCGCTGGGCCATCGCCGAGCGGCTTCCCGCCGCGCATGTGGGGCTCGACACCGAGGACCTGCTCCGGGTAGTGCGCGCCGCCCGCCCGGCGTGGCCGCTGGGGGAGCTGACCGACCTGCTGCATTCGCTGGACGAGGCCCGATTCGGGGAGCGCACCTTCCCCGATGCGTTGGGTCTCGCCCGCTGGGGCGGCGAGCTCGAGCCGCGGCTCCTCCGTGAGGCCGCATGAGCTTCGCGCGTCCCTGGCTGCTGTTGCTCCTCCTCGGACTGGCCCTCTGGTGGTGGCGCCGCCGCCAGCGCGAGATCCCAGCGGCGCGCTACAGCGACGTGAGCCTGCCGGCCGCCGTCTCGGCCAAGCGCTGGTGGGTGGTGCTGCCACCGCTGTTGCGCTCGGCGACGTTGGTGGCGCTCATCGTGGCGGCCGCGGGGCCCCGGGTCGGCGGGGACACGATCGAAGTGAAGCAGGAGGGGATCGCGATCGTCATCTGCATCGATATCTCCAGCAGTATGCTGGCGGAGGACTTCGCGCCCTCCAACCGGCTGGGGGTGGCACAGCGGCAGGCGGTGGCCTTCATCCGCGGGCGGACAGCCGACCGGATCGGGCTGGTGGCCTTCGCGGGCGAGGCGCTCACCCAGGTGCCGGTGACGCTCGATTACCCGGTGGTCGAGCAGGCCGTGATGGAGCTCAAGATCGGCAGTCTGGAGGACGGCACCGCCATCGGCAGCGGGCTCGCCACCGCCGTCAACCGGCTGCGCCGGGCACCCGACAAGTCCAAGGTCATTCTTCTGCTCACCGACGGGGAGAACAACAAGGGCCTGATCGATCCGCGCACCGCCGCCGCCACGGCGACCGCCTACGGCATCAAGGTCTACACCATCGGCGTGGGCACCATCGGAGAGGCCCCGATCCCGACGGGCCGCGGGCTGGGCGGATTCCGCTACGAGATGCTGCCGGTCCGGATCGACGAGCCGCTGCTGCGCGAGATCGCCCAGAAGACCGGCGGCCGCTACTTCCGAGCCAAGGACAGTGAGGCGTTGAGTCGCATCTTCCGCCAGATCGATCAACTGGAGAAGTCGCCCATCCAGGTGACCCGCTACACCAGGTACGAAGAGGCCACCCGGCCGCTCATCCTCGCCGGGTTGGGAGCGCTGGCACTCGAGATCCTGATCGGGAGCACGCTGGTGGTGCGGGTCCCATGATCTTCGACGCCCCGCTCCTGCTGCTGCTCGCGCCCCTGCTGGGGATCGCCATCGGCTTCGGCGCCTGGGTGGGCCGGCGCCGCCGGATCCGGCTCGCGCGCCGCTGGTCCCCCGCGCTCGGCCGGCTCGCCCGGGCCCGAGGCGGCTGGGCGCCCGTGGTGCTCGGGCTCGTCGCCCTGTCGGGCATCGTAGCCCTCGCGGGGCCGCGCTACGGCCGGACCGAGATCAAGACCGAGACCCGGGCACTCAATCTCGTCTTCGCGATCGACATCAGCCGATCGATGTTGGCCGAGGACGCGTCGCCCAGCCGGCTGCAGCGCGCGATTACCGAGGCCCGCCGCCTGAGCCAGGACCTCGAGGGCGACCGGCTCGGCCTGATCGCGTTTGCGGGCCGGAGCTACATCCTGACGCCGCTCACGGTGGACGGCGGCGCCATCCGGATGTACCTCGATGCCCTCGACCCCGACCTGGCGAGCGAGGGCGGCACCAACCTGGGCAGCGTGCTGACCCAGGGCACCCAACTGCTGGGCGCCGCCGCGGGTGTCGCGGACCGGGTGCTGGTCGTCTTCACCGATGGCGAGGCGCACGACACTCTGCCCGAGATCATCGCCCAGGCCGAAGCGCTGAAGGAGACGGGGGTGCATCTGATCATGGTCTCCGAGGGACGGCCCACTCCCAGCCGAATCCCCATCCGCGACTCCGCCGGCACGCTGCTCCAGTACAAGCAGGACGAGGACGGCAGCGTGATCCAGACCCAGCGACGCGACGACGTGCTCAACGCCGTGGTGGACGCGGCCGAGGGGACACTGGTACCGAGCGAGGCGCGCGACCAGGCCGGGTCGGTCCGGGACCTGGTGGCGGCGATGAAGCGGAGCCCCTCGTCGGAGACCAGGACCGCGGATCTCGTCCCCCGCGGCTGGATCCCGGTGCTGGTGGCGGCGCTGCTCCTGCTCGGCTACACCCTGGTGCGTCCGGGGCCGGCGCTCATCGGGCTCGCGGGCCTGCTCCTCCTGACCGGGACGGCCACCGCCCAGCGGCCGACGCCGGGCGCACGTGCGCTCGCGGCGGGTGATCCGGTGCGCGCGGCGGCGGAGTTCCTCAAGGAGGCGAACGGCGCCAGCGCGCGGGATACCGCGTTCTACAACGCGGGCACGGCGGCGCTCGAGGCGGGTCGGTATGACGTGGCGCGCGGCGCGCTGGTCGAAGCCGCCAAGTCGCTCGATCCCGCGCTCCGGTATCGTGCGCTCTACAATCTCGGCCTGGCCGGGTTGCTGGCTTCGGCGGCCGACAGCAGCCGCCGGGAAGAGCTGCTCGACGACGCGGCGGACCGCCTCCGCCAGGCGCTTCTGCTCCAGCCCGGGTCTGCCCGCGCCAAGTGGAATCTCGAGCTCACCGAACGGCGCCGGCCGCCGCCGCCGCCCAGCGGTGGAGGCGGAGGCGGCGGCACGCCGCCGAGCGGCGGTGGGCCCAACCCACAGCCGAGCGCGCCCGCCCCGAGCAGCCAGGGAGTCAACCAGAGCCAGGCGGAGCAGATCCTCAATTCCATGGAGCGGCGCGAGCGCCTGACCCGCCAGGAACAGCAGCGCCGCCTGGAGGCGGGCTCGACGTCGGGAGTGAAGGACTGGTGATCCACGCTCTCCGTGGTGTGGGGCTGTTGGTCGGCGTCCTGCAGGGCGAGCGGCCCCAGCTCGAGGTGTCGGTGAACGAGGATCGCATCTCGGTGGGCGAGGAGGTGGTGTACACCTTGCGCGCCGTGTCCCATTCGCCGACCCCGATGCAGGTGACGATCGCGCCGTTCAACGGTCTCGAGATCGTTGCCCGATCGGAACGAACCGAGATCGCTTCGGACGCGGACCGGACTCGCACGACGGTGCTCGAGATCCGGCTCCGCGCGACCCGGCCCGGCCGCTGGGAGCTCGGCCCCGCCCGCGCGGTACAGGGGCGCGACACGGTGGAAGCCGGCGCGGTGGTCATCGATGTGGCCGCCAACCGGGCCGCGACCGCCTCCACCCTGAATCCCCGGCTCCGGCTCCTGCTGGAGCGCGCGAGACCACCGCAACCCGGGCAGGCGGGGATCGATCTGCTGGTCTCCTCCGACACCGCCCGGCTGGGCGAGCAGGTGGACGTGGTGACCGCCGCGTGGTTCCCCCGGGATCTCCGGCTGCAGCTTCGCCGTCCGCCGACGCTGCAACCGCCGGTGATCGACGGAGTCTGGAGCTACCCCCAGACGACGCCCAGCGGGATCGCGGCCACCCGCAACGTCGCCGGGCGATGGTACGATCTCTTCGTCTCCCATCAGATCGTCTTTCCGCTGGTGCCCGGACGCCTCTCCATTCCGCGAGCCACGCTCAAATACAGCACGCCGGTCGCGCTGCAGTTCTTCAGTCAGGAGGATCGCTTCGCTATCTCCAGCCGTGCGGAGACGCTGGTCGTGCAGCCCCTCCCGCCAGAGGGGCGGCCCGCCGGATTCACCGGGGCGATCGCCGCGGGGCTACGGCTCGAGCGCCGGGTGACCCCGCCGGCCGCCCGCGTGGGCGACGGAATCACGGTCGAGCTCGCCCTGACCGGCGAAGGCAACCTGGCGCTCTGGCCCGCGCCTCTGGTCCGCTGGCCGGCCGGCGCCCGCGCGTACGTCGAGCGGGTCGACGAGACGATGGCCTCGGGAGAGGGCCGGCTCGGTGGCACCAAGACGTTCCGCTATCTGGTGGTGCCGGACTCCGCCGGAGTACTGGCATTGCCGGCGGTGACCTATCCCTACTTCGATCTGGCCCAGGGCCGCTACACCGAGCTCGGCACGCCCGCCGCATCGGTACCGGTGACCGCGGGCGGGGAGTCCGCAGCGTCGGCCGCGCTCCCACCGCCGCTGCTTCGGTCCCACGCGCCGAGGCTTTCGTGGCGGCTGGCCCACGCGGTTCCCGACTGGGCATGGGTGCTGCTGCTGGCGCTGCCGTCGTTGATCGCGTGGTCGTGGGGACGGATTCCGCTGCCGAAGCGCAGGCGACCCAGGAGGGCGGCGCGTCTCGACCTCCGGAGCGCGGAGCTGGACCTGGATGCCCTGGTCCGCGCACTGGTGCCGGATCCCGATCTCCGGTTCGGGGCCGGTCTGGCGGCGGCGGTGCGCGCGGCCGGTGCGGATACCGAGCTCGCGTCCCGAGTGGCCGCCTTGCGGGAGCGTCTGCATGCGCGGAGGTACGGTCCGGGGGCCCAGGTCGCGGACGATCCAGTGCTTGCCAGCGAGGTCCGCGACGTCCTGCTTCGCCTCGGAGGCTCGCTGCGCGGTCGTCGCGCCCGGGGCGTCTCCACGGCCGTGGTGCTGCTGGCCCTGATCGGGGGAGCGGTCGATGCGCAGTCCCCCTCGCCGGAGCAACTCTACGACAGCGGCTCCCTCAGGGCTGCGGCCGAAGGGTTCAGCTTGAGAGCCGCGGAGCAACCGGCCGTGGCGGCGCACTGGTACAACCTGGGCGCCGCGTACTACCGGCTCGGTGCCCGCGGTCGGGCCGCCGCCGCGTGGCTGGAGGCGCGCCGGCTGGAACCGCGCGGAGGAGTCATCCGCCGGGGGTTCGAGCTCGTACCCGCGACGGACGCGACCTCCGCCCGCTGGACCTGGTCGCCTCCGGTGACGCCGGAGGAGCTGCTGTTGGCGGGTGGCCTGCTCTGGATCGCGGGATGGCTCGGGTGGATCCTCAGGCCGCGGCTCAGGGAGCGATGGATAGTACTGCTGGTCGTCGCCGGCAGCACCGTGCTCGCCGGTCTCGGCCTGCGTGCCTGGTACCGGGTGCCGCTGGCGATCGTGCTGGACGATGCGCCGCTTCGAGTCTCGCCGCACGGGCAGGCGCCGGCGCTCTCGCCGCTGGAGGGGGGCAGCGCCGTCCGCATCGTGCGGCACGCGCCGGGCTGGGTGCTGGTGCGGGCACCGAACGCGCGCGAGGGGTGGCTCCCCGACGAGGCGGTCGCCGCCGTCGGCGGATAGATTCTGGCCATGGCCCGTCGCATCGCCATCCTCCCCGATGCCGTCGCCGACCAGATCGCCGCGGGTGAGGTGGTCGAGCGCCCGGCCTCCGCCGTGAAGGAGCTGGTGGAGAACGCGCTGGACGCCGGAGCCCGGCACGTCCGGGCGGAGCTGGAGAACGGCGGCAAGACACTCATTCAGGTGAGCGACGACGGCGCCGGGATGGGCCGGGAAGATGCCGTGCTCGCCATCGATCGACACGCCACCAGCAAGGTTCGCAGCGTGGCGGACCTCGTGGGCGTCGCCACCTTCGGCTTCCGCGGCGAGGCGCTCCCTGCGATCGCGTCGGTCTCCCGCTTCTCCCTCCTCACCGCCGACGGCGACGGGCTCGGCACCGAGCTCAGCGTCACCGGCGGGCGGCTCGACCGGGTCGCCGACGCCGTGCGCCAGCAGGGCACCACGGTCACGGTGCGCGCGCTCTTCTTCAATACGCCTGCCCGCCGGAAGTTCCTCCGCTCGGCCGCGAGCGAGACCCGCGCCGCGCACGACGCGTTCGCCACGCTCGCCCTGGCCCACCCGACCGCGGGGTTCGAGCTCGAGGCGGATGGCACCACGCGCCTGGCCGTGCCGCCGGACCAGTCCCCGGCCGAGCGGCTCGCCGCCGTCTGGGGACGAGAGATCGCGGGGACGCTGGTGCCGGTGTCGTACGCGGCGGGCGCGTTTCGGGTGGAAGGATTCGTCCAGCGGCCGGGCGACGCCCAGCCCACCGGCCGCCGCACCCAGCTCTTCGTGAACGGCCGGCCATTCAAGGATCCCTTCCTGATCCGCGCGGCGGAGGCCGGATACCGCTCCGCCATCCACCCGGGCGATCGGCCGTCGATCTATCTCCGGATCGAGGTGGCTCCCCAAGAGGTCGACGTGAACGTCCATCCCGCGAAGCTGGAGGTCCGCTTCCGCGACCGCATCGGGGTGGAGCGCGTAGTGGAGGAGGCCGTGCGCCACGCGCTCGGTGCCCTGGTGGCCGCGACACCGTTGGGGTACTGGCGTCCCCTCGCCGGCGTCCCTGATCTGCCCCAGGACCGCGACGCGGCTGGCACGAGCGGGCTCGCCCAGGAGCTCTTCGCCACCGCGGACGCCGAGCCGGCGTCCTCCTCGGCGGGCCCGGCCGACGGATTCCAGCCACCGATCCTCCAGATGTTCGACACCTACATCATCTACCAGGCGCCGGAGGGCCTCGTCATCGTCGACCAGCACTCGGCCCACGAGCGAGTGCTCTACGAGACGGTGCTGGCCCAGTTGAGCGGGGTGGGCGCGCCGGCGCAGCGGCTCCTCCTCCCACTCACCCTCGAGCTGACCGACGAGGAGCTCGAGGCCGTCGAGCTGCACGTGGCGGAGCTCCAGCGGGTGGGATTCGAGGCGGAGGCGTTCGGGGGACGCTCGGTGGTGCTCCACGCGGTGCCCTCACCCCACCCGCGATTCGACGCGGGCGCCTGCTTTCAGGAGCTGGTGGCCGACCTCGCCCGCGGCCGGTTCGGCGGCTGGGCCAACCGGCTGGAGCGCTTCGCCGCGACCTTCGCCTGCCGGGCCGCCGTCAAGGCGGGGGAGCACCTCGAGCAGCCCGAGATGCGCGAGCTGCTGCTGCGACTGTTCGCGACCGATCTCCCACCGCACGACGTGCACGGCCGCGCGACGGTCGTCCAGTTGCCGCGCGAGGAGCTGGAGCGCCGGTTTGGCCGCCGCTAGGGTCCCGGTCCTGGTCGGCCCGACGGCGGTGGGGAAGACCGCCGTCGCGCTCGCCCTCGCCGCGCACTGGCCGCTGGAGGTGGTCTCGGCCGACTCCCGTCAGGTCTACCGGCGGCTCGATATCGGGACGGCCAAGCCCACGCGGAAGGAGCGGAGCCGGGTGCCGCACCACGGCCTCGACGTGGTGGATCCCGGCGCCCGCTACAGCGCCGGACACTTCGCCCGTGACGCCGAGGGGTGGGTCACCGATATCCGAACGCGCGGCCGGCTGCCGGTAGTGGTCGGGGGGACCGGCCTCTACGTGCGGGCCCTGGCCGAAGGGCTGTTCCGGGAGCCGGCGCTCGACCCGGCGCGGCGCCGGGCCCTCGACGCATGGAGCGCACGGCTGGAGGGACTCGAGCTGCTCCGCTGGGCGGGCCGGCTCGATCCGGGGTTTCAGGGCGGGGGACGCCAGCGGGCGGCTCGGACCATCGAAGTGGCACTGCTCACCGGCTTTCCGCTCTCCCACTGG
>JBBSHB010000109.1:0-10024 GCA_038253515.1 Gemmatimonadales bacterium | reverse complement strand
TCCCGAGGACGGTCGTGGAGAGCAGGAGGGCCACTGCAATCGGTGCGTGGAGCGAGATGTGGCCCCGGCGGGCGCTCACAGTCCGGGTACCCGGAACGTGTAATGGGCTCCGATGCCGAACACTCCCGGGTGACTGGATCCACCGGTGCGGTAGTCGTAGGCGGCCTGCAATCCGAGCCCGCTTAACAGATTGAGCTCCAGCCCGCCGCTCAGGGCGAATTTGGTGTCGGTCTCCGACACGCCATTGAGCTTGGTACGGGTGACGTCCACCCGGGGCGCGAGCCACGGCTTGATGGCGAGCACGGGATTGGGAATGGTGAGCGCGAAGCCTACCCCCACCGGAAAGTGCAGCACCGATACCTCGTCGTTCGGGAGCAGGCCGTCCGGCTTCGCATAGCCCACGCCGCCCTGCAGGGTGACGCTCAGCGGCACCAAGGGTCCGCCGAACACCCGGAAATTGCCGGTGGCCCCGACCGAGGTCACACTGCCGGCAGGCCCGTCCGGATTGAAGGTGGAGATTATGGCGGTGACGCCGAGCGGCCCGAATCCCGCACGGCCGGTGAGGCCGAGCGCGGTGCCCTTCCCGGCTGCGGCATTGGGGAAGCCCACGTCGCCATAGAGCCCGACGCCCCGCGCGATGCCGCTGTTGTACACCGGAATCCCCAGGACCTGGGCCCCAGCGGGCGAGGCGCCCGCGGTCGCGCCGACCGAAACGACCAGGGTCAGAACGGCCGCGTACATCGATTGCCTCATGCGTCTCTCCGGCGAAGGCGGGGGATGCAGGCTGTGGGGTCCGATCGGCGGCGGAAGCTACTTGGGCGCTCGGAGGGAAGTCAACACAAAAGCGCCCGGCCGCAGCGGGTGCGGCCGGGCGCCGAGCGCCACTGGCAGGCTCAACGAATGTAGGCGAGCGAGATGCCGACGCCTTCGATGTCGCCGACGCCCCCGCTCACCCGGAGGGCCAGATCCTCGCTGAACCGAACGTCCACGCCGAGGCCAAGAGCCGCATCGATCCTGCTGCCGCCGCCACCGAATGCCGGCCCCAGGATCGGATGGACATAGGGCACGAAGGTGGTGTTGGAGCCTTCGAGGTTGAACCGCCGTCCCAGACTGATGCCGATCGGGATGTAGTAGGTGTCGGTACCGTTCCCGACGTTGGCTCCGATGCCCAGCGTGAGGGCGCCGTCGAGCGGGAAGCTTTCGCTGTAGGTGAGGATCTGGGTGCGTGCGTTGGCACCGAGGAGATAGCGGGTGCCGGCCGACCCGTTGAGGTCCTCGAAGCCGCCTCGGAAGCTGACGTCATACGGACCGTGCCCGTAGCGGTAAAACCCCTCCAGTGCGAAGCTGACGCCCGCGCCCGGGTCGGAGAACGAGGCCCCCAGTTCGTGGGCGGTGAACGTGCGATAGGGCGCCTTGAAGATCGGCGTCCCTGTCTCCTGCGCAACTCCCGTGCTCGCGGCTCCCGCCAGCAGGGTCACCACGAGGATCCCACCGCAGCAGCTACGAAGCATGAGCGTCTCCTCCTTGTACGTGTTCGGCCACCACCCGCACCCGATTGTCCACGACCTGGAGGAATCCACCTCGGACCACAAAGCGGCTCACGGTGCCCGCCTGGCGCACGGTCAGCGTTCCCTCTCCCAACAGCGTCATGAACGGCGCGTGGTTCGGCAGGATGCCGACCTCACCATCGAACGCGGGCGCGACCACCGCGTCCGCTTCACCGTCGAACATAGCCGCCTCGGGGGAGATGACCGTGACTTGCATCACGAGCTCGCGAGCTTCTTGGCCTTCTCCACCGCCTCGTCCAAGCCACCCACCATGTAGAACGCCTGCTCCGGCAGCTGATCGAACTCCCCGGAGAGCACCCGCTCGAAGCTGGAGATCGTATCCTCCAGCTTGACGTACTTCCCGGGGAAGCCGGTGAACTGCTCGGCCACGAAGAACGGCTGCGAGAGGAAGCGCTGCAGCCGCCGCGCGCGCCCCACGATCAGCTTGTCCTCCTCGCTCAGCTCGTCCATGCCGAGAATCGCGATGATGTCCTGCAGGCTCTTGTAGCGCTGCAGCGTGCGCTGCAGGCCGATGGCCACGTTGTAGTGCCGCTCGCCGACGTACTGCGCGTCCAGGATGCGGCTGCCGCTGTCCAGCGGATCGACCGCGGGGTAGATGCCCAGCTCGGAGATCGCTCGGGAGAGCACCACGGTCGCATCGAGGTGGGCGAACGCGGTGGCCGGCGCGGGGTCGGTCAGGTCGTCGGCCGGCACGTAGATCGCTTGCACCGAGGTGATGGAGCCTTTGTTGGTCGAGGTGATCCGCTCCTGCAGGTCGCCCATCTCGGTGGCCAGCGTCGGCTGGTAGCCCACCGCGCTCGGCATCCGGCCGAGCAGCGCGGAGACCTCGGAGCCCGCCTGGGTGAAGCGGAAGATGTTGTCGATGAAGAGCAGCACGTCCTGGCCTTCGACGTCGCGGAAGTACTCGGCGATCGTGAGGCCGGTGAGGCCGACCCGGAGACGGGCGCCCGGCGGCTCGTTCATCTGGCCGAACACCAGGGCGCAGGACTTGATGACGTTGCTCTCCGTCATCTCCAGGTAGAGGTCGTTTCCCTCGCGGGTCCGCTCGCCCACGCCGGAGAACACCGACTTGCCGCCGTGCGCCTTGGCGACGTTGTTGATCAGCTCCAGGATGACGACCGTCTTGCCCACGCCGGCGCCGCCGAAGAGGCCGGTCTTCCCGCCCTTCACGAACGGCGCGATCAGGTCGATGACCTTGATGCCGGTCTCGAAGATCTCGGTCTTGGGCTCGAGATCGGTGAACTTGGGCGTCTCCCGATGGATCGGCCACCGCTCGGTGTCCGGCGGCAGCGGCGGGCCGCCGTCCACCGGCTCGCCCAGCACGTTCAAGATCCGGCCCAGCGCGACGTTGCCCACCGGCGTGGTGATCGGGCTGCCGGTGTCGGTCACCTGCATGCCGCGGGTCACTCCGTCGGTGGTGCTCATGGCGACGGCGCGCACCTGGTTGCGGCCGATGTGCTGCTGCACTTCCGCGGTGAGACGCACCGGCACCGCGGCCTCCGCGTCCTCGATCACGAGGGCATTGTAGATCTCCGGCAGGTGCTCCGGCTCGAATTCGACGTCGAGCACCGGCCCGATGACCTGGACCACGCGGCCGATGTTCTTCTTGGTCTGGGCGGCGGTGCCGGCCTGCTCGGTAGCGATAGCGGTTGCCATGATGGTGGTCTCTCCCTTTATCCTTGCAGCGCGGCGGCGCCGCCGACGATTTCCGCGATCTCCTGCGTGATCTGCGCCTGCCGCTGCCGGTTGTAGGTCCGCTTCAGCAGCTCGAGAATCTCCCCCGCGTTGTCCGTGGCGTTCTTCATCGCCGTCCGCCGCGCCCCGTGCTCCCCCGCCGCGGTCTCCACCAGGCCGCGATAGACCGCGTTCCGCACGTAGAGCGGCAGCAGCTGCTCCAGGATGGCGTCGGCGCTGGGCGCCAGGATGTAGTCCCGCGGGGGCTTGTCGGAGGCCGGGGCCTCGACCGGGAGGATCCGCACCGTCGCCGGCGGGGTCTGCAGCGCGCTCACGAAGCGGGCCTGCACCAGATCCACGCTCGCCAGCTCGCCCGCGGCATAGGCCCGGATGAGCGGCTCGACGATCTCGGCCGCGTGGTCGACCGTCGGACGGTCGCCGATGTCGACCCGCTCGGCCGCGAGCTTCCGTCCCAGGTAGCGGAAGAAGCCGATCCCCTTCTTCCCGATCCCATGGAGCTCGACGGTGTAGCCCTCGGCCTCGAGGGCCTCGATCCGGCGGCGGGCTTCCTTGATGAGGTTGGCGTTGAACCCGCCGGCCAGCCCGCGGTTGGAGGTCAGCAGGATCACCGCCGCCCGCTTGGGTCCGCCCTTGGCCGGCGGCGCCGGCCGCCGGAGGAGGGGAAACCGCTCGGCCAGCTCCGCCGTGATCAGGTCGGAGAGCACCTGGCGCAATGCCTCCGCGTAGGGCCGCGCGGCCACCACCCGGTCCTGCGCCCGCTTGAGCTTCGACGTGGCGACCAGTTCCATGGTCTTGGTGATCTTGCGGGTGTTCTGGACGGACCGGATCCGTCCCTTGAGCTGCCGGCTCTTGGCCATTACTCGGCGACGAAGAGCGGCTTGAAGGCGGCGATCGCGGCCTTGAGCCGGCCGGTCAGATCGTCGTCCAGCGCCCGCTTGGTGCGGATGTCGGTCAGGATGGCGGGCTGGGACGCCTCGAGATAGTCGAGGAAATCACGCTCCCACTGGCGGATGTGCGGCACCGGCACGTCGTCGAGATGGCCGTTGGTGACCGCGTAGATGACCGCCACCTGCTTCTCGACGGGCACCGGCTGGTACTGGGGCTGCTTGAGCATCTCGACCAGCCGCGCCCCCCGGGCGAGCTGCCGCTGGGTGGCGGCGTCGAGATCGGAGCCGAACTGGGCGAACGCCTCCAGCTCGCGGTACTGTGCCAGCGAGAGACGGAGCGGCCCGGCCACCTGCTTCATCGCCTTGATCTGCGCATTCCCGCCCACCCGGCTCACGCTGATGCCGGCGTCCACCGCGGGCCGCACGTTGGAGTAGAAGAGATCGGTGGTGAGGAAGATCTGCCCGTCGGTGATCGAGATGACGTTGGTGGGGATGTAGGCGGAGACGTCGCCCGCCTGGGTCTCGATGATGGGAAGCGCGGTGAGCGAGCCCCCCGACTTCTTGATCCGGGAGTCGAGCCTCACCGCCTCCGTGTTCTCGCTGATCTTGGCGGCGCGCTCCAGCAGCCGGCTGTGGAGATAGAAGACGTCGCCCGGATACGCCTCGCGTCCGGGGGGCCGCCGGAGGATGAGGGAGAGCTGGCGGTACGCCGCCGCCTGCTTCGACAGGTCGTCGTACACGCAGAGGGTGGCCTTCCCCTCCTCGTACATGAAATACTCCGCGATGGCGCAGCCGGTGTAGGGCGCGATGTACTGCAGCGGCGCCGGATCGGAGGCCGAGGCCACCACCACGATGCTGTAGTCCATCGACCCGGCCTGCTTCAGCCGCTCCACCACCGTGGCCACCGTCGAGCGCTTCTGGCCGATCGCCACGTAGACGCAGACCACGCCGGCGCCCTTCTGGTTGATGATCGTGTCCACCGCGATGGCGGTCTTGCCGGTGCCGCGGTCGCCGATGATCAGCTCCCGCTGGCCGCGGCCGATGGGGATCATCGCGTCGATCGCCTTGATGCCGGTCTGCAGCGGCTCCTTCACCGGCTGGCGGACGATGATGCCGGGGGCCACCATCTCCACCTGACGCGAGGTGGTGGACTGGATCGGACCGCGGCCGTCCACCGGGCGGCCCAGCGCGTCGACCACCCGGCCGAGCATGGCGGGACCGGAGGGGACCTCCAGCAGTCGGCCGGTGCGGCGGACCTCGTCGCCCTCCTTGAGCTTGAGGTAGTCGCCCAGAATGGCGGCGCCCACGTTGTCCTCTTCCAGGTTGAGGACCAGGCCCGCCACGGTCTCCCCGGTCTCCTGGGCGGTGAACTCGAGCATCTCGCTCGAGATCGCCGCCTGCAGTCCATAGATCCGGGCGATGCCGTCCCGCACCTCGAGCACCGTCCCGACTTCGGTGACGTCCTCCGTCCCCAGATCGGCCGACGCGATCTCGCGCAGCAGGATGTCTTTGAGCTCGCCGGGACGGAGAATCGAATCGTTGGCCATGTGATGGAAAGCCTGGCTAGAGGACGCGGGCGTTCGTCAGCTTGTGAAAATAATCACAATACATCATCGGGCAAGGGTGCGAGCGACGCGCTCGCCTCAGAGTCGGCTCCGGGTATTTCCCCGGACAAAGGCGGCCAGGACACCCCGCGGACCCAGGGCGCCGAGGCCGCCGGTCGGCACATTGGCGATCCGCCGGGCGGTGCTCCCCAGGTGACTGGACGAGGCGAAATGAAGCAGCCGGACTACGATTGGGGTAGTGAAGCCGGGATTTCGGAGCAGCTGGGCCGCCGTCGCGATGCGGGTGAGGTCGATCACCCGCTTGAGATTGGGCGCGCCGCCGGCGCCGAACTGACGGGAGAGGTGCTCCCGGCTCACCTTGAGGCGCCGGGCCAGCGCCGTGGTGCGAAGCGGACGTTCCACCTCGCCCAGCAGCACCCGCCACGCCTCCTGCTGGAGCGGCTCGGTGAGCCGCAGCAGGCGGGGCGCATCCGCCAGGGCCTGGCGGCGCTCCGCCGTGACCGACGCGCGCATCACTATGTCGCCGACGACGGAGTCGTCGACGCCCTCCACCACCACCGAGACCACGGCGTGCTTGCGGCAGGCCAGCAGCAGCTCGCCGTCGTCGGGCCGGAACGGGGCGTACGCCACCAGGGGAATGCCGGGGAGACGCGCTCTGAGGTCGGCCAGCTCGGGGAGCACCGTCGGCGTGGGAGCGATGACGACAGCATCTACCAGGCGGCTCTCGAGCACCCGCCGAAGACCGGCGGGCGAGCGGCAGGCCACCACCCCTGGGCCGTTCTTCGGCAGCGTGCGGCGCAGCGCCAGGAGCGCGGCGCGACTCTCGAGGAGTGCCGGGATCGTGGCCACGCTCAGGCCGGCGTCCGCCGCTCCGCGGGGGAGCGCGACCGGCCGGCGCCCACGGCCACCAGGGTGCGCACCATCTCCCCCGCGCGCTTGAGGACCCCGCGCGCATTGTCGTAGCTCAGCACCTCGAGCGCCTCGTCGAGGGTGCGCCACTGGCAGGCGGTAATCCCCTCGGCGGTCTGTGGCGCGGGCTCCCCGGCCGGGCTCTCGAACAGGAAGAAGTGGCAATACTTGTGGATGTGTCGTCCGCGGAAACGGAAGTGCCAGTCGATGACCCGGATCGGCCCCTGCAGCACGACCTGCTCCAGTCCCGTCTCCTCGCTCGTCTCCCGCCTCGCCGCGGCGGCCGGCGACTCGCCGTCCTCCAGATGCCCCTTGGGAAAACCCCAGTTGTCGTAGGAATCGCGGATCAGCAGGAAGCGGGCATCCTCCTCGTCGGGCGGCCGCCGGAACACGATTCCGCCCGCACTCACCTCCAGCTCGGCGCGTCGCTTGCTCATCAGAACACCGAGATCTTGAGGTATTTCTTGGGATTGGCCTGGATGTCCGTGAGGAGCTCGCGGAACTGGACCACCGTCCGGGTAGTCTCCCGGTAGAGCGTGGAATCGGTCGCCAGCATGCCCAGGCTGCCGTTTCCCTGTTGGATCTTGGTCATGAGCGAGTCGGCCTGCTGCACCACCCGGATCAGGCTCCCCTGGTTCTCGCGCGCCGCCGTCATGACCGAGCGCAGATCGGCGGCGGCCTGTCGGAGATCGGCGCTCGAGGCCCGGCCGTTGTTGAGGATGTCCTTGAGCTGGTTCTCGCTGGTGGCGGTGTCCAGCCGAGCCACCGCCCCCTGGAACGTCTTGGCCACGCCGGCGAAGGCATCGGAGGTGCTGGCGACGTTCTCACTCACCCGATTGATCCGAGTGGTCTGCGCGTTGGCGAACAGCACCAGGCGCTGAGAGATGGCGGCGAGGTCCTTGACGCTCTGCTGCATGTTCTTGAGCGCGGTGCTGTCGAACGCCTGGCTGATGCGCTGGGTGACCACCCCGACGTCGCCAGCGATGCGGCTGGCCTGCGCCGTCAGCTGCCCGATGTCGGGGAGGGTGGCGCCGGGCCAGGCCTCGCCGCCGGCGGAGTCGGACTCGATCAGGGCCTGCCGCAGGTTGGGGTCGGTGGGGAGCGGCGTGAAGGGAACGATGTTGGCGCTCCACTCGCCGAACAAACTGGCGGAGGCCGAGATGACCGCCGGTTTGCGGGGCAGCACCACCTGGCGCCCGATGCTGAACTCGGTCTCCACCCACTCGTCCTGGACCAGCCGGATCTCCTCCACCCGTCCCACCCGGACGCCGCGCAGCGTCACCGGTGCCCCGACGCCGAGCCCGCCGACGGTGCGGAAGCGGGCGGCGTAGCGCGCCTGCTTCTGGCCCACGTCGGTCTCGCTCAGCCAGAGCGCGCCGCCGATCACCAGCCCGAGGGACACGAGTACCACCAGCCCGACCGCGAATTCGTTGGTTCGTTTCACACTCGAGACCCTCCGCTCCCCAGCGTCGGGAGCGCGCCGTCCGGCCGACCCTCGATGAACTGGCGCACCACCGGATCCTGGGTCGCCTGGATTTCGGCCACCGACCCCACCTGGCGGATGGCGCCCTGGTAGAGCATGGCGATCCGGTCGCCGACGGTGAATCCGCTGCGCATGTCGTGGGTCACGACCAGCCCGGTGACGCCGAGGTCGCGGGTGCGGATCATGAGCTGGTCCATGACCGCGGAGGTGACCGGGTCCAGACCGGTGGTGGGCTCGTCGTACAGAATGTAGCGGGGCTTGAGCGCCACTGCCCGCGCGATGCCGACCCGCTTCCGCATCCCGCCGGAGAGCTCCGCGGGATACTTGTCCTCACTGCCGGCGAGGCCCACCACCTCGAGGCTTTCCGCGGTGCGGATCCGGATCTCGGCGTCATCGAAGCCCCGCCGGACCAGGCCGAGCCGGATGTTCTCGGCGACGGTCATCGAGTCGAAGAGGGCCGCGAACTGGAAGACGTAGCCGATCCGGCCGCGCAGCTCGGCCAGCTCGTCGCGATCCATCTCCTGCACCACGGCACCGTCGACCACGACCCGTCCGGCGTCCGGCTCGAGCAGCCCCACGATGCACTTGAGGGTGACGCTCTTGCCGGAGCCCGAATGCCCGATGATCACCGTGTTCTGTCCGTCCGGCACCTCCAGCGAGACCCCCTTGAGCACCCGCTTCACGCCGAACGATTTCGTGAGTCCCTCGAGCGCGATCATCCTAGAGCAGCAGCAGCGCCCAGAAGGCGTCGAGCACCAGGATCGCCTCGCAGCCGAGCACGACGGCGCGGGTGGTCGACTGCCCCACGCCCTCGGCGCCACCCTTCGCGTCGAGGCCTCGGAGGCATCCCATGAGGGCCACCGCGCCGCCGAAGCTGGCGCTCTTCACCAGGCCGAACCAGATGTCCTTGAAGCGGTAGAACAGCTTGAGCCCCTTGAGGAACTCGGGCGTCGAAAGGTCGAGCAGGTTCACCGCGGTGATCCAGCCGGCGCCGACCCCGATGGCCATGGCGAAGGCGGTGACCACCGGGAACATGAGGATCGCCGCGAGGACCCGCGGCACGATGAGATAGGAGTTGCGATCGTAGGCCAGCGTCTCCAGCGCATCCACCTGCTCGGTGACCTTCATCGTGCCCAGCTCCGCCGCGATGCTGGCGCCGACCCGGCCGGCGAGCGCCATCCCGGTGAGCACCGGCCCGAGCTCCATCATGACCGTCTTGCCGACCAGCGCGCCCACGAAATAGAGGGGCACCGCGCCAGTGAAGATGTAGGAAGAGAGGAGGGAGAGGACGATGCCGGTGAAGATGGCGATGAACACGGTGATGGGCACCGAGTCCACGCCCAGCCGGCGCATCTGTCCCACCAGCAGCGGGGCCCAGGTACGGACGTCGGCGAGGGCACGGGTGGTCTCGAGGCTGCGGCGTCCGACATGCGCGACGAAACCGTCCCGGGCGGCGACACGGGATGCCACGAGGGGCGTCACGCTGGGAAGGTACGACTACGCCGCGAAGCTCGCTAGAGCCCGACCGACGTCTCCCTCGCGCAGTCGCTTGAGCGCCCGATCCCGCAGCTGGCGCACCCGCTCGCGGGTGACGCCGAGCATGCCGCCGATCTCCTCCAGGGTATGCTCCCGCCCGCCGTCGAGTCCGAAATAGAGCCGGAGGACCTTGGCGTCTCGGGGTGGCAGCGTGCGCAACGCGTGCTCGATCTCCTCGGAGAGGAACTTGTCCATCACCAGGGCCTCGGTGTCGCCCTGATCGTCGGCGATGAAGCGCTCGATGAGCGAGCGATCCCCTTCCGGATCGAGCGGCGCGTCCAGCCGCACGTCGCTGGTGTTGAGCGCGGCCAGCGCTTGGACCACGTCCACCGCGAGCCCGGTGGCGATGGCGATCTCCTCCGGGGTCGGCTCCCGGAGGAG
>JBBSHB010000108.1:0-10030 GCA_038253515.1 Gemmatimonadales bacterium | reverse complement strand
CGGTCGCCGCGTCCCGTGGAAGGGCTCAGCACCTCAGCCACCAGCAGCAGCGTCCGCAGGCTGCTCCAGGCCAGGGTCCGAGCCTCGTCTTGCAGGACCACGAACACATCCGGCTGCACCAGCACGTCCGCGCCCCAGGAGATATCGGCCGGGGCGGTGAGAACCATCCCGACCGGCTCGGTTCGCAGATACAGCTCGAGGGCGACACTCAGGCGCTGCACCAGCACCTGGTGCCAGAGCCGCGGCGCCGGCGTCACCAGGAGCTCGCCGTACACGACCTCGTAGCGATTGCCGTCGTCCGGCATCCCGCGGACCATGTCGGCGGTGTAGTAGAGAGGCGCGGCCATACCCATACGTTCGTCTCGGCGACGGGAGGTTGGCAAGAGGTGGCTGCCTACCCTTCGCCTGCACGCTGGACTACTTCCCCCCCTGCCCCACCAGCTGCTGCGCCCAGTTCTCCGCCACGATCAGCTCCCCCGGCTGCCCCGCGTCCCCTTCCCGCAGCATGAGGAACCGCTTGTCGTCCGGGCTGAGATAGTACGACGGCACCGGCCCCGGCCGGACGAACGGCACCGTCGAGAACAGCGTGCGCTGCCTGCCGACCGAGAACGTGGCCCCCGGGGGAATCTCCGCCGAGGTCATCTCGGCCTTGCCGCTGATGTAGAGCAGCTCGCGGCCGGTGCTCGACCAGGCCGGCTCGGACCCGCCCGCGGTGGACACCTGCCACTTGGCCGCCGCGGTCTCGGGGAACGGCCGCACGTACACCTCCGCCGTCCCCGACTCATCCGACGTGTACGCCAGCCAGCGGCCGTCCGGTGACAGCGCCGGATACAGCTCGTTGGCCGGCGTGGCGACGAGCGGCACGGGCGTGGAGTCGCCGATCCGGAGCGCCAGGATGTCGGGCGAGCCGGGCGGAGAAGGCGCGGACCGGAGCAGCAGCCACCGTCCGTCCCGCGACGCCACCACGTGGCCGATGTCGACGTCGGAATGGAGCATCAGGCGGGGCGTGCCGGTCCCGTCGGCCCGGCGGGCGTAGACCGGGCCGACGCCCGAGCCCGAGCGGTCCGTGACGAAGTACACCTCGCGCCCGTCGGCCGACCAGGTGGGCCGCCCGCTGGACGTGTCGGCGAAGGTGAGCCGGGAGAACGGACCCGCGGGGAGTCGCTTGACCCAGATGTCCCGCCGTCCCTCCCGCGAGAGCGCCACGGCGATCGACTTCCCGTCGGGGGACAGGCTCGCCGAGCCGATGACGCCTTGCGGATCCCAGGCGGAATCCACCGGCGTGACGAGCCCCTCGCGCCCGACCCAGGTCCCGCGCCGGGACCCCTGAGTGCCGCCGGTGGTGTAGGCCAGCGTGCCGTTCGGTGCCAGCGCCAGATCCACGTTGAAGGCGCTGTTCCGCACGCCGACCCCCTCGAGCAGCGCGATCGGCGCACCGGTCAGCTCGAGCTTCTTGGGGTCGAACGGGATGCCGATGAGCTTGCCGTCGGCGGTGACTACCAGCAGGTGGCCGGACGGGGCATAGGTCGCGTAGACGCCCCGGACCAGGTGCCGCGCCGGGCCGTGCGGCAGCGGCATCGCCAGGATCTCGAAGTCGGTCGGTCCCTGCCCCAGGTGGCGGAGCCGGAACAGCACGCCCGTGGCGCCAGGGAGGACGTGCACCCACTCGGTCGCGATCTCCTTGTCCTTGGTCTTGATCTTGTAGACCGGCTCGATCTCCCCGCCGGTGGCACGCACGCGGCCCAGCCCCGAGTCCACCTCGAAGTAGACGTAGCCGTCGTCGCCCCAGGCGCCCGAGCTGGTGTTGGCCTTGTCGGTCAACGTTACCGTGGGCGCGCCCGCCAGCGACGCGATCCGCACCTCGGTGCCGCTCTTGACGAACCCCACCCGCCGGCCGTCCGGCGAGAAGAAGGGGTTCGAGGCGCCCTCGGTCCCCGCGATCGGGGTCGCGTCGAGCTGATCGATCCGCCGGAGCCAGAGGCGGGTGCCCGACTCGGCGGGGCCGATGTAGGCCATCGCGCGCCCGTCGGGCGAGAGCGCGATGCGCGCCCCGCCCGCCGGGTTCGGGGGCTGCAGCGCCTGGCTCGATTTGAGGGCGAGGCTGAACTGGCTCAGGAGCGGCGTGGGCGGCGGGTGGCGCCGGGCCCACAGGGCGGCCCCGGCCGCCGCGCCGAGCGCCAGCGCGAACGCCAGCGCGAGCGCCGGCACGAGCAGGGCCAGCCGGCGGCGCGGGGCCGGGCGCGACGGTGCCGCCTCGGCCGCCGGCACGGGCACGGTGGGCGCGTACGTCGGGTCCCGGAGCGCGTCAGCGAACTCCGCCGCCGAGGCAAAGCGGTCGGCCGGGAGCTTCTCGAGGGCGGTGAGCACCGTGGCCTCGACGTGCCGCGGAATCGTGTGGCGCTGCGGGATGAGCGGGCGGGGGCTCTCGGTTACGACGCGCGCCACGATGGCCTGGGCGGTGCTGCCGGTGAACGGCGGGTCGCCGGTCAGCATCTCGTACAGCACCGCGCCGAGGGCGTAGACGTCGGAGCGGGCGGTGATCTCGCGCTCGCCCATCGCCTGCTCGGGGCTCATGTAATGCGGCGTGCCGAGGCTCATCCCGGTCTCGGTCATCCGGGTGCCGCCGGCCTTGCTGGCGGCGAGGGCGATGCCGAAGTCGGCCACCAGGGCCTGGCCGTCATGGAGCAGGATGTTCTCGGGCTTGATGTCGCGGTGGATCACGCCGTGGCGGTGGGCGTAGTCCAGCGCCGCGGCGACCTCGGTGGTGATGCGGACGGCCTCGGCCACCGGGAGCTGCTTTTCGCGGTTGAGCCGGTCCCGCAGGGTCTCGCCCTGGATGAAGGGCATGACGTAGAAGAGGTATCCGTCGGCCTCGCCCGAGTCGAACAGCGGCAGGATATGGGGGTGCTGGAGGTTGGCGGTGAGCTTGATCTCGGCCAGGAAGCGCTCGGCGCCGATGACGGCGGCCAGCTCGGGCCGGAGGACCTTGAGGGCGACGCGCCGGTCGTGGCGGACGTCCTCGGCGAGGTAGACCGTGGCCATCCCGCCGGCGCCGACCTCCCGGTCGAGGCGGTAGCGGTCCGCCAGGGCGGACTGGAGCCGGCCGAGCAGTTCGGGCATGAGAGGGTCTCGGTTGGGGATCAGGGAAGATGGGGGGTGGCGGGGCGAGCGGCTAGGGCAGCCTTCGCGCCGACCGTCCGCCGGTCAGGACCGAGCGGTGGAGGGGTGGGCCAACTCGTAGAGCACGTCAGGGTCGATGTCGATGTCGCCGGGCCAGACTATGGTTCCCCACTCCACATCCACCGAGACTTGCGAGAATGCCGCCGGATTTTGGGCTCCGATCGGTCAACGGTTAACCTTCCGGGCAACACTACAGGCTTCGACCGACATTCTATGATTCGATATCCCGGTCACTCTCTCAGGTTATTCACGTTTAGCCTGCTCGCGCCGCTCGTCCTCGCACGCGCACCGCGTTCCGGCGAGGCGCGCTGGTGGGACCTGGGCCACCGCATCGTGGCCCGGCTCGCCGAGCTGCGGCTGACGCCCCACACCCGCGACGCGGTGCGCGACATCCTCGGCGGCCAGAGCCTCGCCGACGCGTCGGTCTGGGCGGACAACATCCGCCAATACCGGCACGACGCGGACCCACTCCACTACGTCAACATCCCGCTGCGCGACACTGTGTACGTCCCCGACCGGCACTGCCCCGGCGGGCGCTGCATCATCGCGGCCATCGCGCACGACCGGGAGCTGCTGGCCGATCCGGCCACGTCTCCGGCGGACCGCGCGGAGGCGCTCCGATTCCTGATCCACTTCATGGCCGACCTGCACCAGCCGCTGCACGTGGCCGACAACGGCGACCGCGGCGGGAACATGCGGCCAGTGACGCTGCTCGGTCACGAGACCAACCTGCACGCGGTGTGGGACGGGGAGCTCATCGATTCGTCGGGCGTGGATCAGGAGGGGTACTTCGAGTCCCTCCGCCGGCGGATGAACTCGCTCGACTCGCGGGCGCTCGAGCGCGGGACCGTCGTGGACTGGGCGATGGAGGGCCACCGGATCGCGGTGGAGCACGCCTACCGTCTGCCGCGCGGCGGACGCATCGGCCGGGAGTACGTCCAGGCGAACCGGCCCGTCATCGACCACGCCCTGATCGCCGCCGGGGTCCGGCTCGCGCGGGTTCTGAACGACCCCCTCGCGGACTACCGGCCCGCCTCGAGCACCCCCGCATCGCTCGGCCCCGGCAGCTACACCGACGAGGACGCGGCCGCACACATCGGCGAGACCGCCACCGTTGTCGGCACCGTTGCCGCGGTCTTCCGCTCGACGAAGGGCAACGTGTACCTGAACTTCGGCGCCGATTACCCGCACCAGACGTTCACGGCCGTCTCGCTCGCGCCGACGAGGGCGTGGACGGCTGGCCTGGACTCGCTGGTGGGGCGGCGCATCGGCGTGCGAGGGGCCATCGTGAGGTACAGGGGTCGGGTGGAGATCGTGCTCGAGAGCGCGGATCAGATTGTGCCGGCGCCGCCGTGAGAGAGCGTTGCTGCGCACCCCGTGTCCACTCTGACGGGCACTTTTTGACCCTCGCGGACATAATCGAGCGCTACGCGGACGCGAACGACACTCGCGCGCAACTCACCGCCTACCGCGCGGCGATGACGCCTCTTGCGCAGCTCCTGCGATCCACCTCGCACACGGAAGCGAGACCTCAGCGTGGCACGAGGTCGGCCGCGCCGACCCGCGCGTACGCTGCGCCGGAGTCCCGGACGACCCGGCGTCCGCGGACGACCACTGCGATCATGACAGCGCCAACCGGGCACCTGCGAGCGACGGCCGCGCCGCTCTAGACGAGCTCCGCAAATCGTTGGCAGACGGCTCAGTGCGTGTGTTCGGCGCCGCGCAGTCCGCGCCATCTCTCGCGCGGCTCCGACGATCCACCGCGCCGGCCCGATCGCCCTCCCCACCGCATTGATGACCGCCTGCGCAGCTATCTCCCTCCACAGCGCGAAACGCTCGATCACCCGAGCTTCCGACGCGACCGATCGCGCCGCATCCCAGGCCGAGTGCGCGGCGCGATGCGATGAGAAAAAATTGCGGCTGGTCGACATCAAGGCACGAACTGGCACCGTCCATGCGCTCACGCACCTCCCGTCCGACCGCCGGTCGGGAGACGTGCCGGAGCACTTCCATTCAGCATCGCCGAGCGTTGCCCGACCACCGCCCGGCCGAAGGGGAAGGGAGGGTCGTATGAACAGAGTAGTGGGCAGGCACAGGAGATGGCGGTTCGGGTTCGCGATTTCTGCGACACCAACCCGTCGGCCGATCCGAGCTTCGTATCGGTGTTCGGACGCCTCAAAGAGGCCATCAGCCGCATGGTGGCACTCGGCAGCCAGCAGGTGAGCGGCATCCTCTCGCGGCACGCGTCCACGCTGAATCGGCGCGAGATCCGCCGGCGGCTCCGGAACGATCTGCTCCGGCACCTCGTCACCATCGCCCGGGACGCCGCAGCCGACAAGCCGGGTCTGGGAGACAAGTTCGAGATCCCGGGGCACAACCTCAGCAGCGCCCGGTTCTACGCCGCGTCGAAGGCCATGCTGGACCTGGGTGTGGCCGAGAAGGAGCTGCTGATCAAGCACGGGCTGTCGGACAAGCTGCTGGACGACCTGGCCGCGGCCGTGGTGGAGTTCGAGGGCTCGATCACGGCGACCAACACCAGCCGGGAAGACCACGTGGCCGCGCGGGCGGAACTGCAGAAGGTGAGCGAGGACGTGTTGCAACTGGTCGCGATGATGAACGGCATCAACCGGTACCGCTTCCGGAACCAGCCGCACCTGCTGGTGGCGTGGGAGACGGCCAAGCATGTCGTGACCGGGCCGCAGCCGAAGGCGCCGGCGACACCTGCGCAACCGGCGCAGCCCGGCACGACCGGGCAAGCGGAGGAGGTGAAGCCGTCGGCATAACACGACGACGAAGGGCTACAACCTACCTCCGAGTCACCCTGAGATGAGGACGCATGCCCGGATCATGCCCCTCCGCCGTACTCAGGGTGGCTCTCTCTTGCGGGGTATTCGCCGCATCTCGAGCAGGTCGGACGAACTCACTACGATCGCGTACGCGTGCCGGAGGATTCACGCTGAGATCACGCCTACGGAACGTCGCCCGCCTACACTCGCGGGTGGAGTCCAGCGCCGCCCGTATGGCAGGATGACCGGCACGGACCTGTCCCAGCACCGGAAGGAGCGCGCGAATGAAACCGTCCCTCGCCGTGGCGATCGTCCTCTCGCTCGGTTGTGCACTCGCACCGCGCGGCCTGCCGCCGGAGCCCACGCCGGTCTGGGTCCGGAGCCACAATCGAAGCCCGGTGGATGTGTTTCTGTTGTGCGGCAGCAGCCAGGCCCGGTGGCTAGGCTCGGTCCCGAAGGACGGGTCCGATGGCTTCGAGATCCCGGCTGAGCAGCGGTCCTGCGCCAGCGGTCTGAATTTCTTCTTGGTGGTCCAGAACATGGCTCACGGCTATTGGGTAGGACCGCTCCGACCTCTGGGCGGAGACGCGGTCGAACTGGTCATCGAGAAGTACGCTGGACTGTCCAACGCCCGCGTGCGATCCGCCACGCGATGACATCGGCGCCGCAACCGCGCGCCCGAAGTCGACGGTGAACGTGCTGCGTCAGCGGCCGGCCGGGCCTTGCGCGGCGGCATCCGGCGTGCAACTGTGTGGGGGCCGCGGCAGTCGACGATAACAGAGCGATTGAAATGCTGCCTCTAGCCGCCTCATTGCTGACCGCGCTGGTCGCGCGAACCGCGACTCTCCACGCGCAGGACGCCGCGCAGACCGGAACCATTGCCGGAACCGTGCTGGACGAGCGGGGGGCACCGGTCGCTGACGCCCAGGTCTACCTCGAGCGCCCCGTCATCAGCACGACCAGCCGGCCTAACGGAGCCTATGTACTCATCCGGGTGCCCGCCGGACCTGTTACGGTACGGGCCCGTATGCTTGGGTTTCAGCCGGACTCGGCCAGGGTCACGGTGCCGCCGGATGAGCGCGTCGTTGTGGGCTTCACGCTGCGCCGCGATCCCCTGCGTCTCCAGGCCATCATCGTGACCGGGACTCCCTTTCGCGCCAGAACCTCGACGCGAGTGTGGCCGTAACCACGCTGAGCCACCGTGAGATGGAGCAGGCCTCGCCCCGGAGCACGACCGAGATGCTGCGCTACGTGCCGGGGTTTACCCGGGTCGAGAGCTCCGGGGGTGAGGTGAACGAGAACATCAGCATGCGCGGCATCCTCAATCAGGACTACGTGATGTTCATGGAAGACGGGATGCCGGTGTTCCCCACCATGCAGGCCTTCTGGATGAACGCCGACAACCTGTTTCGCTTCGACGAGAGCATCGAGAGGATGGAGGTGGTCCGCGGCGGAGCCTCGGCGCTCTTCGGCTCGAACACGCCCGGGGCCATTGTGAACTTCATCAACCGGACGGGCGGCGAGCAGCTCCGCGGGAGGATGCGGGCCGTCGCCGGCACCCAGGGGTTGGGCCGCTACGATCTGAATCTCGGCGGCCCGCTCGGGGAAGAGTGGCGCTTCAACGCGGGCGGATTCTACCGCTACGATCACGGTGTGCGCGATCCGGGATTTCCCGGGATCAGGGGCGGCCAGCTCAAGCTTAACCTGACGCGCCGGCTAGACAGCGGGTATCTCCGCGCTTCGGTCAAGTACATCGATGACCGGAATCAGTTCATTCTACCGATGCCGTTCAGGAACCCGCAGCACCCCGACTTTGTCCCGGGCCTCGGCGACTACGCGTCGATGAACACGCCCGAAGGTCTGGACGTGAAGGTGCCTACGCCCACGGGCGACCTGACCTTGCCGCTCGGAAACGGGCTCAGGACCAGGGCCGGTTGGTTCACGGTCGATGTGGCGTTCGATCCGGCGAACGGATGGCAGCTGCAGAACACGGCGCAGGTCATGCACAACGACCAGGAATGGAATGCCATCGTACCGCAGACTGCGTTTCCGGCGGACGAGTGGGTCACCGCACCGTTCGCGGACGGGGGCCTGCAGCTGCCACCGGGCACCACCACCCAACTGACCTACACCAATCATGCTGATGCGCTGGGAGCACCGCTGGCCTTCGACACCCCGAACGGTCTGATCGCGCCGGGCGGGCAGTGGCACATCGAGAAACCCGTCTCGGCCGTGCAAGACCAGCTCCAGGTGCGGCGGACCTTCGGCCGACATGCCCTAGCGCTGGGCGCGTACTTCGCGAACTACACCGAGGGGAACCGCTGGTTCTTCAGCGACATCCTCACCGACGTGCGCGACATCCCGCGCTTTCTCGATGCCGTGGTCACCGTTCCCGGCGGAGTTCCCACGCCGATCACCCGCAACGGCTTCCGCAACTTCCTCGTCGCGACCGTCAACGGCAACGGGCAGACATCGATCGTCTCCGGCGTGATCGGGGGAGAGATCCGCCTCACCCAACGGATTCGGGCCGATCTGGGTGCCCGGGTCGAGTACAACGATTACGTGCAGAGCGCCGAAAACATGGCGCCGGTCGACCTGGACGGTGATCCCGCGACGCCCTTCGATAACGAACAGGTCGGCAACAACAGCTTCCGGCATTTCTCTCGCCAAATCACGGACTGGGCGGGATCTGTCGGCCTCAACTTCGCGCTTCGGAGCAACCTCGCGCTGTACGCGGCCGGCTCGCGCGGCTACAAGATGCCCGCGCTCGACGCGTTCGTGAATGCGTCGGCCCAGGAGCAGGTCGACCTGTTCGACGCCGAGGAGGTGCAGTCGCTGGAAGTGGGAACCAAGGCCCAGCTGACGGGTGCCGCCTTCACGGTGAACGGCTTCTACACCAGGCTGAAGAACATCGTCGACCAGGGACTTGTCGTGGACTCGGTGACGGGCGTCGGCCGGTGGTTCATCGAGAAGGCCCCCGAGCTCCGGTCCTACGGCGCCGAGATCGAAGTGGTCGCCTCCCCGCTCAAGCAGCTCCAGCTCATCGGGAACGCCACCGTCCTTCAGGCCGAGTTCAGTACCGGGACGGACGTCGGTGCCCGGCTCGCCGGCGTGCCAAGATCCATCGGCAATCTGGCGGCGATCTACTCCGTCCAAGGCCTGGAGCTCAAGGCCGATGCGCATTGGGTCGCCAGCCGTTTCGTGGACTTCAGCGTGGGCACCACGCTGCCAGCCTATCATTACTTCAATTTCGGGGCCGCCTACACGGTGCCTGGCGCTGGCACCAGGATCGAGCTGGAGCTGTTGAACGCGTTCCAGGGTAAGGGCCTGGAGGAAGGCAACCCCAGCCTGCAGAGCGCCGGCGGCGCTCCCATCTTTCTGGCGCGCCCCATCCTACCCCGCCGGCTCACGCTGTCGGTCGGCTATGATTTCGGCGGCCCGTCGCCGCAACGCCGCTGACCCCCGCTCCACGGCGCGACCGGATGGCCTCGGCCAGCGCGACGGTCTCTGCCGACGGCTCGAGCTCCAAGTCGGTCGAGAGGCGGTGCGCGAAATCCCGGTAGGCCAGGACGGCGCCGGCGCGGTCTCCCGCCCGATCGAGCAGGCTCACCAACCGGCGCACTCCGACTTCGTCGAAGGGTGAAAGCGCGGTCGCCCGCCGGGCCCACCGTACGGCAACGGTCGGATCAAGTGCTGTCCCCGAGCCTTCCGCGAGGGTCCAGGCCGCCTGGGTCGCGCGTCCCCGGAGCCATGCCCGGGTCTCCTCCATCCAGCGCTCGAACTCGGGCGCGTCCGAGAGGTGAAACCCGGCGAGGAGATCGCCCCGATACAGGTCGAGCGCCTCCTGGCACCTCCCCGCCTCCACCGCCTGCTCGAACGCGACGACGTCGCACCAGCACAGCTCCGGGGCCAGCCCAACCTCCTCGTCCCCTCGCCGCCGGACCAGCTCCGGCCCGAGCTCGTGCCGCAGGACGTGCAGCGCCTTCCGCAGGGAGGTTCGGGCGTGCTCCTGATCGGCCTCGGGCCAAAAGAGGACGAGCAGAGAGTCGCGCCGGTGAAAGCCG
>JBBSHB010000107.1:0-10073 GCA_038253515.1 Gemmatimonadales bacterium | reverse complement strand
AGGGCCTTGCCCGTTGAGCATCACCGCCACGATGGCTCGGCCATCGGGCAGCTCCATCGGGACGGAGGTCGAGTCGGTGAGAGCGATGGCCGATCCGCCGGCGCCACCAGCCGTCTGCGCGGCCGCGTGCTGGCCGGTCCAGCAGGGCATGAGCGCGAGCGCGACCCTGGTGAGGAATCTGCGAGTCCGCATGGCGAATCCCAAGTTGAGAGTGGAGATGCCGCGTGTCCCGGAGAGGGATGCCCCGCGATCATCGACGGTTGCGTCGCTATAACTTCCGGCCATGCTCTCCGACCCCATCGCCGCGTTGGCCACCCCGCCCGGCCGGTCCGCGCTCGCGGTGATCCGGGTGAGCGGCACCGGGGCCTTCGCGGTCGCCGCGGGAGTGATCGGTGGGTTCCGCGCCGATCGGCCGCGGGTCGCCCTGCTGGCCACCTTCCGCGACGCCGCGAGCGAGACCATCGACCGCGGCCTCTACACCGTCTTCCCCGGCCCCGCCAGCTACACCGGCGAGGACCTCGTCGAGCTGTCCTGTCACGGCGGCCTGCTCGCTCCGGCCCGCCTCCTCTCCGCCCTGCAGGAGGCCGGCGCGCGCCCGGCGGCCCCCGGCGAGTTCACCCGCCGCGCGGTGCTCAACGGCAGGCTCGACCTGGTGCAAGCGGAGGCCGTGGGCGACCTGATCGACGCCACCGCGCCCGCCCAGGCGCGGGCCGCGCTCCGGCAACTCGGCGGCGACCTCTCCCGCCGGCTGGCGGACCTGCGGGAATCGCTGCTGGAGACCCAGGCGCTTCTCAGCTACGAGATCGACTTCCCCGGTGAGGACGACGGGCCGGTACCGCCGGAGCGGATCATCGAGAAGCTGCAGGGCGTCCGCTCCCGGATCGATCGCCTGCTCGCGAGCGCCGCCTCGGCCGAGCGCCTGCGGGCCGGCGCGCTCCTGGTGCTGGCCGGGCGGCCCAACGTCGGAAAGTCCTCGCTCTTCAACGCGCTGCTCGGCAGCGACCGCGCGCTGGTCACCGAGCTGCCTGGCACCACCCGCGACGCGATCGAAGCGCACACCGACTTCCTCGACTGGCCGGTGCGACTGGTCGACACCGCGGGGCTGTGGGACTCGCCCGACCGGATCGACCGGATGGGCATCGAGGTGAGCCGGCGCTATCTCATGGCGGCGGATCTGGTGCTGCTCTGCGTCGAGACCGGCCGGAATCCGGACGAGGACGAGCGGGCGATCGCGGCCCAGCGGCCGACGATGGTGGTGCGCACCAAGGCCGACCTGGCCGACGGAGCGGCGACCCAGCCGGCCGACGGCGCGCTCGCTGTCTCCGCGGTGACCGGAGCCGGCCTCGGCGAGCTTCGCCGGGCCGTGGCCGAGCGGGTCTTTGCCGACCGGATCGCGCTGGCGGATTTGGAGCCGGCGCTCACCCGCGAGCGCCACCGCGTCGCGCTCACCCGTGCGCGGTCGGCCCTGGCCGAGGCGCGGCCCCATCTGGAGCCGGGGAGCGACGCCGTGCTCGCGTCACATCACGTGCGCGAAGCGACCTCCGCCCTGGAGGAGCTGCTCGGCGCGGTTGATGTGGAGGAGGTGCTGGATCGGGTGTTCGGGAGCTTCTGCGTGGGGAAGTAGCCGGAGAACGTCGATGGCCGGCCCGCTTACGCCGTCTGGATGCCGCGGGCCACGTCCTCCGCGGCTTGAAAGTCGTGGGCCGGTGCCCGCACCGCCGCCGCCAGCCCCCGTTCGCCGACCAGCGCCTCCGTCATGCGGTATCCGAGATAGTAGCCTGCCCGCTCGGGCAGCACGCGGCCGGCGACCAGGCGCGCGGTCGGGCTCATCCCACCGGTGAGATAGCGGAGGCGAAGGCCCAGTCCGCTCTGTTCCAGGTCGGGGTCGACGACGCGCCGGAGAAACGCCTCCATCTCGCGAAGCCGATGATACTGGCGGCGGGGATAGCCGAAGTAGTCGGCGGCGTCGAATCCGGGAGCCACCGCCTGCGCGGCGTGGACGGCGAGGCCCTCGTTCACCAGCAGCTCGCGGAGACTGGCCCGGCTGCCGGTGGACCAATAGTCGTAGTACCCGCCCGCGTTGGCCACCAGCCGCCGCATGGCGCTGGCGCTGGTCGGAGAGGTATACCGCACCGTGTGCGCGAGCTCGTGCCCGATCCACAGTGGGACCAGATCGGGTGGGAGACCCATCCCGTACGTCTCGGGGTTCACCCGGCCGGTGAAGTGCTCGAGGCAGATGAACGCTACGCCCCGGCCACCCACCACCAGCTCCCCCGCGTTGGCCCCACCGAGCCCGACCAGCAGGTAGGTATCGGTGGCCCGGTCGACGTGCAGCACCTCTTCCGCCCTGGCGATCGCCTCTTCCGCGAGCTGCACCAGATCCACCGTTCCGGCCAGCGCCAGCAGATCGCTGCGATCGGCTTTGAGCGCGGACGCGACGATCTCGCCGGCGTGCGGGCTGTCGGGATCCAGGACGTAGTTGCGCCAGTACGCGTCGAGAATGGGTCGGTGGGATTGGTGATACTGCCGATAGGCCGCTTCCCGGTCGTCAGCGCCGAGCACCGCCAGGAAATCGGGGAGAAGATTGATCAGCACGCGGGACAATACGAAACGAGGAACTTCAATGCAAGTAGTCCCGCTCAGTTCTCCTGCTTCTTCTGCTTCGCGACTTCGTCGAGGAACCGCCGCTCCGCCTGAGTCAGACTGCCGATCCCCTTCTCGTTGATCTTGTCGAGCACGCGATCGACCTCCGCCGCCACCGGATCGCCGTCGGGGCGACGACGTGGCCGGATCGGCACCGGTGGCGTCCGCCGCTCGGGCTCGGCCGAGCCCGACTGAACCATCACCACCCGCTCGACCGCGCGGGGCGGCGGGTGCGGAGTCCGGCGCGAGAGCGCCTGGAGCCGGAAGAACAGATAGCCCGAGAGCGCGCCGCCGAGGTGCGCGACGTGCGCCACCTCGTCGTTGAAATAGATCGCACCGAGCAAGTCCAACCCGAGGAGGGCGAACACGAAGGTGCGTGCCTTGAGCGGGACCGGAATCGGGAAGACCAACAGCTCCGCGTCCGGCCAGAACATGGCGAACGCCACCGCCACGCCCAGCACGGCGCCCGAGGCTCCGACGAACGGCCCGATGGAGACGAAGCCCCGGAGCCCGAGGGAGAAGAGCGCCGCACCCAGGCCGCAGGCCAAATAGTACAGAAGAAACGTCCGGCTCCCCATCCGGCTCTCCACTGGAGAGCCGAAGACGAAGAGCATGAGCATGTTGGCCAGGAGATGCAGGAGCCCGAGGTGGACGAACATGTACGTCAGGAAGGTCCACGGCTGCCGGAGCGCCAGCGCAGGCGTGAACTTGAGGGCATCGAGCAGGGCGGGCGAGGTGAATACCGTCATGCGCAGGAGCAGCACCACCGCGTTGGCGATGATGAGGCGACCCACCCACGGGGTGATGCGGCTGGATGGAGACAGATTCATCGAACCACGCCTTTGGACTCTGAGACCCTGTCTGACTTTACCAGGGCTCTGTCTGCCGGCCGAACCGGGCGCTGCGGCAGATCCGCTCGCACAGGTCGGGGAACTCGATACCCACCGCACCGGCCGACTGGGGAAGCAGGCTGGTGGCTGTCATGCCCGGCAGGGTATTCACCTCTAAACAGAAGAGATTCCCTTCCGGTGTCAAGCGAAAGTCGACCCGGGAATAGCCGCCCAGCTTGAGCGCCTCGTGGGCCAGCACGGAGAGCCGTCCGCATTCCGCCGCGATCCGGGCCGGCAGATCGGCCGGGAAGATCTCCTGGGACATTCCGGGGGTGTATTTGCATTCGTAATCGAAAATTTCGTGCCGTGGAATGATCTCCCCGACCGCGAGGGCCTTGCCGTCGAGCACGCCCGCCGTCAGCTCTCGTCCCGGAACGAACCGCTCGATCATGACCTCGTCGTCGTACTGTCGGGCGAGGGTCACCGCGGCCTGGTACTCCTCCACTCGCTTCACCACCGTGAGCCCCACCGTGGAGCCCTGCTTCGATGGCTTCACCACGACGGGCCATCCAAAATCGCGGCCCACCCGCTCGGCGTCTGCGGGCGCCATCACCCACTCCGCGGTTGGCACGCCCGACATCTGGAAGAGGCGCTTGGATATGTCCTTATCCATGGCCATCCCGCTGCCCAACCGGCCGCTGCCGGTGTAGGGCACGCCGATCATCTCGAGCAGGGTCTGGAGGGTGCCGTCCTCTCCGCGCCCCCCGTGCAGTGCAAGGAACAGCACGTCGGCGTCGCGGACCACGGCGAGATTCCCCAGGCCCGAGAGGAGCAGGCCCCGCTCCAACCCCTGGAGCTGGTCGATCGACGGAGGTTCGACGCCGACCGCGCCGGAGAGGGTCGAGGCCTCGTCGGACTGCGGGATGAACCCGCGCGCCGTGTCGACGACCGCCACGTCATGGCCGCGCGAGCGCAACGCTGCCACCACTTGCACCGCGGAGGCCAGCGCCACATCCCGCTCGCTGGAGGTGCCTCCCGTCAATACGGTGACCCGCATTCTATCGGGTTCCGATCATCTGCTGGAGCACGTCGTAGCGGCTCACGATCCCGATCAACTGGCCGTCCTTTCGCACCAGGGCGGCGGGACTTTCCCGGGTGAGCATGGAGCCCACCCGCTCGGTGGGCGTGCTGGCGTCCACCTCCGGGAACGGGGCCTCCATGACCTCCCGCACGGGGCGGTCGAGCAGGGCGGGTTGAGCGAGGGCCCGCGTCATGAGGGATCCCTCGATCAATCCGCCCACCGACTGGCCGTTGTCCACCACCGGGATCTGGCTCACACCCCAGGTGCTCATGAGGTTGAGCGCCTGGCGAACGGCCGCGGCGGGCGCGACGCTCACCAGCGGTGGGGCATTGGCCGGCCGCCGCTCGAGCAACTGCTCCACCGTCACCCGGGGTGCCTCCAGCATCTGGTTCTCCTGCATCCACTCGTCGCTGAACACCTTGGACAGGTAGCGCTCGCCGGTGTCGGCCAGGATCGTCACCACCAGGGCCGCGGGATCGTCCACTTCCCGGGCCACCTCGAGGGCCAGCCAGACGTTGAGGCCCGCCGAGCCCCCGGCCAGGATTCCCTCTTCGCGCGCGAGCCGTCGCGCCATGGTAAGTGCCGTCCTGTCAGGGACTTGTCGAAACTCGTCGATCCAATCGAACCAGATCGTGGTGGGAATCTTGTCCCCGCCGATTCCCTCGACCTTGTAGGGATGACCCTCGCCCAGGGTCTTGGTGCGGTGATACTGGGTATAGAGTGAGCCGACCGGGTCTCCGGCGATGACGCGCACCTCGGGATTCTTCTCCTTGAGGTATTTGCCGGCGCCGCTGACCGTGCCACCGGTGCCGGCCCCGGCCACGAGGTGGGTGACCTTCCCGCTCGTCTGCTCCCAGATCTCGGGCCCCATCGTCGCGTAGTGCGCCTCGGGGTTGACCGGGTTGTAGAACTGGTTCGCCAGGAAGGCGCCCGGGGTCTCCCGTACCAGTTGTTTGGCCTTCATCACGTAGTGGTCCGGATGATCCGGCGGTACTGCGGTCGGAGTGATCACCACCTCGGCCCCGTAGGCCTTGAGCAGCCGCACCTTCTCCTGCGACATCTTGTCCGGCATGGTGAAGATGCAGTGGTAGCCCTTGAGGCTCGCGGCGATCGCCAGCCCCACGCCAGTGTTGCCGCTGGTGCCCTCGACGATGGTGCCGCCCGGCTTGAGCTCGCCCCGGCGCTCGGCATCCTCGATGATCGCGAGACCGATCCGATCCTTGACCGACCCGCCTGGGTTGACGTACTCCGCCTTCCCGTAGACCGGCGTCCTGATCCCGGCGCCGATGCGGCCGAGCCGGATGAGCGGAGTCCACCCGATCGTCTCGAGCACCGAGTCATAGGGCCGGAGGTGTGGATGGCTCATGGGGGCGTGCTCCGGGTTCGCGGCTTGCGGAAATGAATCGGCTGAAGGAACGCGCCGGCGACCGGACGGCCGTGCCGGAGGGCCGGAGAGAAGCGTAGCTTGGGCGCCCCGGTCGTGGCCGCCGAATCGAGGGCGGGATACCCGCTCGACTCCGCCACCTTGGTGGACTCGGCCACCAGCGTCCCCTGTGAATCCGCATAGAGTCGGAGCACCACTCGGCCCTCGATCCCCTGCTCCCGCAACGCCGCGGGGTACTCCACCGGTGACACCGGGTTCACCGCCACCGGCGGCTGGTCCGCCGGGTCGATGCTCGCCACCGTGGTCTCGCCGGTGAGCCGCACGGTGCCGTCGTCGCGGGTACCGCAACCCAGCCCGACCCCGAGCGCGAGCGCCGCCAGGAGCCCCCGACGCCTCATCGGCGATCCTCCGCTCGACGCTTGAAATCCGCCAGCCGGTTGAGCGCCTCAAGCGGGGTCAGGGTGTCGACATCCAGCGCTCGGAGCTCGGCGAGCATCGGGTCCGGCGGCGGCGGATCCACGAAGAGAACCAGCTGCCCCGGATCTCGGGGAGGAGGCGGAGCACCGGGAACCATCCGGTGCTCTCCTTCCAGCGTCTCCAGGATCTCGCGCGCCCGGCGGACGACATGGTCGGGCAGCCCGGCGAGCTGCGCCACGTGGACGCCGTAGGATCGGTCGGTGCCGCCCGGCTCGAGCCGGTGCAGGAAGATGACCGTATCGCCGGTCTCACGCACGGCCACATTGAAGTTCCGGGCGTGCTGCAACCGCTCGGGGAGCTGCATCAGCTCGTGGTAATGGGTGGCGAACATGGTCTTGCAGCCGATTCGGTCGTGCAGGTGCTCGGTCACCGCCCAGGCGATCGCCACGCCGTCGTAGGTCGAGGTGCCGCGGCCGATCTCGTCCAGCAGCACCAGGCTTCGAGCGGTGGCGTTGTGCAGGATGGCGCTGGTCTCGCTCATCTCCACCATGAAGGTGGACTGCCCCCGGGCCAGGTTGTCGCTCGCGCCCACCCGGGTGAAGAGCCGGTCCACCACGCCGACCGAGGCCTCCGCGGCCGGCACGAATGCGCCCATCTGCGCCAGCACCACGCAGAGGCCGATCTGCCGCAGAATGGTCGACTTGCCCGCCATGTTGGGCCCGGTCACCAACGCCACCCGCTCGGACTCGGTGAAGCGCGCGTCATTGGGCATGAACGTCTCGCGCGGCATCATCCGCTCGACCACCGGATGACGGCTCTCCCGGAGCACCAGATCGAATTGCTCCGACACCTCGGGTCGCACGTAGCGTCCCGCGACCGCACGGTCGGCCAGCGAGGTCCACACGTCGAGCCGGGCGAGCACCCGGGCGGTCCGCTGAATCCGCGCGATGGCCTGACCCACCGCCGCTCGCAGCGCGCCGAAGAGCTCCGCCTCGCGCGTCCCCATCCGGTCCTCCGCGCCGAGCACCCTGGCCTCGTGGTCCTTGAGCTCGGGGGTGACGTACCGCTCGGCCGACGCGAGAGTCTGCCGCCGTTCGTAGTCGGCCGGGACCTTGGCCGAATGCGCGTTGGTGATCTCCAGGTAATAGCCGAAGACCTTGTTGAAACCGACCTTGAGTGACGTGATGCCGGTGCGCTCCCGCTCCCGTTGCTGCAGGGAGGCGATGTACTGCCGCCCGCCGTCCCGGAGCGAGCGAAGCTCGTCGAGCTCCCGGTCATAGCCCAGGCGGATCACGCCGCCGTCCGCGAGTGTGGGGGGCAATCGGGTCTCCAGCGCGGCGCTGAGCTCGGTGCCGAGATCGGCCAGCAGATCGAGCTCGTCCCCGGCGTCGCTCAAGGCGGCCGCGCGCCCGCCGCCCGGCAGGGTCGAGGCGGCGAGGGAGCTCAATGCCTCGGCGACGTCGGGCAGCCGCTGGAACGAGTCCCGGAGTGCGCCGAGCTCGCGCGGGGTGGCGCGACCGGCGGCGGCCCGTCCCGCCAGGCGCTCGACGTCGCGCACCCCGTCGAGCGCCTCCCGCAGCCGTGCGCGGCCCCGGCCATCGCGCACGGCAACCTCGACGGCATCGAGCCGGTCGTTGATCTGCGCCGGATGCCGCAGGGGGGAGAGTAGCCACCGGCGCAGCAGCCGGGCGCCCATCGGCGTCACGGTGGCGTCGATCGTCTCCAGCAGGGTGCACCCCCGGGCACCGGCCTGAAGCGGCTCGACCAGCTCCAGGTTGCGCCGGGTCATCTCGTCGAGCCAGAGGAACGCCTCGCTCCGCCGGACCAGCGGCCGGGCCAGGTGCGGGAGCCCGGCAGGCTGAAGCTCGGTGAGATAGCGCAGGAGCGCCCCCGCCGCCCCGAGCGCCGGGGCGTCGCCGGGGCCGATGCCGAGGCCGTCCAGCGCGGCGAGCGAGAAGCGGCGGGCCAGCTCCGCGCGGGCAAGCTCCGGGTCGAACTCCCAGCGCTCACGCGGGGTCCGGAGGATGCCGTCCTCCAGCGTCAGGGCGAGGTCTCCGGGGAAAACGACTTCCGCCGGCCCCAGGCGTCCCAACGCCTCGAGGAGGTCCGTTGCGGCAAGCGTCTCGAGCAGGAATTCGCCGGTGCTGAGATCGATCGCCGCGAGGCCCACCGCGTCATCGCCGCCGGAGACCGCCACCAGGAAATTGTTCCTCGCGCCGGCGAGCCACCCCTCCTGGAGCAGCGCGCCCGGCGTGACGGTCTCGACCACCTCGCGGCGGACCAGGCCCTTGGCCAGCTTGGGGTCTTCGACCTGCTCGCAGATGGCCACCCGATGGCCCGCGCCGATCAGCTGCCGGAGATAGTCGGCGGCCGCCTTGACCGGTACGCCGGCGAGCGGCACGCCATCACCCCGGGAGGTGAGGGTGATGTCGAGCACCCGGGCCGCGAGCTCGGCATCCTCGTGGAACATCTCGTAGAAGTCGCCGACCCGGTAGAAGAGGATCGTGTGGGGATGCTGCGCTTTCACCTCGCGCCAGTGCTTAAGCATCGGCTGCGCGGAGCTGCCGCCCGGCTCGCGGCTCACGGTGGCGAGAGGGTGGTTGAAGGGGAGGGGTGCGGCATGGCCAGCTGAATATAACAGCCGCTGCTCGCGTCTCACTGCCCTCGCTATAGTTATTTCACGCCTGGTTCTCTCCCGCATCCGAGCCGCCTATGCCCCAGCCCTTCCACTTCGCCTTCTTCGTCCGCGACCTCGCCTCCACCCGACGTTTCTACGGCGAGATCCTCGGCTGCCGCGAAGGCCGCAGCACCGACACCTGGGTCGACTTCGATTTCTTCGGCAACCAGATCTCGGCGCATACGACGGGCGCGGTCACGCCGACCCAGAACACCGGGCAGGTCGAAGGCATCCATGTGCCGATGCCGCATTTCGGTGCCCTGCTCGAGTGGGAGGAATTCGGCGTGCTGCAGGAGCGCATCCACGCGGCCGGCCTGCCGTTCATCCTGGAGCCGCGGATCCGCTATGCCGGTCAGCCGGGCGAGCAGGCCACGATGTTCCTCCTCGACCCCAGCGGAAACGCGCTGGAGTTCAAGAGCTTCCGGCATCCCGAGCACGTCTTCACGGCATGAGCGGCGCCTCGGTCGCCGTGGTGGGCGGCGGCGTGATCGGGGCGAGTGTCGCCTGTCACCTCGGCCTCCGCGGAGTGCGCGACGTGGTGGTGCTGGATCGGAGCCCGGGCCCCGGCGAGGGCAGCACCGGGCGGGCCACCGGCGGCTTCCGGGCGCAGTTCGCCACCAGCATCAACGTGCGGCTGTCACTCCTCGCGCGGGAGAAACTCCGCCGCTTCAGCCAGGAGATCGGGGTGGATCCCGGATACCTGCCGGCGGGCTATCTCTGGCTCGCCGGCACGGAGACCGAGCTGGCGGAGCTTCGCGCGGGACGGGCGCTGCAGCGAGCGGAGGGGTTGCACGAGGCGGTGGAGGTCGACCCGGCGGAGATCGCGCGGCTCAACCCCGCGCTCCGGCTGGACGAGGTGATCGGAGGGACATTCTGCCCGACCGACGGCTTCATCCAGCCCAGGCGGATCCTGGAGGGATACCTTGCGGCCGCCGAGCGATGCGGCGTCCGGATCCAATGGCAGACCGAGGTGACCGGGTTCATCCTGCGGGAAGACGGCCGCATCGGCGCCATCGAGACCTCGCGCGGCGCGATCGACGT
>JBBSHB010000106.1:0-10378 GCA_038253515.1 Gemmatimonadales bacterium | reverse complement strand
GGAACGGCGCTCTTCGGCGCGGCGCTCCTGGGCGCGGGAACGACGGCCTTATCCACCGCGGGCTTGGGCCCGATCATGGCCGGGGCGAATGCCGGTCCCGGCGCTGAGACCATCGCGGCGGCGGTGCTGCTCAGCCCGGGCGGAGTCGCGCGCGACGCAGTGGCTCGCGGCGGGTGCGACTCGGACGGCTCGACTGGCGCCACCGCCCCCGGCGCGTGGCTGATGGAGTCGGGTCGTGGCGCGGCGAACGTCGCGGCTGCGTCCCGCCGCACCGAGACACGCATCACCACGAAGGTGCAGACGGCGATGACCGAGCCCACGACGGCCATCTGCATCGGCCGCCGTCCGCCGGAGCGTACCCGCGCCGGAGAGGCGTGCGCCACGGGCTCTTCCGCGGGCGTGACCTCCGGATAGCCGACCCTCGGCAGGTGGAGCACCGGGGATTCCACCGGCGGCGCCGGCGCCTTGGTCACCTCCCACGGCATCATCGTCGGCGCAGTGGCGGGCACTGGCGTCGGCCGAAGGGCGGGAGTGGGTACGGGCGTCGGGCGCGGAGTAAGTATCGGCGTCGGGCGCGGAGCAGGCGTCGCCAGCGGAGCGAGAATCGGCGCGGGCAGCGGCGCCGACCCGGCACCCACCGGTACCGGTTGAGCCATGGCGCTCGGAGCGGTCTTCGACGTGAGGCTTTCGATCGCCTTCTTGTAGTGCGGATGGAACTCGATGGGGAGCCACTTCTGCGACGCATGATGGTAGATCCGCGCGCGCGGAGAGATCACCCCGTTGCGCACGCCCGTGGCCAGCTCCTCGATCGTCCGGAACACGGTTTCCTCGCCGGGCGTCAGCTCGATCCGGTACATGCCTGATCCCCTCGATGTGGGCCGGTGGTGTCCCCATCAGCATGCCAATTTCATGCGCGCTCCCGATGCACCTTTCTGCAGGACAGATCGGTGACGGCGCGACTGTACCCAAGTATCGGCAGATGAGTGAGCCGGCCCCTGGTAGGTCTTGCGAAGCACGCCAGGACGATGGGTTTACCCGGGGCCATTCCGCCGAGTGCAGTTCGAGCGCAATTCGTGGCGCTGCAGGGGAATGCGCGGCGCGGGCCGATTCGGGCCGAGACCCGGAGCGCGGGAGGAGCGGAGCCTCTGGTAGTTTGCGAGAGCGCGGCGGTAAGTTGGCGGATGCACAATGGCACGGCGCTGCAGGCGATCGAGCTCTCCAAGCGGTATGGCCCGGTCGTGGCGCTCGACCGGGTCTCGATCGAGGTGCACCGTGGCGAGTGCGTCGCCCTGATCGGCGAGAGCGGCGCCGGAAAGACCACCCTGCTTCGGTGCTTCAACCGGATGACCGATCCGGACGAGGGCCGGGTGCTGGTCGACGGTGCCGACGTCGGCGCGATGGACCCGATCCCCCTGCGCCGGCGGGTGGGCTACGTCCCCCAGGACGGCGGGCTGCTTCCGCATTGGCGGGTGCTGCGGAACGTGGCGCTGGTGCCCTGGCTGCGCGGTCTGCCGGACCAGACGGCGCTGGCCGAGCGCGCGCTCCGGCGGGTCGGTCTGGAGCCCGAGGTCTTCGGCCAGCGGTGGCCCCGGGATCTCTCCGGCGGGCAGCGGCAGCGGGTGGCGGTGGCGCGGGCGCTCGCCGCCGGCCCGGACATCGTCCTGCTCGACGAGCCGTTCGGCGCGCTCGACGCCATCACCCGCGCCGATCTCCAGACCAGCTTCCTCGCGCTGCGGGCCGAGCTGGGCCTGACCCTGCTGCTGGTGACCCACGATCTGCATGAAGCGCTGCTGCTGGCCGACCGCATCGCGGTGATGCGGGACGGCCGGATCGAGCAGGTCGCTCCGGCGCCCACCCTGCGCGACGCGCCGGCCACCGAGTACGTGCGGGAGCTGCTGCGTCGGGCCCGGGTGGTCGGATGAGGCGCGTCGTCCTCTGCGCGCCCGTCCTCTGCGCGCTCGTCGCGACGGCTCCGCTCGCCCCATCTTCCCTGGCGGCGCAGGACCGGGAGCCCCGTCCCGTCATCGTGGCCTCGAAGCCGTTCGGGGAGTCGTACGTGCTCGCGGAGATGTTCGCCCAGATTCTCGAGGCGCGCGGCTACCGGGTGGATCGCCGGCTGGGGCTCGGCGCCACCGAGATCGCCTTCGGCGCCATCCGGAGCGGCGCCATCGACGTCTATCCGGAGTACACCGGCACCGGCCTGCTCGCCATCCTGGGCGAGCGGCCCAGCTCCGACCCGCTCCAGGTGTATGGCCGTGTCTCCCGGGAGTTCCGCGACCGGTACGGCGTGCGCTGGCTGCCGCCCCTGGGCTTCCAGAACACCTACGCCATCGCGGTTCGGCGGGAGACCGCGCGCCGTTTCGGCCTGGCCACGCTGAGCGACCTGGCTCGGGTCGGTCCCCAGCTCCGTGCCGGGCTCACCGCGGACTTCATCGGCCGGGCGGATGGCCTGCCCGGGCTGGCCAAGGCGTACGGCCTCCGGCTGGCCTCGGTGCGCGCTCTGCTCCCCGCCATCAAGTATCAGGCGCTCGCGGCGGGCGAGGTCGACGTCATCGACGGGTACTCCACCGACGGCCTGATCGCGCGCTACGAGCTGGTGGTGCTGCGGGACGACCGCGGATTCTTCCCACCCTATGAGGCCGCCGCGCTGGTAGGTCCTGCCCTCGCGACCGGGATGCCGGGCGCGGTCGCCGCGCTGACCGAGCTGAGCGGCCGCCTGCGGGAGCAGGCGATGCGGGAGCTCAACCGCCGGCTCGAGGTCGGCGGCGAGCCGGTCGCTCGTGTCGCGGCTGACGCGCTTCGGGAGTTGGGACTGACGGGTCCGACTCGGGCCGGTACCCGGCCGGCGTCCGAGGAGCGTGGCGGCGTCGCGGCCTATCTCTGGGAGCAGCGCCGGCGGATCCTCGACCTCACTGGACGGCACCTGCTCCTGGTCGCGGTGTCGCTCGCCGCGGCGGTGGCGCTCGCGCTGCCGCTCGGCCTCGCGCTGGAGCGCCGCTCGGGAAGCGCCGAGTCGGTGATCCGCGCGGTCGGACTGCTCCAGACGGTCCCGAGCATCGCGCTGCTCGCGTTCATGATCCCGCTGCTGGGGATCGGCGTCGTCCCGGCCCTGGTGGCGCTGTTCCTGTACTCGCTGTACCCGATCCTGCGGAACACCTACACCGGCGTCCGCGGCGCCGCGCCCGAGGCGGTGGGTGCGGCGCTGGCGCTCGGCATGACGCCGGGGCAGGTCCTCCGCCACGTGAGACTGCCGCTGGCCGCGCCCGTGATCATGGCCGGGATCCGGACGGCGGCGGTCATCGACGTCGGCACGGCGACGCTCGCGGCGTTCATCGGCGCCGGTGGTCTGGGCGATCCGATCGCGGCCGGGCTGGCGCTCTCGGACACCCGGATGATCCTCTCCGGCGCGCTCCCCGCGGCGCTTCTCGCGCTGGCCGTCGATGCCGGGCTCGCCGCCGTCGAGCGGCTGCTCGTGCCGCTGCCATCCCGGGGAGCGTAGCGCCGGCTGTCAGCTTGTCATCCCGAGGAGGGGAGCGACGGCTGTCATCCCGAGGCGGGGAACGACGCTGTCATCCCGAGGAGCGCAGCGACGAGGGATCTTGCCCGCCACTCCCGACCGCGGCTGCGTAGTTCCAGGCGGGCGGCCGCGCAGTCATCCCGCGCTGTTTTCACCACGGAGACACGGAGAACGCGGAGAACAGCCACGGAGAAAACAAAAAGGGTGTTGTTGTCTCCGTGCACCCTCCGTGTCTCCGTGGTGAATGCTGGTGCTCGGGCTCCACCGAAAGCTGGGCGACGGCTCCTTGACGGCATGCGGCCCACCGGTCGCAGCTGCGGAGTTCCGATCCCGACAAGAAGATCCCTCGCTCCGCTCGGGATGACAGAGCCTCCATCGGCGATGACAGAGCCTCCATCGGCGATGACAGAGCCTCCATCGGCGATGACAGAGCCTCCATCGGCGATGACAGAGCCCTCCATCCGCGATGACAGAGCCCTCCATCCGCTCCCCACCTGCTGCTTGACCCTCTCCCGGCGCCCCGATAGGATGCCACCGATCCGCATCCTCTTCACGGCATCCGGAATCGCATGCGACTCCATCCTTTCCGCGCGCTCCGTCCCCCTCCCGAGCTGGCCGCGCGCGTCGCCGCGGTGCCTTACGACGTCGTCAATCGGGCCGAGGCCGCCGAGCTCGCGCGGGATAATCCGTACAGCTTCCTTCACGTGGGCCGCTCCGACATCGACCTGCCCGAGGGCGTCGACCCTCACGATCCCCTGGTGTACGCCGGGGCCCGCCAGGCGCTCGACCGGTTCAAGGCCGAGGGGATTCTCCTGCGCGAGCCGGAGCCGTCGCTGTATATCTACCGCCAGGAGATGGACGGCCGCGCGCAGACCGGTGTGGTCGGTTGCGTCCACATCGACGACTACGAGCACGACATCATCCGAAAGCACGAGAGGACCCGGCAGGACAAGGAGGACGACCGTACCCGGCACGTTCTCACGGTGGGAGCCAACGCGGAGCCGGTCTTCCTGACCTATCGCGGTCATCGGGAAATCGACCGGCTGGCGGAGCGGATCACCCGAACCACGCCTTCGATCTACGACTTCACCGCGCCGGATGGCGTGCGGCACGTGGCCTGGCGGGTTCCCGACCCCGGCCCGTTCGTGGACCTGTTCCGGACGATCCCGGACGCCTACGTGGCCGATGGGCACCACCGCTCCGCCGGCGCCTGGCGCGCCGGCAGGGAGATTCGGTCCCGCCCGCCGGAGCACCGCCGCGGCGGCGAGTACAACTGGTTTCTCGCCGTGCTGTTTCCCGCGGAACAGCTCCGGATCCTGCCGTACAACCGCCTGGTGTGCGACCTGAACAAGCAGGGGGAGAGCGGGGTGCTCGCCCGGCTGTCGCGCGTCGGCCGGGTGACCACCACCGACGATCCGCTGCCGTCGCGCCCCGGCAGCTTCGGCGTCTACCTGCCTGGACGGTGGTATCTCCTGGAGCTGGACGACGCGACCATCGACCGGCGCGATCCCATCGCGGCGCTCGACGTCTCCCTGCTCCAGGAGCGGGTGCTCGGCCCCATCCTCGGCATCGGCGACCCGCGCACCGACGAGCGGATCGACTTCGTCGGCGGCATCCGCGGCACCGACGAGCTGGAGCGCCGGGTGGACTCGGGCGAGATGGCGATCGCCTTCTCGATGCATCCGACCACGCTGGAGCAGCTCATGGCGGTGGCCGACGCGGGGCAGATCATGCCACCCAAGAGCACCTGGTTCGAGCCCAAGCTGCGGAGCGGGCTCTTCGTGCATACCTTGTAGGCTCGCCGTCCCGGATTCGACTCTCCCAGGCAGGATCGGTTCGATGAAGGTGCTGATCGCGGACAAGTTCGAGAAGGTCGGGGTGGACGGGCTCAAGGAGCTCGGCTGCACGGTGGTGGCGCGGCCGGACGCCAAGGCGGAGGAGCTGCCTCAGCTCATCCGGGAGACCGATCCGCATATTCTCATCGTTCGCGGCACCAAGGTGAGCGCGGAGGCGCTCACGGCCGGGACCGCGCTCACCCTGGTGATCCGGGCCGGCGCGGGGATCGACACCATCGACGTCGCTACCGCCTCGAGCCGGGGCGTCTTCGTCTCCAACTGTCCGGGGAAGAACTCGATCGCGGTGGCGGAGCTGGTGCTCGCGCTCCTGCTGGCCTGTGACCGCCGGGTGCCCGACCAGGCGGCCGACCTCCGTCAGGGCCGCTGGAACAAGGGGGAGTACAGCAAGGCCCGCGGTCTTCACGGGCGCACGCTCGGCATCGTCGGCCTGGGCCAGATCGGCCGGGAGATCGCGAGTCGGGCGCAGGCGTTCGGGATGCGGGTCATCGCCTGGTCGCGGAGCCTCACCCACGAGGAAGCCGACCGGCTCGGCGTCACCTACGCGGAGACGCCACTGGAGGTGGCGCGGCTGTCCGATGCGGTGAGCGTCAACGTGGCGGCCAACCCGGAGACCAGGCACCTGGTGAACGCCGAGTTCCTGGCGGCCATGCGACAGGGCGCCTACCTGATCAACACCTCGCGCGGCTCGGTGGTCGACGAGGACGCGCTGCGCCAGGCCGTTCGAGACAAGGGCCTCCGCGCCGGCCTGGACGTCTTCCAGAACGAGCCGGCGGGCAGCACCGGCGCGTTCGGCAACGAGATCGTGCAGGAGCCCGGGGTATACGGCACCCATCACGTCGGCGCCTCGACCGAGCAGGCCCAGGTGGCGATCGCCCATGAGGTGATCCGCATCGTGCAGACCTTCCAGGCCAGCGGCGAGGTCCCCAACGTGGTGAACCGCCTGGCGCGAAGCTCGGCCACCCATGTGCTGTCGATCCGGCACCGGAACCGTCCCGGGGTGCTGGCCCACGTCTTCGGCGTGCTGGCGGGCGCCACCATCAACGTCGAGGAAGTCGAGAACATCATCTATCACGGCGCCCAGGCGACGCTGGCGCGGATCCACCTCGACGGCGAGCCGACCAACGGCGCGCTGGAACGGATCCGCAGCGGCAACGCCGACATCATCAGCGTGGAGCTGAGCGAGATCGACGGGAGGAACCCCACATGACCGACCGGATCCACAACTTCAGCGCCGGCCCCGCCGTCCTCCCCGAGCCGGTCCTCCGGAAGGCGCAGGAGGCCATCTGGGATGTCGCCGGCAGCGGCATCGGGATCGTGGAGCACAGCCACCGGGGCAAGGTGTTCGACCGGATCCTCGATGAAGCGGAGCGAGCCTGCCGCGACCTGGCCGGCATCCCCGATAACTGCCGGGTGCTCTTTCTCCAGGGCGGCGCCTCGCTCCAGTTCTCCATGGTGCCGATGAACCTGCTCCCGGCCGACCGCACCGCCGATTTCCTGCTCACCGGCGTCTGGGCCCAGAAGGCGGTGAAGGAGGCCAAGATCCTGGGTTGCAAGGTGCACATCGCGGCGAGCAGCGAAGCCACCAACTTCGACCGGATCCCCAAGCCCGACGAGATCCGCTGGTCGGCTGACCCGGTATACGCGCATATCACCACCAACAACACGATCTACGGCACCGAGTGGCGCACCGAGCCCGCCGTGCCGACCGGCGTGCCGCTGGTAGCCGACACGTCGAGCGACATGTACAGTCGCCCGATCGACGTCCGGAAGTACGGCCTGATCTACGCGGGCGCGCAGAAGAACCTGGGGCCCAGCGGCGTGGTGCTGGTCATCATCCGGGACGATCTGGTCGAGGCGGGCCCCAAGACCCTGCCGACCATGCTCCAGTACCGCACCTTCGCCGCCGAGCGCTCGCTGTACAACACGCCGCCCACCTTCGGGATCTACGTCATGGGCGAGGTGTTCAAGTGGATCCAGGCGCAGGGCGGGCTGGCGGCGATGGCCCAGCTCAACGAGGCCAAGGCCAGGCTGCTCTACGACTACATCGACGGGAGCGATTTCTTCCGGGGGACGGTGCAGCCCGACAGCCGCTCGCTGATGAACGTCTGCTTCCGCGCCCCCACCGAGGAGCTGGAGGCCCGATTCGTCGCCGAGGCCACCAGGCGCGGGCTGGACGGTCTCAAGGGGCACCGCTCGGTGGGCGGCATGCGGGCCAGCATCTACAACGCCTGTCCGCGGGCGGCGGTGGAGGCGCTGGTGGCGTTCATGAAGGAGTTCGAGATGGCCAACCGCGCGGCGGCAGCGCGGACCTGAGGGTCAGCCGGCGGCGAGCGCCTGGATCAGCTCTTCATTGGTTTTGGCGCGGCGCATGTCGGTGAGCAGGTCGTTCATCGCGTTCATCGCCGACATCCCGGCGATGCGCTGGCGCAAGAGCCGGGTTACCGCCAGCGCTTCCTGGGACAGCAGCAGCTCCTCCCGCCGGGTGGCGCTCGCCACCAGGTCGATCGCGGGGTAGATCCGCCGCTCCGCCAGCTCGCGGCTCAGCACCAGCTCGCTGTTGCCGGTCCCCTTGAACTCCTCGAAGATCACCTGGTCCATCCGGCTCCCGGTGTCCACCAGGGCGGTGGCGATGATGGTGAGCGAGCCGCCACCCTGCGCCGGGTCGATCTTCCTGGCGCTGCCCAGGAACCGCTTCGGCCGCTCCAACGACTGGGCGTCGAGCCCGCCGGAGAGCGTCCGTCCGGTCCCCTTCTCGACCGTGTTGTAGGCCCGCGCCAGCCGGGTGAGCGAGTCGACGATCAGCACCACATCCTCGCCCAGTTCCACTCGGCGGCGGGCCCGCTCCAAGATCAGCTCCGCCGCCGCGACGTGCTGGCTGGCGGGGTTGTCGAAGCTCGATGCCACCACCTCGCCGACCCCGGCGGCCTCCATCTCGAAGACCTCCTCCGGCCGCTCGTCGACCAGCAGGATGAGCAGCTCCGCCTGAGGATAGTTGGTCGCCACGCCCTGGGCGATCGACTCCAGGATCATCGTCTTCCCCGCCTTGGCCGGCGCCACGATGAGAGCGCGCTGGCCCTTGCCGAAGGGACAGAGGATGTCGATCACTCGATTGGTGAAGTCGGGCTGGCCCTGGCGGGTCAGGCCGCACTCGAGCCGGAGCTGCTCGTTCGGATGGATCGCGCCCAGGTTCTTGAAGTCGAGCCGCCGGCGGACCTCCTCCGGCGGGCGGCCGTTGATGCTGGTCACCCGCTCCAGCGTCGGCGCGCGGCCCTTGCCACCCGGGCGGGTGGCCCCGTCGATCTCGTCGCCGGGGCGAAGCTCGAACTGCCGGATGACCCGCTCGCCGACGTGCACGTCGGCGTTGGCCGGGAGATACCCCGCCTCGCGACGCCGGAGGAAGCCGCTGCCTTTCCCGGCGAGCTCCAGAATGCCCAGCATCAGGCCAGGGCCACGGAGCGCTTGATTCGATGCAGGATGGCGGAGAGCCCTTGAGTGCGGGTCATGCCGAGGGTCTCGCTCAGGCCGAGCTGGTCCAGCAGGTCGTCCGGAATGGCGGCGACGCTTTCCGGCGGCAGTCCGTCGAGGCTCCGGGCCAAAAGGGAGACGAAGCCACGCACCGTCGGCGACTCGCGCGGCACGTCGGCATGGATGTGCACCTGACCGTTCTCCACCTCGACCCAGAGGAAAACCGGCGTCTGGCACTCGTCCACCCGGGCGTCGCCCCGCGCCTTTTGCTCCTCGTACCGGGCGGGGAGGGGCGGGAGCTTGTGGGAATAGTCGAGCAGGGTTTCCAGCCGTGTGGTGCGGTCGGCGGCCTTGAATCGCGGGATAAGGGTCTCGAGGGTGGGCATCTCAGGCGCTCAGTGGAGGTTTTGCATGGGAGAATATGTCACCGTCCGGGCCTGGTCGGTACCCCTGCCCGGACCGCCGCACACGCGGTATCGTTGAGGCCATGCGGTCTCCCGGAGTCGGCGCCTCTGCGTCCTGACATGCCCGAGGTGCCGCTCGCGGGGCTGGCCCGGCGGCCGCTCCCGGGCTTCCCCGGCTGGCGGGCCGCGCTGGGTCCGGGAATCGTCTGGATGGCGCTCGCCCAAGGCAGCGGCGAGCTCATCTGGTGGCCGTACATGGTGGCCAAGTACGGACTCACCTTCCTCTTTCTGCTGGTTCCCGCCTGCCTGCTGCAGTATCCGCTGAACGTCGAGATCGGCCGCTACACGCTCACCACCGGCGAGAGCATCTTCCACGGCTTCATTCGCCTGGGGCGCGGCTTCGGCATCTTCGTCTGGCTGCTGATGACCCTCTCCTTCCTCTGGTTCGGCGCGTTCGCCTCGGCGGGCGGGACGGCGATGGCGGCGCTCACCGGCTTTCCAGCCGGCTGGAGCCCGCGTGGGCAGACCCTCTTCTGGGGCTACGCGTCGATCGCCGTCTTCGTTCTGGCGATCACCTTGAGCCGGGTGGTCTACGCGCTGATCGAGGGATTCATGAAGGTCGTGGCGGTGATCACCGTCGTCGGCCTGCTCTGGGCCTGTCTCCAGCCTGCCGTGCTCGCGGCCGTGCCGCGCTTCCTGGGGGGACTCCTGGGCCCGAGCCTGCCGATGCCCCGGCCTTGGGACCCGACCGACGCGACCAAGCTGCTCACCGCCATCACCTTCGCCGGCCTGGGCGGCTTCTGGATTCTGCTGTACTCCTACTGGCTGCGGGAGAAGGGGAGCGGGATGGCCGCGGACGTCGGCCGCATCACCGGTCCCAGGGCGGGGAAGTCCGAGCCGGTCTCCACCGACGGATGGCTCCCGGCGGACGACTCCGAGACGCGGGTGCGCTGGTACGCGTGGCGCCGCTATCTCACCGTGGACGCGCTGGTCGGCATCTGCGGCAACCTGGCCACCACGCTCATGACCTGCCTGCTTGCCTGGGCGCTCCTCTTCCCTCAGGGACTGCTGCCGAAGGACTACCAGCTGGCGGTGGTGCAGAGCCGGTTCTTCGAGGTGAGCTGGGGGCCGATCGG
>JBBSHB010000105.1:0-10394 GCA_038253515.1 Gemmatimonadales bacterium | reverse complement strand
CTCTGCTTCCGCGGCGTCGACAACCTGGCCTACTACCGGCTTGATCCGGACGATCCCAGCCGCTACATCGACTATACCGGCTGCGGGAACACGCTCGACATCCGTCGCCCGCGCACCCTGGAGCTGGTGCTGGACAGCCTCCGGTACTGGGTCGACGAGATGCACGTGGACGGGTTTCGCTTCGACATCGCGCCCGTGCTCGGCCGTGCGGACACCGTGATGGACCCGGGCGCCCCCTTCCTCGAGCTGGTGCGCCGGGACCCCGTACTCTCGGGCGTCAAGCTGATCGCGGAGCCGTGGGACCTCGGACCCGATGGATATCAGGTCGGCCGCTTCCCGGCGGGCTGGGCCGAGTGGAACGGGAAGTACCGCGACGGGGCCCGCCGGTTCTGGCGTGGCGACACGGGGGCGGCGGGGGACATGGCCTCCCGGCTCACCGGGAGCAGCGATCTGTACAAGGCGGCGGGCCGCGGTCCGCTGGCCAGCGTCAACTTCGTCACCTGCCACGACGGATTCACCTTGCACGATCTGGTCAGCTACGAGGCCAAGCACAACGAGGCCAACGGCGAGGGCAACCGCGACGGCACCGACTACAACCTGAGTCGGAACTGGGGCACGGAAGGTCCCGCCGAGGCGACCCAGACGGTCCGCCGGCGGGAGCGGGTCAAGCGAGACTTTCTCGCCACGCTGGCCTTCTCGCTCGGGGTGCCGATGATCTCCCACGGTGACGAGCTCGGACGCACCCAAGCAGGGAACAACAACGCGTACTGCCACGACGGCCCGCTCACCTGGATCGACTGGCGTCTCACGCCCGCCCAGCGGCAGCTCCTCGAGTTCACCCGGACCGTGTTCGCGCTCCGACGCGAGATTCCGGAGCTCAACCGGCGCGAGTTCTTCGCGCACGAACCGGTCGGTTTCTGGGAGTCCAGGCAGCTCGCCTGGCTGCGGGTGGACGGCACCGAGATGACGGCGGAGGATTGGGACGATCCGGGTAGACACGTGCTTGGCATGCTCATCCGGAACGAGGCGCGCGACCCGGTGCTGCTGCTCTGGCTGAACGGGGGAGGGCGGAGCGCCAGTTGCACCGTGCCGGACTCCGCGTACGCGGGGAGCTGGCGCAGCGTGATCGACACCGAGCAGGACGCGGTGAAGCGCGCTCACCCGAGCGGAGAGTGTGTCCGGGTCGCGCCGCATGCTCTGGTCCTGCTCCTCTGGGAGGCGCGATGACCTGGGAGCCCGGGCCGCTCGCCCCGGTGACGCCCGGCGCCCGCATCAGTCTCACCGACGCGGCCGCCGCGCCGCCGAAGGAGATGCCCAAACGCGAGGAGATGGACCGCTACCTGGCCGATGCCGGCCAGCGGCTCGATGCCCTCCAGAGCACGCTCTACGCCGAGGGGAATCGCGCGGTGCTGGTGGTTCTGCAGGGCAGGGACGCGTCGGGGAAGGACGGTACCATCCGGCGGGTGTTCGGGCCGTTGAATCCCCAGGGCTTTTCGGTCAGCAGCTTCAAGGCCCCGACACCGCTGGACCTGAGCCACGACTTTCTCTGGCGGGTACACCTGGCCGTGCCCCCCAGAGGCACCATCGGCGTCTTCAACCGGTCGCACTACGAGGACGTGCTCGTCGCGCGGGTTCGAAAGCTGGTGCCCGAATCGGTATGGCGGCCACGGTACGAGCAGATCAATCACTTCGAGCGAATCCTGACCCAGAACGGCGTCACGATCCTCAAGTTCCTCCTGCACATCTCCCGGGAGGAGCAGCGCGAGCGCCTGCTGGCCCGGCTGGACGATCCTGCCAAGTACTGGAAGTTTTCAGCGGGTGACCTGGACGACCGGAATCGGTGGGACCAGTACAGCGAGGCGTTCGAGGAGATGCTGCGGCGGACCAGCACCGACGAGGCGCCCTGGTTCCTGGTGCCCGCCGACAGGAAGCACGTGCGGGACGTCCTCGTCGCCGCGACGGTGCTGGAGGCGCTGGTGCGACTGAATCCGCGGTATCCCGGCCCGCCACCCGGCGTCGAGGTGCTGCGGAAGGCACTGGGCTGAGGTCAGATCTGGCCGTCGGGCCCCACGATCACGTAGGTGACCTCGGACCCGTTGACGACGAAAGGCCCCTTGTTCCCCAGCGTCTGCACGAAGGCGTTGCTGAGCCGGGCATCGGAGGCGCTGAGGACAACGCCGATCTGCATCCCGGCGGACGTGCCGCCGCCCGGCGGGGCGAAGTTCTCCCAGTCGAGGCTGTACTCCGGGCGCTGGAAGCTGAACCCCTTCGGGAGATAGGGCATCAGTTCCGCCGGAAGCGTCGCGGGCCCGACGTCGGCCGGCCAGCTCCCGGTCTCGTACCACGCGCTGTAGGCGGCGAGTCGCACCGTCTCCAGGTCAGCGCTGGCCTGGGCGGCGAGCGCCCGGTTCCGCAGGTCGATGTACTTGAGGACGGCCAGGCCACACAGCAGTCCGAGCACGATGATCACGATCAACAGCTCCACGAAGGTGAAGCCCCGCCGCATCCGGTTCATCGCCCTCTCCGGGAGATCACCTGAAAGCTGTTGCCGAGGAACGCCGGCAGCGGTTGACCGGAACCGAACGTCACCAGGAGCCCGTCCCGCTCGCCCTCCAGGCGGTAGCCCGATCCCGTCGCCGTATAGCGCAGTCCCAACGGGTGGGCGCCGGCCTCCTCCAGGGATTCCGGAAGCCGCGCGTTCCGCTGGCGGAAGCGCTCCACGTGCTGGGCCGCGTTCGCGATGGTGATGCGCAGACCAGCCTCCTCCACGGCGACCGACTCGGGAGCCGGCGGGGCGGGGAAGACCCACTCGGGCCGCTCGATCCACAGATAGGCGCCGGTGAAGAGCACGATCGCCGTGCAGATCGAGACCAGCGGACGCGACCAGGCCCGGGCCCGGCGGCGTGCCCCGGCGGTGCGCTGCTCGGCCTCCCGCTCATCCGCCTGGGTCTTGAGCACGGTGTCGAAGGCATCGAGCAGCGCCTTCTTTGGCGAGCTGGACGTCGGCGGAGGAGTCGGGCGGGCGGTCTCGTGGCTCATTGCGGCCATGTCCTCTGGCGGATTCAGGTCTCCAGGCGCTCGCCGGCGAGCGCGCGGGCCACCAACTCGGGAAAGCTTCGGATGTCGATCGGCTTGGTGATGTACCCGTCGAAACCAGCACTCAGGGCCCGTTCCCGATCGCCGCTCATGGCATGCGCGGTCAGCGCCAGGACGCGGAGCCCCTGGTGCGGAGACCGACGGATTTCCTCCAGCAGCGCGTAGCCATCCTTGCCCGGGAGCTGGATGTCCATGAGGACCAGGTCCGGGCAGGTGCGCCCGATGACCTCCAGCAGCCCCTCGCCCCCGGCGAGCCCCGTCACCTCGTGGCCTTTGAGCACCAGGAGGGTACGGAAGAGCTTCATGTTGTCCGGGCTGTCCTCGACGATCAGAATCTTGGCCATCAGCACCTCGCCGGAAGGCAAAATCTACGCCATTGGAGGGGGCAGCACCCGCGTCGCGGACCGTCGCGCCGATCGGGAAGGTGCCGGCAATCGCTTGATCAGCACATGCTTGCGCGCTTGAGTCCGGCCCGGACCCTGGCGACGAGCGAGCGAGTCTGGACCGGTTTCGTGAGGTAGTCGTGGGCGCCGAGGTCCAGGGCTTTTTCCTCGGTATCGTCGTGGTGTGCGGTCAACATGATGACGGGGAGCGAGGCGGTGCGCATCTGCGCGCGCAGCTCTTCCAGCACCCCGAGCCCGTCGAGTCGAGGCATGTCGACGTCGAGCAGGACCAGGTCGACCGTGTCCTTCTCGAGCCGGTCCAGCGCGTCGAGTCCGTCTTCCGCCTCGACGACCTCGAACCCCTCCCGCTGAAGCACGTTCCGGATCAGTCGCCGCATCTGCGGATCGTCGTCGGCCACCAGGATGCGACCCTGCGACCTCGCGCAGCACCCCGTCTACCCGGTAGCGCACCACCACGCCCCCGTCGGTCGGCTCCGCGTGGATATCGCTGGCGCCCTCCCGCACGGCGTCGCCGATCATGGCATTCACCAGCGCGGAGCCAACAGGTCGAGGATCTGGCCATCGGTGGCCTGACCGCTGGCGGTGACTCCGGCCCAGAGGGTCGGCCCGCCCTGGCTCTTCACCTGAGCGAGCTGCTCCGGGCTCAGCAAGCCGCCACCGATCAGGATGGACCCGAGCCAGCCGTCGGCCGGTTCCGACGCGGCGGAGCCGCGCGGAGAGCCTCTTCCGACGGAAAGCGCCTCGGAGCGAGCCGAGCGCGGGGAGCGGGTATTACGTTGAGAATCGATCGCCATATCCTTACAATGCTGGCCTGCCTCAGGCACTCACGGCGGCCGCTGCCGCCTCACCCAGGCTGGTGGATGCGCCCCGTGACGTCTTCCAACGGATACTGATCAGTGCGCCCGTCGTCGATGGCGGTCATCGGTCTGGGAGCGATCGGTGGATCGCTCGCCTGGCAGGCGCGCATGGCCGGCATTCCGAAAGTGGTGGGGTTTTCGCCCTCTCGAAGCGACGGGATCGACGCGCTGAGAGCATCCGCCATCACCGACCTGGCCGACTCCCCGATCCACGCCAGCCGGGGCGCCGAACTCGTGGTGCTGGCGGTCCCACCCAACGCGACACTCGACCTTATCGGCCGGCTGGCCTCGGAACTTGAACCCGCCGCCCTCCTGACCGACGTCTGCAGCGTCAAGGCGCCCATCGTGGCCCGGGCCGCCGCCGTGGGCCTGGGCGGTCGCTTCGCCGGCGGCCACCCCCTGGCCGGAACCCACGCGTCCGGCTTCGCCGCCGCTCGGCCCGACCGGCTGCGGGGATGCGTGGTGTACGTCTGCGAGACCGGAGCGCCGGGTGGGGACCAGGCCGCGCGAAGCGTGATGAGCTTCTGGCGCCGGGTGCTCGAGGCGTCGCCGGTGCTGATCGATCCCGGGGCCCACGACCGCCAGCTCGCCTGGACCAGTCACCTGCCGCAGGCGGTGGCGTCCGCCCTGGCCAAGACGCTCGCGGACCGGGGCCTCGCCGGGGTGTCCTTCGGCCCCGGCGCGCGCGACACCACCCGCCTGGCCGCCAGCCAACCCGAGATGTGGATCGACATCCTGCTGCACAACCGTGAGGCGGTGGCCGATGCGCTCGCCTCGACCGAGTCCGGTCTGGCCGAGCTCCGGCGCCTGATCGCCACCGGCGACGCCGCCGGTCTTCAGCAGTACCTCGCGGCCGCCCAGCGCTTTCGGGAGGGGCTCGAGCGGTGAGGGTCGGGGGCAGCGTGCGGGTGCCGGGCGACAAGAGCATCACCCACCGGGCGCTGCTGCTCGGAGCGCTGGCCGGCGGGACCAGCCACGTCGGCGGCGCGCTCACCTCGCTGGATGCGCGCTCCAGCGCGCGGGTGCTCCGGCAGCTCGGCGCGGAGATCTCGCCCCTCCGGCCGGACCGGGTGGTCGCGATCCGGGGCCGCCGCCGGCTGGTCCGGCCGACGGGACGGCTCGACTGCGGGAACTCGGGGACGACGACGCGCCTCCTGCTCGGTCTCCTGGCCGGCCACCGGTTCAGCGCCATGCTCACCGGGGACGCCTCCCTCCGCCGCCGGCCGATGCGCCGGGTCACCGGGCCGCTGGGACGGATGGGCGCGCGATTCGTCGAGCACGACGGCGACGGCCTGCCGCTCACCGTGCGCGGTGGGCCGCTGACGCCGCTCCGCTACGAGATGCCGGTGTCGAGCGCGCAGATCAAGAGCGCCCTCCTGCTGGCGGGGCTCACCGGCGGCGTCGCGGTCGAGCTGCTGGAGCCGCACGGCCGCTCGCGCGACCACACCGAGCGGCTGCTGCGCGCATTCGACTACCAGGTGGTCGAGCATGGCGGCTGGATCCTCTTCCAACCGACCGGGCGGCTCCGGCCCTTCGACATCCAGGTCCCCGGCGACCCCTCATCGGCCGCGTTCCTGGTCGGTGCGGCCGCGCTCGCGGAGGCCGGCGAGCTTCGGGTGGCGGGGGTCGGAGTCAATCCCACCAGGATCGGCTTCCTCGGAGTGCTCGCTCGCATGGGTGCCGCGGTGGATCTGGCGGAGACCACCGAACAATTCGGCGAGCCGGTAGCCGATCTGCTGGTCCGCCCGGCGGAGCTTCGCGCGACAGAGGTGCTCTCAGGGGAGATCCCCGGGCTCATCGACGAGATTCCGCTGCTGGCCGTGCTGGCGGCGCGGGCGGTGGGCACCACGGTGTTCCGCCAGGTGGGCGAGCTTCGAGTCAAGGAAAGCGACCGCCTGGGGCTTATCGCGGAGAACCTCCGGTCGGTGGGGTCGCGGGCCGAGGTCTCCGGCGATGACCTCTACGTGGAAGGGGGACAGGGCGCGCCGCGAGGGCGCGTGCGCACCGCCGGCGACCATCGGCTCGCGATGGCGTTCGCGGTGCTTGGCACCGTGCCGGGAGCCCGAATCACGATCGACGACCTGGCCTGCGCGGCGGTGAGCTTTCCCGACTTCCCCGAGACGCTGCGCGGCATCCGCCGGCGGGGGGGCGTGTGAAGGCGGGCGTCATCGCCATCGACGGGCCCAGTGCCTCGGGAAAGTCGAGCACGGCGAGGGCCGTGGCGGAGGCGCTGGGCTTCGCCCACCTCGACTCCGGCGCCCTCTACCGCGGCGTGACCCTGGTGGCGCTGCGGGAGGCCGCGCGGCGCGGTCGGCCGGGGGCGGATCCGCTCTCCGTGCTGGACCCGGAGGCCATCCTCCGGACGGCGGAGGACCGGGGACTCATGCTGCAGCCGGACGGGGCGGGATTCGTCGCGTACCTGGAGGGTGAGCCGGTGGACACCGCGATCCGGGCGCCCGACGTCACCGCGAGCGTCTCCGCGGTCTCCGCCGTGCCGGTGATCCGCGAGTGGGTGAATACTCGGCTCCGGGCGATGGTGCGGGCGGGGCGGCAGGTGGTGGTGGATGGGCGGGACATCGGCACCGTGGTCTTCCCCGACGCCGAGCTCAAGATCTTCCTGACGGCCACGCCGGAGACCCGGGCGGGACGGCGAGTGACCCAGCGCGGGTTGAGCGGGGATCCCACCCATCTGGAAGCCGAGGTGGAGGCGCTGGCGGCCCGGGACCAGGCCGACTCGACCCGGCCGGTGGCGCCGCTCCGGGCGGCGGAGGACGCGGTCCGGCTGGACACGACGACGCTGCGGTTCAGCGAGCAGGTCGAGGCGATTGTCCAGCTGGCCCGGCCGATCTTCGCGGGGAATTGATCCAACCGATTGGGTAGTTCATCTTGGGTAGTGCGTCAGTTTCAGCGTAACGTTGAGAATGGGAGGGGGGCAAAAAAGGGGGGCGCCGACTGGTGGGAGCAGCGGCTAGGCTAAGACCTGACAGAATCGCGCAGAAATTGTTCTATGGCTTCGCGTGAAAATTTCGCCTGCGACAGGATGATCCGCACCTGGAGGTCTGTAAACTTATCCTTCTTGGGCACGTCTACCCGCTACGTACAGCCAGTCTTACCGTAAATCTCGACCCGCTTGGTGGAATCCTTGTACTTCCACTTCGCCTCCCGCAGACAGGTAATAACCTGCTCGTGTGAGATCGAAGTGCTCATGCGTTAGGCTGGCATCAGTTCGCGCGGGCGCGTCAAGCGAGTGTTGTAGGAGGTATCAAAGCTCGGGTTGCTGCCCTGCTTGGGAAGGCGGATGTCAGGCGTCCATCCATGCTCTCTCAAGAACGCTTCCAACTCGCCCTCCTTGAACAGATCGAGGAACAGCAGGTGCATAGCTTCACCCGCACACTGGTGCAGTTCGGCGAAAGTGTCCCCAGCGGCATTGAGGTTGAGGGCAGGACACACGCCGATCCATTCGCCCGAGTCAGGGTCTTGAGCCACTCTCCACTCAACGTTCGCTTCGATTCGTACACGGACAGTCTGAGCGGTTCTCCAGAACATGCACACCCCTTGTGGGTTCGGGCGTTGTTCGGTTTGGCACCTTGAGTAACCTACGGCTGCGGCGTCAAGGGTGCTACTCCCCAATGAGGGCAACAACCACGCCTACTCCGCACAGGCTCGGGAATAATCGGGGGTGAAGGCCCAGGGCATGGAGTTGATGGCTGGTTGACGGGAAGTGGTCAGATTTCGGGCATGCTCTCGCTCGGGGATCGGCTCCGCTTCTGGCCAACCGATTGGGTAGTGCGTCAGTTTCAGCGTAACATTGAGAATGGCAGTTGTTGCGCTTGTTAGCGGGAAGGGCTGTGAGGTGTACAAATTTGGAAAACGTTAAGGCCACCGTCAGCGGGTGGCCTTGTTAGTTGCCGTCGTTGTGAGTCAGGCTAGTGAGCCACTAGTTCTCTCGCCACGGACTCGCTCCGGCGCGTTATTCTCTGTGTTCTGACTATTGGGTCCGCAGATGCGGCTAATATAGGGCGTGCCTGGGTCGGCTTCCTCACAGGCTGCGTGATACATCTCCTGCACTCCGGCGTAACCCGGGCTCTTTACCAGCTTACGGCGCGCCGCAGCCGGATTGGGGCCGGTTGGCTTAAGGTATCGCAGCAGGACCGCTGCGACCCCCAGGAACGGAACCCACCTCGGGATGCGCATGACCTGATCCATAAGGGGTTATAACCTTCTCGAACCGATCAGGCAAGCCGTCCCCGCCTGGAACGTACAGGTACTTCAGTTTCTCGAAAAGCTCCCATAGGCCGGGGTTCGGATCTAGAAACCGAACCATGGAGCCCTCAAAGAGCAAACAGTATGCCTGGGCGTTGGCCGCCACCAGGCTCGTAACTGACCTCTTCAGGGGGTGCCCCGGATCGGGGTGACCTTCGATGAGATGCACATGTACGGCGTTCCGTCCGGCCGATACGGAGCCGATGGCCAGACCGCAGAGAATGCCGCCAGACCAAAGGGCCAGTTCATACCTCGTGTAGTGCTCGAATGTCTTTTTCGCCCGCCATTGGCGCCAATTCCACCCGCCTCTCCCCGTTGGGTCGGTGAGCGTGGTTCGCCACTGGAGGCTCCATGCCTCTATTGCTTTCGCATCTATGGGAGTGGCGTCGATCCTGGGATACTTCGAGCGGACAGACTCCACCAAGTCCTCGTAACTGGCGACACGGTATCCGATGTACCGATTTTCTGCGCCTCGCCAGAAGTAGCTCATGGTGGACTCAATTCGGAACGTTGCGAGTTTGGGGCGTTCCCAGTACGTTCACAGCATGCCTAAACGCCCAAGCAAGCGCCGCCAACCGGAAGATCCTAACGTCGCCGCCTTCCGCATCGTCCAGTTAGTGACCCGGGATGAGGCGGAGACGGTCGCAGAACCGCCGATGGCTCCCGCGCACGAGAAGAACCCCTATGCGGTCGCTCTCGGGAAGCTCGGAGGCAGCAAGGGCGGAAAGGAGCGGGCGAAGCGCCTCAGCAAACGACGCAAATCCGAGATCGCCAGACAAGGCGCGGCGGCCCGGTGGAAAAAGCATAGGAAGACGCACTAAGCCGCCCCCTTCTGTTTGCGCCATGCCTCGGCGGCCTGCTTCATGGTTTTTCCCGCCTTCATTTCCTGAGACATGAACGTGTTGTAATTAGTCCGCTTCCCCTCGCCACCCGACGGTTGGGCCGTAGCCTGCGCGTCCTGACCCGCTGCGGGCTTCTCACGCTTCTTTGCGCTCTTCCCCTGTCTGGAGGGTTTCTTTGCCCTCTGAGCGCCCTTACGGCGCTTCTTGCCGCTCCTGGCGCCGCTGTCGTCGTCCGGGGCCTTCGGTCTGTTCGGATACCACTCCGAGAGCGCCCACCCGGTCTTAGTGTTCACCAGCTCGCCGGAAGCCTTCCCGCGCTTAATGGCCGTCCAGACGGTTGTGTAGAAATTCTTGGACTCGGAGAGCACGCCGCCAGCTTTCAGGGCGGACACGATGGCGGTGGGGGCCTGGGGGGCCTTCATGATTTCCAGGTAGCGCCGAATGCTCTCCGGAATGGACATGCGGAAAAACTCGTCCGGGCGCACGCGGCCGGGAACGCCCGAATCACGCTGCGGCATCGCAGGCGAGGGCGAGGGGGCGTTGCCGTTCTCGGCTCCGAGCCCAAGCCGGCCACGGATGCCGGCGATCAGTACGTCCAACTTCGCGCGATCTGCTTCTAGCTCCATCAGGTAAGTCGCCAAATCCACCGGCTGGTCAGCCATGGCACACGCCCTCTTTCCGGTCCTCGGACCAGTAGTTAGATTTAAGCCCTGCTGCTTCGGGAAACGGCCCGGCCTGTCGCATTTAGGACCGAACCGCCCCCGTCAGCAGGTCACCCGCCCGTAGGGGTGACTAGCACTACTCTGCCAGGTTGACGGCAGCGGGACCAGGTCACATTGTGGGGCCGAGCCATCGTGGAGGCTCCATGTCCCGTTCTGGTTCGCCGGGCTGGCAGGCCGAGTTCGCCCGCTGGCTCCGGCCCTTTCTCGCGG
>JBBSHB010000104.1:0-10405 GCA_038253515.1 Gemmatimonadales bacterium | reverse complement strand
TCCCGGCGGCCACCCCCCCCGGCGGGCGGGAGCTGCCCCGGTCCCCCCGCCCCGGCGGCGCGGAGGGCCTTGGCGGAGCACAGCAGCCCGCGCCCGGCTCGGGAGGCCAACGCCGCTCGGGATGACGGTGCGTCGCTCCCTGGTGATGACAATGCGGCGATGCGCTCTCTCGGGATGACGGTGCCGGCCCCTATCCTGGACGCCCGCCGCCGCCCCTCGGTTTCACCCCTCGTCCGGCTTCATCCGGATCGCCTTGTAGAGCGCCGCCTCTTCCCTCGGGGTGAGCGGGCGATAGCGCCCCGGCGCCAGATCGCCCAGGCGCACCGGGCCGAAGGAGAGCCGCGCGAGGCGCTCGACCTTGAGGCCCATCGCCTCGCACCACCGCCGGACGATCCGGTTGCGGCCTTCCTGCAGGGCGACGTCGAGGATGCTGCGCCCCTCGGTGCCGGGGCGCACCCGGACCTCGAGCGGCACCACGGGGCGCCCGTCGACCACGATCTTCTCCCGCACCGCCTGGCCGATCTCGCCGGTCGGCCGACCGTGCACCAGCGCGGTGTAGCGCCGGGGGATGTGGTAACGGGGATGGGTCAGGCGGTGCACCGCTTCGCCGTCGGTGGTGAGCAGGAGGAGCCCGGTCGTGGTCACGTCCAGCCGGCCGACGTAGGTGAGTCCCGTGGTGTCGGGAATGAAGTCGAACACCGTCCGGCGGCCCTCCTCGTCGCTGGCCGTCGTCACCACGCCGAGCGGCTTGTGGAACGCCAGCCAGCGCCGTGCCTGCAGCTTGACGGCGCGGCCGGCGACGGTGATCCGCTGGCGCTGGGGGTCGACCTTGCTCCCCAGCTCGGCCACCTTGCCATCCACCCGCACTTTGCCGTCGGTGATGAGCAGCTCCGCGGCGCGGCGCGAGGCGACTCCCGCCCGGGCCAGCGCCCGCTGGAGCCGCATCTCGCTCACGATTCGGCCTCGACGTAGGCGGCCGCGTCGTCCGCCGCCTCGGGCTCGGGATGGTGTGGCCGCAGTGCGATGGTGAGCTCCTCGGCCCGCGGCAGATCGGCCAGGTCCCGCAGCCCGAGCAGCTCCAGGAACATCGACGCGGTGCCGTAGAGGAGCGGGCGGCCCAGCGCCTCGCCCCGCCCCACCACCTCGATCAGCCCCCGCTCCTGCAGCAGCCGCAGCACCCCGCCGGCCGATACCCCGCGGATCTCTTCGATCTCCATCCGGCCTACCGGTTGGCGGTACGCGATGACCGCCAGCGTCTCCAGCGCCGCCGCGCTCAGCTTGGGCGTCCGGACCGAGAAGTGGGCCCGCTCGATGGCCGCGGCGTGGATCGGCCGGGTGAGGATCTGGTACCCGCCCGCCATCTCCAGCAGCTCCACGCCGTGCTGCTCGAAGTCGTAATGCTCCCGGACCTGCTCCAGGGCCATCCGCACATCGGCCAGCGTGGCATCCTGCTCCAGGGTGGTGAGCTCTTCGATGGTGAGCGGGCGGCAGGCGCTGAAGAGCGCCGCCTCAAGCAGCTGAGCGAGCGGAGTCACGGGCGATCACCATCGGCGCGAAGGCGGCCGGTTGGACGAGACGAAGAATCCCCCGCTTGGCGAGCTCCAGCAGCGCCAACAGGGTGGAGAGTACCTCGACAATGGTCGGCCGGGGGCCCAACGCCTCGAGCCAACCGATCTCCTGGCGCTCCTCCAGGAGCTGCTCGATCCGCCGAGTCGCCGACTCGACGTCGAGCGGCCGGGCGACCACCCGGTGCAGCACCGGAGACGGAATCGCCGTGACGACCCGCTCCACCGCCTGGAGCATCTCCAGCAGGTCGAGCGTCAGCGGCACGGGCGGGAGCACCGGTGCCGGGGGCAGGAAGCCCCGGACGAACTGTTCCGACCGCCGCTCCGCCGCCCGGCCCAGCCACACGGCGATCTCCCGGATCTGCTGATACTCGAGCAGCCGGCGCACCAGCTCCGCACGCGGGTCCCCCCAGCCGTCCTCCTCCGAGTGGCGGGGGAGCAGCATCTGCACCTTGAGCCGGACCAGGCGGCTCGCCATGTCCAGGTAATCGGCCGCCTGGTTGAGACCGAGATCCTGGATGGCCAGGAGGAACTGGTCGGCGATCCGGGCGATCGGGATCTCGGCGATCTCGATCTGCTCCTCCCGCAAGAGGTGCAGGAGCAGATCGAGCGGGCCGGAGAAGGCATCGAGTTGGACGACAAAGCCGGGGCCGGCGCCAAGCGCGGTGGTGGGGGCCTCGGAGGCGGTCATGAAAAGATGTTCGCTCCCGGGCCGACCTGGTACGGAGCGATCAGCCCCCCCAGAAAGTTCATCATCTTGAACGCCGGCGTGAGCAGGATGCCCATGAGGGGGCGAAAGAGAAACATCAGCGCGAAGAGCGGCAGGTAGCCGAAGCGGTTGAGCCCGCGGTACCAGGCCCCCGCGCGTGCCGGCAGCGCGTGATAGAGCAGGTGCGAGCCGTCCAGCGGCGGGATGGGAATCAGGTTGAAGAAGCAGAGGATGAGATTGAGCCAGATGCCGTAGACCATCATCCGTTGCGTCGTGTCGAACGCGGCCGTGGCGCCCGGGAAGCTGCGGGCAACTAGACCGACGAGCACGAACAGGACCGAGAACACCAGCGACAGGAAGAGGTTGGTCGTCACCCCCGCCGCGGAGACGATGATGTCGCCCCGGCGAAAGTTGCGGAACTTCCGGGAGTTCACCGGCACCGGCTTGGCGCCCCCGAAGGTGAAACGCCCGCCGGAGAGGAACCAGAGCGCGGTCGGCATCACGATGCTCATCACCGGATCGATATGGGGCAACGGATTGAGCGTCACCCGCCCGAGCGAGTACGCCGTGTCGTCCCCCTGGTGCAGCGCGGTGACCGCGTGGGCATACTCGTGCGCCACCATCGCGAAGACCAGCATCGGGAGCGCGAGGATGAAGTCGCTCAACTGGGATTCCAGGGGTGCGGTCCTGTCGGTCGGGAGGGCAGAAGGTTACATCACCACTTGAACCAAGTCAAAGCGGCGTCCCGCTTGACCTTGCACGGGTTGGTGCCTAACTTACGCGGCTCAATTCCGGAGCCATCGCCGGATCGCCTTCTCCGTTCAGCCGAGGTCGTCGTGCCCCGAATCAAGTCCGCCAAGAAGCGCATGCGTCAAGGGAAGACCCACACGAAGCTCAACCGCACCCACCGGAGCAAGCTCCGTTCGGCCATCAAGAAGGTGCGCAGCACGGCCGGGGACGAAGCCAAGACGGCTTATGCCGAGGCCGTCCGGCTGATCGACCGGGCGGGCCGGAAGCGGCTGATTCATCCCAATGCCGCGGCCCGTCACAAGAGTCGCCTGGCCAAGCTGGTGGCCAGGGGCAAGTAGTCGGCTCGGTGGCATCCGTCGAAAGGGGCCCGACCTGATGGTCGGGCCCCTTTTCGCGTGGTTGACGGCGACGCTCAGATGCCCGCCAGCTCGGCTCCGCAGCGCTCACAGTACCACTCCGTGGGGCGGTTGAGCGTGCCGCACTCGCCGCACTTGAGCGTCTTGGCCACGCCGGCCGCGCCCGCCTTTCCCGGAGCGGACGGGTGCACCGCCGCCGAGCCCGATTCGGAGGCCCGGCCCGCCGATTGGGCCGTGCTCCCCCCGCCGGGACTGCTCGGCCGGCGCGGCGCAGGTGCCGGTTGCCGCTCCTCGTCGGACACCGACTTGAGAAACGCGAGCTCGTCGCTCGGCGGGGCCGGCTCGGGCTCCCGCGGGCGCGGCGGCCTTGGTGCGGACCGGGGGTCCGGACGAACCGAGGCGGCCGACGGCTCGGGGACCGGCTCCGGCTCGGGAGCCGGTGGCGGCTGCGGGGCCCGCTCGACCACCGGCTCCGGCGGCGGCGGGGCAGCCGGGGTCTCGACCGGGCGGGCGACCTCGACCGTCCGCGGAGGGGTGATCGTGATCAGGGCCTGAACTTCGGCCAGCCGGGCGATCTCGTCCCCCACGATCCGCAACTCGCTGCGCAACCGGTCGAGCCGGTTCTGGCTGTCGTCCGCGATCCGGCGCCAGTCGTCCTCGGCGTACTCGCCGACGGTATGCCGCACCTCGGCCTCGGCCAATTCGTCGTCCGCCTGACGCCGTTCCCGGTCGAGCTCCGACTGGTGCGACTGGTGCCGCTGGAGCTCCCCGGCGATCGTGGCGCTATGGCCCCGCAGCTGGTCGATCACGCCGCGCAGGCGGGACTCGTAGTCCGCGCGCACCTTCTGCCGGACGGCGGGAGGCGCCTTGTCCGCGGCGGCATCGAGCCGGGCCAGCCACTGCTCGTACTGGGCCCGCTGCTGGAGCAGGGCTTCGATGATGGAATCGGTTTCCGAGGTCGGTTTGGCCATGGGGGGCATTCCTCTCAGCCGCTCGAGGTCATCGATCTGATGCAAATCTAATTCGGTCGCGCCCTGGGGACAGGTGCGGGGCGGTCAGCCCGCGCGCTGATAGACGACCTGCCCGCGCACGATGGTCACGTCCGCCCGTCCCCGGAGACGCCGCCCGGTGAAGGGCGTGTTCCGGCTCTTGGAGAAGAAGGTCGCGGGCTCGACCACCCATTCCGCCGTCGGGTCCAGGACCACGACATCGGCCGTCGCGCCCCGCGCCAGGGAGCCGCCCGGCAGGTTGAAGATACGCGCCGGCGAGGCGCTCATCCGCCGGATCAGCGTGGGCAGGTCGATCAGCCCGGTCCCGACCAGCTCGGTGATCGCGAGCCCCAGCGCGGTCTCCAGGCCGATGATCCCGTTGGGCGCGTCGTCGAACTCGCGCTCCTTGGCGTCGTAGTGGTGCGGCGCGTGGTCGGTGCAGATCACGTCGATGGTGCCGTCGCGAAGCCCCTGGCGGATCGCCTCGCGGTCCTCCGGCTCCCGGAGCGGCGGGTTCATCTTGGCGTTGGTGTTGTAGTCCTCGCACGCCTCGTGGGTCAACGTGAAGTGATGGGGACACGCCTCGGCGGTCACCCGGATTCCCCGCTCCTTGGCGCGGCGGATCAGCTCCACCGAGCCCCGGGTCGACATGTGGCAGAGGTGGACATGACCGCCGGTCAGCTCGGCCAGGAGGATGTCCCGCGAAACCATAATCTCCTCCGCCGCGGACGGCATGCCCTTGAGACCCAGCCGGGTGGAGATCAGCCCCTCGTGCATGACGCCGCCGGCGGCGAGGGTCGGATCCTCGCAGTGGTCCGCCACCGGAATGCCGAAGGTACGGGCATACTCCAGGGCGGTCCGCATGAGGTGGCTGGAGACCACCGGCTTGCCGTCGTCACTGACGGCCACCGCGCCGGCCCCGACCAGCTCCCCGAACTCGGCGAGCTGCAGCCCCTGCTGCCCCAGCGAGATCGCGCCGATGGGATAGACCCGGGCCTTTTCCGCCCGCTGCGCCTGGCTCACGATGAAGCCCACGGCCGCCTGATTGTCGGTCACCGGATCGGTGTTCGGCATGGCGCAGACCGCGGAGAAGCCGCCGGCCGCGGCGGCCATCGCGCCGGTGGCCACGGTCTCCACATCCTCCTGCCCCGGCTCCCGCAGGTGGACGTGCAGATCGATCAGCCCGGGCGAGACCACCTTCCCGGCGGCCTCGATCACGACGGCGCCGTCGGGGCAGCCGAGGTTCTGGTCGATCGCCTCGACCTTGCCGTCCTGCAGCAGCAGGTCGGCCGCGCGGTCGACGCCGCCCGCAGGATCGATGATCCGGCCGCCGCGAATCAGGATCGGCCGCGGCATCAGTCCGCGCCCCCTCCGCCGGCCTGGCTGGCCCAATCGGGCGAGCCGCCGGCCAGCAGGTAGAGCACGGCCATGCGGACGGCGACGCCGTTGGTCACCTGGGGGAGGATCACGCTGTGGGGTCCGTCGGCCACGTCACTGTCGATCTCGACGCCGCGATTCATCGGACCGGGATGAAGGATCAGCAGGTCCTTGGGGGCCTTGGCCAGCCGCTCGGTGGTGACCCCGAACACCCGGTTGTATTCCCGGAGCGAGGGAAGGAACCCGCCCTGCATCCGCTCCAGCTGGAGCCGCAGGACGTTGAGCGCGTCGGCCCACTGGATCGCGTCCTCGATCCGCGGCAGGATGGTGACGCCGAGCTCGTGGACGTTGCGGGGGAGGAGCGTCGCGGGCCCGCAGACGCCGACCTCGGCGCCCAGCTTGGTGAGACCCCAGATGTTGCTGCGGGCCACCCGGCTGTGCAGGATGTCGCCGCAGATGGCGACCTTGAGGCCGGCGAGACGCTTGAAGCGGTCGCGCAGGGTCAGCATGTCGAGCAGTCCCTGGGTCGGGTGTTCGTGCTTGCCGTCGCCCGCATTGATGACGTTGGAGCGGATCCGCTGCCCGAGGAACTGGGCCGCCCCCGAGGCGCCGTGGCGGATCACCACCATGTCGATCCGCATCGCCTCGAGGTTGCGCGCGGTGTCCACCAGGGTCTCCCCCTTGCTCACCGAGCTGCCGACCGCGGCCACGTTCACCGTGTCGGCGCTCAGCCGCTTCTCCGCGAACTCGAAGGAGATCCGGGTCCGGGTGGAGGCCTCGAAGAAGAGATTGACGATGGTCTTGCCGCGGAGGGCCGGCACTTTCTTGATCGGCCGCTCGCTGACCGCCTTGAACGGCTCCGCGGTGTCGAGGATGAGCTGGATCTGCGCGGCGCCCAGCGGCTCGAGCCCCACCAGGTCCTTGCCCAGGCTCGGCCCGGCGGCCACCTCAGCTGTCCCGCGCCAGCTCGACCGCATCGCGGCCGTCGAGCTCGGAGACGAAGACATCGACCCGGTCGCCGGGAGCGGCGCTCACAGTGGTGCCCACGATGTCCGCCTGGATCGGCAGCTCCCGGCCGCCACGATCGATGAGAACGCAGAGGAGGATGCGGCGAGGCCGCCCGAAGTCGGCGCACTCGTCGAGGGCGGCCCGCACCGTGCGCCCGGTGTAGAGCACGTCGTCCACGATGACCACCGTCTTGCCGTCCAGGTCGGGGAGTCGCGTCTCGCCGACCACCGGCCGGGGGCCGACGGTCTGGAGATCGTCGCGATAGAGGGTGATGTCGAGCATTCCAGAGGGGACCGCGGAGCCCTCGGCCTGATCGATGAGTCGCTTGAGCCGGTCGGCGAGCTCCACGCCGCGCCGCTGGATCCCCACCAGCACGAGGTCCTCGGTGCCGCGGCAGCGCTCGACGATCTCAGTAGCCATGCGCACCAAGGTCCGGCCGAGCGCGCGGTCGTCCAGGAGAGGAGTACGGGAGGGCATCGGGGCGGGAAGCTACTGTCGGCTGTCGGGCGGCGCAACTCGCGACACCGCGGTCATGCCGCTGCGGCCTTCCAACGGTGCGCCAGCACGATTCCCCCAGCGAGCATCGCCAGACTCAGCCATTGCCCTCGACTCAGAGCCAGCCACTGCAGCCCAACGCCCGCGTCGGGCTCGCGGGTGAACTCGACCAGGAATCGGAAGATCGCGTAGAGGATCAGGAACCAGGCGCCGATCATGCCCCGGGCGTGCTCACGCAGAGCGAGCCACCGGAGAATGAGGAACAGTACCAGCCCTTCCAGCAACGCCTCGTAGAGCTGCGACGGGTGCCGAGGCGTCAGCAGCGCCGCGGCGGCCGGATCGGCCCGAATCGCGGCGATCCGTGCTGGGTCGGCGCCGGCGATCTCCTGGGGAAAGCGCACCGCCCAGGGGAGCCAGGAAGGCGCCGTCCGGCCGTAGAGCTCGCCGTTGACGAAGTTGGCGACCCGCCCGAGGCCCAGGCCGGGCGGGGTCGCGACCGCGGCGAGATCGAACAGGCAGCGGGCCGAGAGTCCGCGACGCCGGGCATACAGCAGCGTGGCAACGACGACGCCGACCATGCCCCCGTGACTCGCCATCCCGCCGTGCCAGATCGCGAGCAGCTCCCAGAAGGGAAACCGGGCCGAGAAGCCGATCAACAGGTGTGGATCGTAGAGCAGCGCATAGCCCAGGCGGCCGCCGATCACCACGCCCAACGCGGCGGTGGAGATGAAGTCGGCTGGGTCGAAACGATTCTCCCCATCGGCCGCCGCGCAATTGCGCGCCGGATCGGCGGTCAACCGACGGAGCACGAGGAAGGCGAGATAGAATCCCGCTAGATACGCGAGGCCGTACCAGCGCACCTCGAGCGGCGGCAAGCCTGGAAGCGGAATCCGAAAGGCGACGGGGTCGAGAGAATGCAGCCAGCTGGTCATGAGGCTGGGGGCGCCATCGTTCTGGTCTCAGAAATCCGTGCTCAACCGCAGAGTGAGGTTGCGGCCAGGATCGAGCGCGTAGGTTTTGTAGCGGCTCAGGAAGTTAGTGTAATTCCTGTCCAGCGCGTTCCGCAGCGTGAGATCCACCCGGAGCCCCTCGCGGCCGGTCGGAATGGTGACCCCGGCGCCGACATTGAGGAGGCTGTATCCCTCGGACACGTAGCCGCTCTCGGCGAAGAACTCCGCTTCGCTCGGATCGAGCCGCCTCTGGCGCGAATCCGATTCGCCACCGACGGAGAAGTAGGGGCTCTCCAGCCAACCGGTTCGATTCCCCTCCAGGCGCACGGTGTAGGTCGCCCGAAACGGCGGAATCGAGGGAAGCGGCTCATCGGTGCTGGTGTTCTGGCCGTTGGTGTAGTCCGCGGAATGGCGAGTCGGGTCGAAGACCCGGTCAGGTTGCCGCGAAGGGAGGTGCGCGCGAGGGGTGAGGGAAGCTGCGGTCGGCGGAGCGCGGGGCCACCACCGGAATGAGGAGTGGCCGGATGGCGGCGGTCTGGGTGACCCGGACCGGGGTGACGAGCCTGCTCCCGAGCTGCCGCAGCGAGGCCGCGACGGCAAGGACGCAGTGCTCGGCGTGCGCGCCGCACCCGCCGGGAAGATCGAAGTGGGGGACCTCGGCCGGTGCTCCCCGCCCGGCGGAGTGGTAGAGCAGCGCATCGAGGTCCGGCAGCCCGAAGCCCCCGCCGACGAACGCGAAGAGAAGTGCGGCGAGGCGCCGGGGAAGCCGGATCATACGCCGCAGTCTAGGGAGCGGGGAAGGTTTGTCTACTGGGGAGGCTCGGGCGCTCCGGGACTCGGCTGGCCACCTAGGCTCATTGCTCCCCCGTCGTCCGCGATGAGCCAGCCGTCTCCAGCTCAGGCGGCAGGCTCGAGGGCTGCGGCGCGCTCCCCGATTGCCTGCGTGTGGCGCGCGGCTCGGGCCTGTCATCGAAGACCTCCGGAATCAGCACCTGAGATGGAATCTGAAATTCCTCGCACACGGCCTGCCAGGTAGTCACCCCGAGCAAGGCACCGGCGATCTGAGATCGTTCCTCGGGCGTGCGATGCGGGAGACTGCCCCGGAGGACCTCCTCGGAGATCGTCACATCGGCCACCTCGCGCCATACAGACGGTGCGGCCGACCCGGTTCCTTCTTCCGCCTCTACAACGAACAGCCCGTAGATCCGTCGGCCTTGCCGGATTTCCCACGCCGCGTCGAGTTGTCGAAGCATCTGATGCCGCACCGGCATCCAGGCCGTCGAGGTGGTTGGCCCGGGCTCGCTGCGCTTGCCCTCGATCACGACCACGATCTCTTCGGTATCCAGATACACATCCGGCTGGGTCGGTCCCTCCAGCACGTACCAGGCACGGCCTGAGCGACGCCGCTCTTCGAGACGCCTGAGTGCCTCGGCCAGCGTTGCCGCATCCCGGTCCACGACTCGCCGCCGATTCTCCTTGACCTCCGGGTGGCGCCCCCATGCGGCGGCGTTCTGCGGCTTCTCCGCGTTCTCCAGAAGCCATCGAAGGAGTCCCGGAGCGGCCGCGAGCCTCGCCTGCCTGGGCCACCACTTGGCTACTCGCAAGCCCGCGGTACCTGCCTCCGGTCTGGGGAGCTTCCGGCTGTTTCCCAGCTCCAACATTCCCTGAAGCCAAAGCCGACCCGAGGGGTCCAGGCACTGTAAACGACCGAATACGGGAGCGATCCGGGTACGTGCCGAGTCGTAGATGCCCACAGCCGTCATCTCCTAGTCAGCGGTTGGAGCTGACACATTCGCATGGTAGTCAGGAGGGGGAGGAGACCGGACCGGCCGCCCGATCCGAACCCGCTTGCAGGTCCACCACCCGGGACTGAGGAGCGGATTAGGCCCCTGCACTAAGGTAACTCCTCGATGAGCCACGGGCTGTGGTGGGGTGGCACGGGGTTGGGCTGGAGTGGCAGGCAGGGACGAGGGGACACGGACAGGGAGGGATTCGAACCCTCGAAACGCTTTTGACGTTTACACGCTTTCCAGGCGTGCGCCTTCAACCGCTCGGCCACCTGTCCCCTTGCGAGGCGGCAACTTAGCGGGCCAGCGGAGGTCCGTCAACGCGACCTTCTGGCGCCCGGAGTCGCCCCGCTTGGCGCCCGCGGCGCGCGGATCCTCACCACGCTGGTGCACGCGCTCCGCCGTACCGGCGGGCGCTA
>JBBSHB010000103.1:0-10607 GCA_038253515.1 Gemmatimonadales bacterium | reverse complement strand
TCCCCGGAGCGGCACCGTCGTGATCGACGACGCCGTCGGCCTGGTGCGCGGCAGTCGTCACCCCGAGGCGGCGCGCGCCTTCATCGATTTCGTCGGCAGTGAGCGGGGCGAGCTCCTCGCCGCCACCGCCGTGTTCCGCCTGCCGGCCAGGCGGGATCTGCCCGCGGAGCGGGTCCCCGCCTGGGTGGCCGAGGTGGACAGCGAGATGCTGGTAGCCGACATGGACTGGGGGCTGCTCGCCGAGAATGGGGCGGCGTGGATGAGCTACTGGGACCGCCATGTGCGGGGGACCGGGCGGGAGTCGGCCCGGTGACCGGCTTTCTCCGGCTGGAAGCTCTGGTGAAGCGGTTCGACGGCGTGCTCGCCGTCGACCGGCTCTCGCTCTCGCTCGCCCGGGGCGAGATGGTCGCGCTGCTGGGCCCGAGCGGCAGCGGCAAGACCACCACGCTCCGCCTCCTCGCCGGGTTCGAGACGCCGGACGCCGGACGCGTGCTGGTGGACGGGGAGGACGTGACCCGGGTGGAGCCCGTCGCGCGCCGCTTCGGCATGGTGTTCCAGCACTACGCCCTGTTTCCCCATCTGGATGTGGGCGAAAACGTCGCCTTCGGTCTCGAGTCGCTCGGCCTGCGGGGGCACGAGCTGACCCAACGGGCGGCGCGGGCGCTGGATCTGGTGGATCTGGCGGGGTACGAGCGGCGGCACATCGGCCAGCTCTCCGGCGGACAGCAGCAGCGTGTCGCGCTGGCCCGTGCGCTCGCGCCGGAGCCCCGGGTGCTGCTGCTGGACGAGCCGCTTTCCAACCTCGATCCCACCCTCCGGGAGCGGACCCGGCATGAGATCCGCGAGCTGATCCACCGGGTCGGCATCACGACGGTGCTGGTGACCCACGAGCAGGACGAGGCCTTCGAGCTGGGCGACCGGGTCGCCGTGCTCCGAGATGGCCGGCTGGAGCAGCTCGGAACACCCGACGAGCTCTACACCGCGCCGGCGAACGCGTTTGTCGGCGGCTTCATCGGCCGCTCCAGCAGGCTCGAGGTGACCGTGGTCGGTCCGGCCCCGCGGGGTGTGCGGATCGCCATCGGCGGCGCCGAGTGGGAGATAGACGCCGGGCCCGGGCGCCCCGCGATTCCCCCCGGCCCCGCGATGATGCTGGTACGGCCGGAGGCGCTCCGGCTCACACCGCCGGGCGCCGGGGCCGTCCCGGCCACCATCACGGGTCGCCGCTTCGTCGGACCCTCCGCCCTCTTTCGAGCCGTGACCGACCAGGGTGCCGGGCTGGAGGTGGCGGCACCACCGCATGCGGTGGTGCCGGGCGCACGGGTCGGCATCATGCCAAGCCGCCGGGAGGGCGGGGGCATCCACCTCTTTCCGGTGGAAGAGAGATGAGGGGCGAGCAGCGCCGCCAGATCGTCGGTGCCGGCATCCTCGTCCTCTTGCTCTGGCTGGTGGTCTATCCGCTGCTGCTGGTGCTGGTGGAGGGGCTCCATGGCCCCCGAGGGTGGACCCTCGAATTCGTCCGACTCTTCCTCCACCGGCCGACCGAGTGGCGCGCGCTCTGGGGGAGTCTCTGGATCTCTCTCGTCAGCGTGGTGCTGGCGGCCGTGGTCGGAATTCCGCTCGCGCTGCTCTTCGGGCGATACGATCTCCCCGGCGGGCGAGTGCTGAGCGGACTGGTGGCGCTGCCGGCCGTGCTGCCGCCGCTGGTCGGCGTGTTGGCGTTTCTCTTCCTGTATGGCGAGAGCGGCTTCGTCTCGCTGCTGGTGCAACGCCTGCTTGGCCTGGAGGAGCCGCCCTGGCGGCTGCAGGGCGCCGGCGCAATCCTCCTGGTCCACGCCTATTCGATGTACGTCTACTTCTATCTCTTCACCCGCGCCGCGCTGGGCTCGCTCGACGCCTCGCTCCTGGAGGCCGCCTCCAGCCTGGGGGCGGGCCGCTGGCGCCGGCTGCGCCAGGTCGTGCTGCCGCATCTCTACCCGGCCCTGGGTGGCGCGGCGCTGTTGACGTTCATGACGTCGCTCGCCTCGTTCAGCGCGCCGTACATCTTCGGCGGCGGGTTCCGGGTGATGACCACGCAGATCGTGGCCACCCGCCTGAACGGCGAGAACGAGCTGGCGATGGTGGAGACGATCTCGCTCACCCTGGTGGCCTTGCTCGCGCTCTGGTTGCTGCGCGGCGGCCGGGCACCCGAGGCTTCGGGGGGACGCAAGGGGAGCGGGCCCACCCGGGTGCCGGTGCGCCGGCCGGGCATGCGCCTCCTCCTCGCGGTGGTGGCCTGGGGACTGGCGGCGTTTCTGCTCCTGCCTCATCTCACCCTGCTGCTGGTCTCCTTCGTTCCGCTGGGTACCTGGACGACGGAGCCGCTTCCGCCGGCATATACCCTCCGGAACTACCTGGCGCTGGTGACCGATCCGGTGCGGAGCCGGCCGCTCCTCAACAGCCTCTGGCTGGCCAGCGCCGCGACAGCCGCGGCGGTGGGGATCGCGCTCCTGGCGAGCCTGCTGGGCGTCGGGCGACGGGTGCGCGGCGCCCGCCTGGTCGAGGGACTGCTGGCGCTGCCCTGGGCGGTGCCGGGGACCGTCTTCGCCATCGCGATCGCGACGGCGTTCAGCGTCCGGGCTCCCTGGGCGGGCCGATTCATCCTGGTCGGTACCATCTGGATCCTCCCGCTGGCCTATCTCGTACGGAACTTACCGATCACCAGCCGAGCCATCCTCGCCGGTGTGCGTGCGCTGGATCCATCGCTCGACGAAGCCGCGGCCACGCTGGGCGCCGGCCGCTGGCGCACGCTGCGTCGGGTCACCCTGCCGTTGCTCCGGCCTGCCGTGCTCGCGGGGGCCAGCCTCGCGTTCGTCACCGCCTTCGGAGACTTCGTGACGTCCGTCATGCTGTACACCTACGACACCCGACCGATCTCGATGGAGATCCTCTCCAGCCTCCGCCAATCGGACGTCGGCGTGGCGGCGGCGTACGGCGTGGTGCTGATGCTGGTCAGCGCCGCTGTGTTCGCCGTGGGGGCGGAGCGTGGGGGCGGAGGATGACGGCGCCCGCCAATGGCACCCGAGCCAAGTTCCGGCGGCTGGCGGTCCTGATCGCCGTGAACTTCGTGGACATGATCGGGTTCATGATCGTCCTTCCGCTGCTGCCCTTCTACGCGCTCAGGCTGCACGCCACGCCGGAGACGGTGGGGCAGCTCATCGCCTCCTTCTCCATCGCGCAGCTTGTCGCGGCGCCGGTCTGGGGGCGGGTGTCGGACCGCTACGGACGCCGGCCGGCGCTGTTGATCGGCTTGTCGGCGTCGGCCGCGGCGTACGTGGTGTTCGGCTTTGCCGATTCGGTGTGGCTGCTGTTCGCCTCGCGCGTCGTCCAGGGGGCGGGCGGCGGCACCACCGGCGTGGCGCAGGCCTACGTGGCGGATACGATGGAGCCCAACGATCGGGCACGCGCCCTCGGCTGGCTCTCCGCGGCCACGGCCGCCGGTGTCATGGTGGGTCCGGTGATCGGCTCGTTTTCGGCTCATTTCGGACGGACCGCGCCGGGCCTGGTGGCCGCCGCGCTCTGTCTCATCAACGTCGGGTTCGCCTGGCGCTGGCTGCCCGAGTCTCGCCGGGTCCACCGGGACGGTCCCCGAGCCCCACGCCCGCTCTGGCACCCCGCCTGGATGGCGGTGCGCCACCCGACGGAGCCGATCGCCCGATTCCTCTGGATCTATGCGGTGGGGATGCTGGCCTTTTCCTCCATGACGTCGGTGATCGCCCTGTACCTCGGCGCGGAGTTCGGCCTCGACGAGACCACCATCGGCTATGTATTTCTCTATGTCGGCATCCTCTCCTTCGTGATGCGCAGCCTGCTGCTCGGCCCCATCGTGGACCGGGTGGGTGAGGCGGCGGCGATGCGGATCGGTACGGTGCTGTTCGTGCTCGGCCTGATTCTCTATCCCCAGCCCCGCTCGCTGTGGGGCCTCGCGGCGGTCATTCCGCTGGTGCCGATCGGCGCCGCCCTGCTTTTTCCGGCGACCACGTCGCTCATGTCCCGCTATTCCGATCCGCGGGAGCTGGGAACGACGATGGGGGTGGCGCAGACGTTCGCCGGGATCAGCCGGGTGGCGGCCCCCCTGCTCGCCACGTCGCTGTTCCAGCGGCTGGGGCACGGGTGGCCGTTCTACGTGGCGGGCGGGTACGTGGGCCTGGTCGGGCTCATGGCGGTCCGGCTTCCCCCGCCCCGCGACTGATGGCGCTCAGATCTACCGGTTCACCTGGTTCACCGCTTCCGGCGTTTCGCAACCCGGGTAAGATGCGGCAGTTCACCACGGAGACACGGAGGACACGGAGGGGGCACGGAGACAACAGACAGCTTTGTTGGTTTTCTCCGTGGCGGTTCTCCGTGTCCTCCGTGTCTCCGTGGTGAAACTTGCCGAAACCCGTCGAACCCGCCGAACCCGCCGAGGAAAGAGGAGCGACCGTCTCATGACCAGCGACGATCGAATCGACCGGCTTGAGCAGCGGGTGGCGGTGCTGGAGTCCCTGGTACGGCGGCTCGCCTCCACGGCTCCGTCCGCCCCGGCCGCCCGAGGTCAGGAGCCCGCGGCGCCGGAAGCACGGACGCCCGATCTCCCGCCGGCAGCCCGGCCCGCCCCGCCCCCGCCTCCCGTGCGTCCGGCGTCCGTCCCGCCAGGGCCGTCGCCCATTGTCCGGCCAGGGCCACCTTCCCACCGGCCGGGGCTCACCTCGGAGCAGTGGATCGGGCAGCGGGTGTTTCTGGCCATCGGGGTCACCGCGCTGCTGGTCGCGGCGGGCTATCTGCTCAAGCTCTCGTTCGAGCGAAACTGGATCACTCCGGCGATGCGCTGCATCGGTGGAGTCGCGGTCGGCGTCGTGACCGGCGCGATCGGCTGGCGGCTGCACCAGCGCTACCGGACCTACGGAGCGGCGTTGGTGGGCGCCGGCGCGGGCATCATCTATCTGAGCGTGTGGGCAGCCTCGCGCCTGTACGGCGTCCTCCCGTCGAGCGCCGGCATCGTCGGTCTCGCGCTGGTCTCGGTGGCGCTGGCGATGATCGCCTACGCCATCGACGTCGAGGCGCTGGGTGCGACCGCGGCGCTCGGCGCTTTTTTCGCGCCGGTCCTGCTGGGCAGCAACCGCTCCAACGCCAACCTCCTGCTCCTCTATCTCGCGAGCATGGCGGTCGGGCTCGGCCTGGTCTCGGCGGAGCGGCGGTGGCGGGTCGCCATGCTGGTCGTCGCGGCGAGCTATTTCGGGGTCGGCACCGTCGGCGCCGCCGACCAGGCGGCGCCCTGGGCCGTCCTGATCTACGGGGTCATCGGTGGAACCGCCGGGCTCCACGTCGGTTTGCGGGAGGGCTGGTGGGAGACGCGAATGCTCACCTTCGCCGGTGGGTGGACCCTGCTCCATGCCGCGAGCGAGCGCCTGGACGCGCCGTGGCCGATCCTGGTTGCCGGACTGGTCCTCTCGGCTCCGGTCTGGTGGTTCGCCCTCCGCCGTCCGCAGCTCCTGCCGCTGTCGCTGCTCCCGCCGGGCGACGGCGGGCGGAGGACCGGATCGGTGCCTGGTTGGTCGGTGGGTGAGGCGTTCTACTTCTTCACGACACCACTCCTGTTGGGATGGGCGGTCCGCCAACTCGCGCCGGAGAGGTTCGACGAGCTCGCCGGACTGGTCGCCCTCATCGTGGCCCTGCCCTATCTGCTCGCCGGGTATGTGCGGCCGCGCCCCGTCTTCGCCCTGGTCGGGGCAGCGGCGGTGGCCCTCGCCGCCACCCAGCACTGGAGCGGACCCCGAGAGGTCTGGGCCCTCCTCGGGCTCGCGCTCCTCTGGCCGGCGCTGGACGCTCGGCTCGGCCGGGGCGACGGACGCTGGTACGGCCTCCTCACGCTTCTCCTGGCCCTCCAGGTGCTGTTCAACGGCGCCCTGGTGCAGCGTACGGCCGCGGACGCCGCATTCACCGGTCCTGGGCGCTGTCGCTATGGGGGAGCATTGCCGCCACGGTCTGCTTGGCGGCCGGACTCTGGCGGGTCGAGGCCGGCCGGGAGGACACCCGCTTGATCCGGGCCGGGCTTTGGATGGTCGCCGGGGCGATGACGCTGTTCGGGGTCACCGAGGAGATCCGCCGGCACTTCGAGCTGCGGAGCCTATCCGCCGAATCGGCCAGCCTGGCGTCCGGCCTCGGGGTGAGCGCCTGGTGGCTGGTGTTCGCCGCGGCGCTGGTCGTGCTCGGATTCCAGCGATCGCTCAAGCCCGTCCGGGTCGCGGGGCTCGCCGTGGCCGGGCTCGCCGTGGCCAAGGTGGTGCTGTTCGACCTCTCCTCACTCGATGCGCTGTACCGCGTCGGCTCGGTCTTTCTGCTCGCGCTGGTGGCGCTCTCGCTCGCCTACCTGTATTACCGCTACGATCGGACCGAGCGGACCCTGTGAGTGCCGCTCCGCCATCGTTATATCTTCGGGTCCGTCGGTGCCACCCCAGGAATCAGGAGCTGCCGTGACCGTGTCGGTGCTGCCCGCGACCCCCGCAGCCTTCGGCAAGGCGAAGTGGGAGGACGTCGCCCCCTACTTCGACGATCTGGCCGAGCGCCCGCTCGATCCGGAGAAGATCGATGGCTGGCTGCGGAGCTGGTCCACCCTGGAAGCTCTGGTGACCGAGGCCGCGGCCCAGGCGATGATCGCCTATACCATCGATACCTCCGATCCCGAGAAGGAAGCCGACCATCTCCGGTTCTCCATGGAGATCCTCCCCAAGATGGAGGAGCGGAGCGTGGAGCTGGCCAAGCGTCTGGTCGCCACCGGCTACTCGACGCCGGAGCTCGCCACCACCCTGGCGCGCTTCCGCACCGCCATCGAGATCTTCCGCGAGGAGAATGTCCCCATCTTCGCCGAGCTGGAGGAGTTGAGCGCCCGCTACCAGCGCATCACCGGTTCGATGATGGTCCTGTGGGACGGCGTCGAGCGCCCGCTGCCCCAGCTCCAGCCGTTCCTCAAGAGTCCGGACTGCGGCATACGCGAGCGCGCCTTTCGCGCCTCGACCGGACCCTATCAGGCGGAGCACGACGCCCTGGCCGCCCTGTTCGACCGGATGTACGAGCTGCGGCAGCGGGTCGCGCGGAACGCCGGCTTCTCCAATTACCGGGACTACATCTTTCCCGCCAAGTTCCGCTTCGACTACACCCCCGCGGACTGCGAGCGCTTCCACGACGCGGTCGAGCGGGCGGTGACGCCGGCGGTCGCCCGGGTGCTCGCGCACCGCCGGTCGCGACTCGGTCTCGAGTCGCTTCGCCCGTGGGACCTGGCGGTGGATCCCTACCGGGCGGGACCGCTCCGTCCGTTCGACACCGTGGAGGAGTTCGTCGCCAAGGCTCGCGCCGTCTTCAGCCGGGTGGACGCCGAGCTGGGGCGCGAGTTCCAGACGATGATCGACGAGCGGCTCCTCGACCTGGACAGCCGCAAGGGGAAGGCACCGGGCGGCTACTGCGAGACGCTCCACTTCCGTGGCCGCCCCTTCATCTTCATGAACGCGGTCGGCCTGGTGGACGACGTCATGACCCTGCTGCACGAGGCGGGTCACGCCTTCCACGCGTTCGCCGCCCACGCGCAACCGCTCATCTGGCAGCGGCACCCCGGCTCGGAGGCCGCGGAGCTGGCGTCGATGTCCATGGAGCTCCTCGCCGCGCCGCACCTGGTCCAGCCGGTCGGCTACTTCAAGCCCGAGGACTACCAGAGCGCCTGGCTGGAGCATCTCGAGGATATCCTCCTCAGCCTGATCCACATCGCCTCGGTGGACGCCTTCCAGACCTGGATCTATACCAGCGGCGAGGGTGGCGATGTCGCGGCCCGGGACGCGGCCTGGCTCCGGATCCGTAGCCGGTTCGAGCGAGGCGTCGACTGGAGCGGACTCGAGCCGGAGCGGATCGCCCGCTGGTACCGGCAGCTCCACATCTTCATGTACCCCTTCTACTACATCGAATACGGCATCGCCCAGGTCGGCGCCCTTCAGGTCTGGCGCAACAGCCTGCGATCGCCCGAGGCGGCCGTGGCGCGCTACCGCGAGGCGCTGTCACTGGGCGCCGTCCGGGGTCTGCCGGAGATGTACCGCGCCGCCGGGGCCCGGCTCAGCTTCGACGCCGATCTGATCGGAGAGCTGGTCGGGCTGGTGGAGGAACAGATCGAGCAGATCCGTTCCCGCCTGGCCGCCGAGCCCGCCTGACCCGGTTCCATCGGATGCCGCGGTAGTTGCTTCCGGTCGCCGGGTGGGCAAGATTCCACGCCGACCGGTGCTGCGGCGCCGAATGTTCGCGTCTCTTGGGGAGAGCCTGGATGGCAAAAGAAGAAGGCATCGAGATGGAAGGGGTGGTGACCGAGGTGTTGCCCGACCGGAACTACCGGGTCATGCTGGAAAACGGTCACGAGATCCTGGCGTACGCCGCCGGGAAGATGAGCAAGTTCAAGATCCGCGTTCTGGAAGGCGACCGGGTGAGCGTCGTCCTCTCCCCCTACGACCTCACTCGCGGACGGGTCATCTACCGCCACAAGTGACGCCGCCGGGCGGGCGGGTCACCAACGACGAAACGGGTCGCTCAGACGAGCGACCCGTTCGGTTTGCTGGCCGACGACCCTACTTGACCTTGGTCACGTTCTCGGCGGCAGGTCCCTTCGCACCCTGCACGATGTCGAACTCCACCCGATCGCCTTCGGCGAGGCTGCGGAAGCCATCCGCCTTGATCGCGGTGTGGTGGACAAAGCAGTCCTTGTCCCCATTCTCCGGAGTGATGAAACCAAAACCTTTTGCGTCGTTGAACCACTTCACCGTGCCGAGGGTGCGAGCCATTGCGCCAACTCCATGTTTGTTGGACTTCGTCGGCGCCCGGAATGTCCGGGCAACCGAGTTTTTATGAGCGCAGGCCCGTCCCGCGTCATAAAAAATGAAAGACCCATCGAACCGAAGTGCCTGGGTCTCAGATCCCGCTATTCAGTAGTCAGAGCTCCACGAGGGTCGTAGGCCGGGTCAAATCTGAGGTCCGGCCCGATTTAGTCAAGGGGAGATCCCCGGAGCCACCGAGCCGCGGCCCGGGCCCAGTCTACCACCGGTTCCCGGGTGGGATCGGCCGCACGGTTCACCGCCTGGAGGAACTCGGCTGCGGAGGGGAACCTGGCCTCGACGTCGGCGCTCAGGGCGCGCTCGAGCACCCGGGCCAGCGCCTCGCTGACGTCATCCCGCTGGTCCAGGGTGGGGAGCTGATTGGTGGTCTGCTTGGCCAGGATCTGCTCGGTGGTGAGGCCCGGGAACGGCGGCGTGCCCAGCAGGGCGTAGCAGGTGACGGCCGCGAGACTGTAGAGATCCGAGCGCTGATCGACCCGCTCGCCCAGGAGCTGTTCCGGGCTGGCGAACTGCGGGGTGCCGCTCTGCGAGGTGGCTCCCCCGAATTTGCCCCGAAGGGCGAGGGCCAGGCCGAAGTCGGTGATCTGCAGACTGCCGCTCGGGTCGATCAGCATGTTCTCCGGCTTGAGGTCCCGGTGCACCAGCCCGGAGCCATGGGCATGGGCCAGCGCCGACAGGGCCTCCCGGAGCAGGCGGAGCACCTGCTCCAGGGAGAGCGGCCCCTCCCGCTCGACCAGCTGTGCCAGGCTGGGCCCCTCGATCAATTCCATGGTGTACCAGATGAGCCCCGACCGTCCCGCGATGTCGTAGATGTTCACGATGTTCGGGTGACTGAGGCGGGCGGCGAGCTGGGCCTCTCGCCGGAAGCGCTCGACCACCTCGGGATCCTGGGTCAGTGTCGGGTGGAGCACCTTGAGCGCGACCTGCCGCTCGAGGTGCAGGTCCCGCACCCGGTAGACCCGGCCGAACCCGCCGGTGCCCAGCAGGTCGAGCAGCTCGTAATCATCGCCCAGGGCACGCCGGAGACGCTTCTCCCAGCGCGCCCGGTCCTCCTGCGTCGCCCTGGGTCCCTGGCCGACGCCGAGCGCGCGAGTCTCGAAGGTGCCGGCCTCCGACGCCAGGTCCTCCAGCATCTCGCCGGCCGTGAGGTAGCGCGCCTCGGGGCTGGGCTGGAGCGCGCGCATCACGATCCGCTCGATCGCCCGGGGGCAGGTCGGGCGGAGCTCCGTCGGTCGGCGGAGGCCGTAGGTGTCGAGCGGCGGCTCCTGGCCGGTCACCGCGAAATAGAGCAGCGCGCCCGCGGTGTAGACGTCCGAGGCGGGGTCACCGACGGCCCCGCCGCGGACCTCGGGAGCCATGAACATGAGCGCACTCGGGACCTCGCCGGCGGGAATCGCCGGAAGGGTGTAGCTGCTGTAGCGGAGATCGGTGATCGTCCCGCCGCCGCCGGGGCCCACCAGCACCGTGGCCGGCACGATGCGGCGGACGATGATCCCCTGCACGTGCGCGTGCTCCAGGGCGCCCAGCAGGTCGCGGGCGAGGGACAGGACGGTGGGGATCATCCTGGGCCCGCGCTCGACGGCCTGATGGAGCCCTTCGCCCTCGAGCCAGTTCCCCACCCGGAAGGCGAGATCGCCCACGATTCCGGCGTCGTAGACGTGCCGGATGGCGGGGTGGTCCAGCTGACCGAGCGCCTCTGCTTCCCGGAGGAACCAGGCGCGGGTGGAC
>JBBSHB010000102.1:0-10752 GCA_038253515.1 Gemmatimonadales bacterium | reverse complement strand
CAATGCCGTCGCAGCCGCCGTTCCGCCCGAGCTCCCTCCCATGAACGCCGTAAGTCGTGAGGCCGGAGTCGTATTCCTTGCCGGCGTTCGCACCGGTTTCGGCGCGTTCGGCGGCGCCCTGAAGGAGCTGTCCGCCACCGATCTCGGCGCGGTCGCCGCCCAGGGAGCCCTCGCGCGGTCCGGCGTGGCGCCCGCCGAGGTGGATCACGTGGTGTTCGGCAACGTGCTGCAGACCTCCGCCGACGCGCCCTACCTCGCCCGTCATATCGGCCTCCGCTCGGCCCTGCCGGTGGATACCCCCGCCGTGACCGTGAACCGGCTCTGCGGCTCGGGATTCGAGGCCGTCACCCAGGGGGCGCAGCAGATCCTGCTGGGCCAGTCACGGGTCGTCCTGGCGGGCGGCACGGAGTCGATGAGCCAGGCACCGCACGTCGTCCGGGGTGCCCGCTGGGGACTCCGGCTCGGGCCCTCGGCCCCGCTGGAGGATTCCCTCTGGGAGTCACTGCGCGATGCCTACTGCGGACTCTCGATGGCGGAAACGGCGGAGAACCTCGCGCAGCAGTACCGCATCGGACGCGAGGCGGTAGACTGTTACGCCGCCCGGAGCCAGGCGTGCGCCAAGGCCGCCTGGGACGCCGAGGTGTTCGCCGACGAGGTGATCCCCGTCCAGCTCACCAACCGCAAGACCCGCCAGATGGAGCCGTGGGTGGCCGATGAGCACATGCGGCCGGGCACCACCCCGGAGGCGCTGGCCAAATTGCCGCCCTATTTCAAGAAGGACGGAGTGGTCACCGCGGGGAACGCCTCGGGGATCTGCGACGGCGCGGCCGCGCTGGTCCTCGCCGGCGAGCGGTTCGCCGAGGAGCGGGGCCTCCGGCCGATCGGCCGGCTGGTGGCGTGGGCAGTGGCCGGGGTCGACCCGCGCATCATGGGCATCGGCCCGGTGCCGGCCTCCCGGCGCGCTCTGGAGCAGGCGGGCCTCGAGCTCGACCAGATGGATCTGGTGGAGATCAACGAGGCGTTCGCCGCCCAGTACCTCGCCGTGGAGCACGAGCTCGGCCTCGACCGGGAGCGCACCAACATCCACGGTGGCGCCGTGGCCCTGGGACATCCACTCGGCGCCAGCGGCGCGCGCATCACCCTCCACCTGCTCCACGCCCTCAGGCGGCAGTCCGGCCGCTACGGGCTCGGCAGCGCCTGCATCGGCGGAGGCCAGGGGGCCGCCGTGATCGTCGAAGCGTTTCCCGCATGAGGATGGGACCATGGACTTCCTGATTCCGGCGCTGGCCATCGCGGTCATCTACTCCTTTCTGAGCCTGCGCGTCGTCCGCCAGTACGAGCGCGGAGTGGCGTTCTTCCTCGGCCGTTACTGGGGGACCAAGGGGCCCGGCCTGGTCTTCCTGCCCGCGGGGTTCTCCGGTCAGAAGCGGGTATCCCTCCGGATCGCCGCGATGGACATCCCGCCCCAGGACGTCATCACCCGCGACAACGTGTCGGTCAAGGTCAACGCCGTGCTCTACATGCGGGTAACCGACCCGGCCAAGGCGATCATCGAGATCGAGGACTATCTCTACGCCACCAGTCAGCTGGCGCAGACCACGCTTCGCGCGGTGCTGGGCGAGGTGGAGCTCGACGAGCTCCTCTCCGACCGGGAGAAGATCAACGCCGTGCTCAAGAAGATCATCGACCAGCGCACCGAGGCCTGGGGCATTGAGGTCTCGGCGGTGGAGGTCAAGGACGTCGACCTGCCCGACCAGATGAAGCGCGCCATGGCCCGCCAGGCGGAAGCCGAGCGGGAGCGGCGGGCCAAGGTCATCGCGGCGCAGGGCGAGCTGCAGGCCTCCGAAACCCTGGCCCAGGCGGCCCGGAACCTCGCCGTCGAGCCGAGCGCCATCCAGCTCCGGTATCTGCAGACCGTCACCGAGATCGCGGCGGAGAACAACTCCACGACGATCTTTCCCATTCCGATCGAGCTGTTCCGGCCGTTCCTGCAGCAGGCGGCGGCGACTCCGCTGCCCACGGCGTCCGTCAAGCTGGATGCCCCCGAGCCTCCCGGGGCCGCCTTGCCCGCCGGAGACATCGCCAACCTGATGTCCCAGCTCCGGCTCGGCGCCGCCGGCAAGCCACCGCAGGACTAGCATGGCCGACGTCACGCCGGCCCGGATCGATCGGGCCGCGCTCGAGCGGATCATCCAGCGGGCAGCCGAGCTCCAGACCGCGGCCCGCGATATCGGCGAGAGCCTCAGCCAAGACGAGGTCCTGGCCCTGGGTAAGGAGGTCGGGATCCCCGACCGCTACCTCCAGCAGGCCTTGCTGGAGGAGCGGACCCGAGTCGTCGTGCCGGTGCCCAGCGGGCCCTGGGCACGGGTGACAGGACCGGCAGAGGTCGCCACCCAACGGGTCGTCCTCGGCTCACCCGAGCTGGTGGAGCGCGCGCTGGTGCAGTGGATGGAGCAGAACGAGATCTTCTGCATCCAGCGGCAGCAGCCCGGCCGGGTCACCTGGGAGCCGATGGGCGGCATGGCGGCCGCGATGCGGCGTTCGGCGGCCGCCTTCGGCACCGGCAAGCGTTCCTTCATGCTCTCGCGCGCCGACACGGTCTCCGCCACCCTCCTTCCGCTCGAGCCGGGCCGGACCCATGTCACGCTCCAGGCCACGGCGCGCCGGGCGCGGGCGGAGTACGTCGGCGGCGGCGCCGCGGTGGTCGGCGCCGGGGTGGCCGGCGCGGCGCTGATGGTCATCCTCGGCGCCCTCCTTCCGGTGGCGCTGCTGCCGCTGCCGATGACGCTCGGTCTCGGCTACGTGACGGCCCGGCGCTACGGACCCGCGCTCCAGAGGATCCAGCTCGGGCTCGAGCGCGCGCTCGACCATCTGGAGCACAGCGAGGTTCGGCCCAATCCCCCGTTCCCCACCCGCGCCACCGGATTGCTGGGCCTCCTCGCGGACGAAGTGCGCAAGTCGCTGCGGTAGCCCGCTCCCGCTGTCGCCCGGAGGAGTTCGATGCCCGAGATCACCAGCGTCGGCGTGCTCGGCTGCGGCCTCATGGGCGGCGGCATCGCGCAGACCGCCGCTGCCGCCGGCTTCCCCACGATCGTACGGGACGTGAGCCAGGCGCTGCTGCGGCGGGGCGAGGACGCGATCGCCAGATCGCTGGCCAAGCTGGTCGACAAGGCCAAGCTCGACCTGGCGGCACGGGACAGCGCGCTCCAGCGTCTGAGCTTCACCACGGAGCTGGAAGACCTCCGGGACTGCGACATGGTGATCGAGGCGGTGACGGAGGACCTGACGCTCAAGAACGACCTCTGGCGGGCGCTCGACGCCCGCTGTCCCCTCAGCACGATCTTCGCCTCGAACACCTCGAGTCTGCCGATCGGGGCGATGGCAGCCGTGACCTCCCGCCCCGATCGCTTCGTTGGACTCCACTTCTTCAACCCCGTCCCCCTCATGCCCCTGGTGGAGGTCGTCCGGGCCGTCACCACCTCGCGTGAGACGTTCGATCGGACCATGACGTTCGCCCGGCGGCTCGGCAAGGAGCCGCTCGCCGCCCGCGACCGCTCCGGGTTCATCGTGAACCTGCTGCTGGTGCCGTTTCTGATGGACGCCGTGCGGGCGCTGGAGCACGGGGTGGCCACCGCACCGGACATCGATCGCGGCATGCACCTTGGCTGCGGACATCCGATGGGGCCCCTCGCCCTGCTCGACTTCATCGGCCTGGATACCGCCATGCGGATCGCCGACATCATGTTCGAGGAGTACCGCGAGTCCCGCTACGCTCCACCCCCGCTGCTCCGGAGGATGGTGGCTGCCGGGCTCTACGGCCGGAAAAGCGGCCGGGGGTTTTATGATTATGCCTCCGATCCGCCGCTCCCCGTCGATCTCGCCATCTAAGGAGACCTGATGTTCGGCTACGACTGGCCCCGCCTGCACGCCGCCCTGAACGATCTGCCGGCCGCCCTGCTGGCCACCGCCGTGTTCTTCGATCTCCTGGCCGCGCTCACCCGGCGCCCCTCGCTCCGGCACGCCGGCTTCGTGACGATGATCGCGGGTACCATCGGCGCCGGGCTGGCGGTGCTCTCGGGACTGCAGGCCGAAGACCACATCGCCCACGGCGAGGCGGTCCACGCGATCATGGGAACCCATGAGACGCTCGCGTTCTTCACCCTGGGCATCTTCACGCTGCTGGTGGTCTGGCGGATCCTGCGCGAGCGCCGGATGAGCACCGGGGAGCGCACCCTCTCCCTCCTCGCCTCACTGGCCGGCGCCGGAGTCCTCGTCGCCACCGGCGCGTACGGAGGGAAGATGGTCTTCGAGCATGCGGCGGGAATTCCTACCGAGGCGTTGCAGCAGGAGCTGCACGAGCGGGCGGAGGGTCACCATCACCACGGCGGAGAGGCCGAGGCGGCCGAGGTGGCGGGGGAGGAGCACGACTCGGCGGGAGAGGCGCACGAGCACGCCGTTGACTCCGCGGCCCCTGCCGGCCACACCCACCCACCCGGCACACCGCCGCACAAGGACTGAGCGATGGGCCTCGCCCGTGCGCTGCCCGCGGTCATCGTCGGCCTGCTGGGCTGTCAGCCTTCGACCACCCGGCCGACATTCACTCCCTTGCCCGAGGCGGCGGTCACCGAGATCCGGCTCTCCCAGCTGGAGGCCACCCGCCAGCTCGCCGAGGGACTCCGGGCGGAATCGATTCCGGCCTCGCGGGTGGAGTTGCGCGACGGCTACATCGAAAGCACCTGGTTCGATTCCGCCACCGGGCAGCGCAGCACCCGACGCCCGGTGGGAACGGGCGTGGTCCGGGTCCGGGCCTGGGCCGATCCCGCGCGTCCCGGCAACACACTGCTCACGGTCGAAACCCTCTACCAGCCGCTGCTCGACCCCTCGCTCCCGGCGCGGGAGCTCGAGCGCGAGGTGCCGAGGAATCATCCGGTGGCGGTGAAGGTGCGGGCGCTGCTGCAGAACCTGGTCAAGCGATACGGCGGGCCGCCGCCCCCCGAGGAGCAGCAGCCCGCCGCTTCGAACCTCCGCCCGTCCGAAGGCGACGAGGAACCGCCGCCAGAGGAATCCGGGCCGGAGCCGAGCGACTCCAGTCCCCCCCGGATGAGGTTCAGGGATCCGGGTTCACAGCATCAGGCGGTTCGCGGCAGGGCTTCGAGGCAGGATTCACCACGGAGACACGGAGAACACGGAGGGTACCACGGAGAACCACATTATTTGTTGTTTTCTCCGTGCTGCCTCCGTGTTTCTCCGTGTCTCCGTGGTGAATTACCCGAGTGTAGCTGAGCAGCTGAGGCTGACTGAGATCGGAACGCCCGCCCCTCAGACCACGTAGGCCCGGACCCACTCCTCCAACTGTCCGAGGTTCAGCCGGGCGTCCTTGCAGGGTCCCGCCGGCAGCGTCATGGTGAGGCCGAGGACCGGGATCTTCCCCGCCACGTCGTGCAAGCCGCTCACCATGTCGCGCTCGCATGCGACGGCGACGACGGCGCGCGGCCGACGCTCCCGGATCACCCGACGCGCCAGTTGACCCCGGGTCGCCACGAAGACCGGGACCCCGTACTTCCCGGCGATGCCGAGCACCCCATCGAGGGTCTCCTTCGAGAGACATCGCGGGATCAGCAGCAGCAGCTCGCCCGTGCCCACCTTCCGTCCGCGAAGCAACGCCAGCCCGTTATACACCTTCACCGCGGCGTTCTCGACCCAGTCACGCCGGCCGAAGCGGTCCGCCACCCTGGAGGTGAGCCGCATCAACCGGAGGAACGGACCCCGCTCCGCGAGCCGCTCGGGCAGGAGCGGCCGGCGGGTGGCATAGGAGAGGAGGAGCACCGCCCACCAGAGCCAGAGCACCGCGGCGGCGACCGCCACCGCGCTCCAGATGACGCCGGGGAGGCCACGATGCAGGGTCGAGAGACGCGGACCGAGGAGATAGAGGAGGATTGCGACAGCGCCGAGCCCGACCAGGAGTGCGGCGGCCGACCACCCGAAGAAGAGCGCCGGGTTGGAGTCGTAGTCGCCCCGATTAGGCAGCGGCTGCCCGTCCCATTCGTCCCACTCGTGTCCCAGACGGCGATCGACGTCGATGTGAATCAGTTGGGCACGGGGAGTCTCCGGCATACCAGAACAAGGTAATTAGCTTTGGGCGATGCTGCCTCCCCCACCCATCCGTGGTCTCTTCCGCATCGATCAGCGCGCCCGTGCCGCCTATGCCGAAGGCGCCGGGATCTTCCGAATCCTGCCCGCGGCCGTCTGTGTGCCCGCCGACCGGGAAGACCTCGCCTCGCTGCTCCATTGGGCCGCGGCGCACCGCGCCCGTCTCGTCCCGCGGGGCGCCGGCAGCGGCATGGGTGGCGGCAACGTGGGTGAGGGCGTGGTGGTGGACCTCACCGGTTTCCCCCGCCGGCGGGAGATCGATCCCGCCACTCACCGAGCCCGCACCAGCGCGAACCTCACCCTGGGGGAGCTCAACGCGGGGGCCGATCCGCACCGGCTCAGGCTGCCTCCCGATCCCTCGAGTGGCCGCTGGGCGACGCTCGGCGGCATGGTCTCCACCAACGCGGCGGGGGCGCGGTCGGTGCGCTACGGCAGCGTGCGCCGCTGGGTGGAATCACTGGAGCTGGTGACCGCGGACGGTGAAGTGGCCGAGCTCCGGCGGGGAGCGCCCTCGCCGACCGGCCCGAGCGCCCGCGCCGTCGAGCGGTTCGAGGGCGACGCCGCTCCCGCCATTCGCGCGGCCAAGGAGCTGGTGGCCTCACGCTTCCCCCGGACCCGGAAGAACTCCTCGGGGTATGCCCTGGACGCGTTTCTTGCCTCCGGCGACCTGCTCGACCTGGTCGTCGGGTCCGAAGGGACGCTCGCCCTGGTGACGGCGGTGGAGTGGCGGCTGGACCTCCTCCCGCTGCATCGCGCCGGCCTCCGCGTGGCGCTGCGCTCGCTGGACGCCCTGAGCGACGCCGTCGCCGCGCTCCTGACGCACCAGCCCTCGGCGCTGGAACTGCTCGACCGGAGCTTTCTCGAGCTGGTCGGCGAGGCCGGAAGCGACGCGGTGCTCCTGGTCGAGTTCGAGGGCGATTCACTGGAGGAGGTGCGGCGGACGGTCCAGCGCGCCGCCGCCGCCATTCGCCCCCGGGCCGCCGGCGTCGACACCGGTCTCACCCACGCGGCGGCGGAGCGGCTCTGGGCGCTGCGGCACGCGGCGAGCCCGATCCTCGCCCGCCTGCCGGAAGGTCGTCGCTCGCTGCAGGTGATCGAGGACGGCTGTGTGCCGGTGGAGCGGATGGCGGAGTACGTGCGCGCCGTGCGCGCCGCGGCGGCGGCGCGCGATCTTCAAGTGGTGATCTTCGGCCACGCGGGCGACGGCCACGTGCACGTGAACCTGCTGCCCGAGCTCGCCCGAGCGGGCTGGGAGGATAGCGTCGCCTCCCTGCTCGAGGAGGTCACCGACGCCCTGGTCCGGCTGGGCGGCACCCCAACGGGCGAGCATGGCGACGGCCGGCTCCGGGCGAGTCTCCTGCCACGGGTGTATGGGGACGAGGTGGTCGCGCTCTTCCAGCGGGTGAAGCGCGCCTTCGATCCCCTCGGAATTCTCAATCCCGGCGTTATCCTTCCGTCCGGCGAGCCGCCGCTGAGCCATCTCAAGGTCGGCGCCCAAGCAACGGCACTGCCCGTGGACATCGCCCGCGGTCTGAGGGAGATCGAGCAGACCGGCGGGTACGCGCGGAGCCGGATGGAGCTGGCGTGAGGCATCGGCGCGCGACCCCGAGCGGCTTTATTCATCACTCAACCACTCCACCACCCACTCCACGCGCCCATGGACATCATCCGCGAGCCCCGCATCACTCTCATCGCCCGTCCCCAGTTTCTCGAGCCGAGCCATCTGGCGGTCCAATGGAAGGGCGACTCGAGCGACGGTGAGCGGATCGCGGAGTTCGCCGGGCGGCTCTGCTATATGAGCCAGCACAATCCGGCGGGGCGGACCACGGCGGAGTACCTCCGCAACATCCTCAAGCAGGGCCACGGGTCGGTCTTCGAGCATTCCACCTACGTGATGCTGATCGAGGGAATCTCCCGCTCGTGCAGCCACGAGCTGGTGCGCCACCGGGCCGGGTGGGGCTTCTCCCAGCTCTCCCAGCGCTACGTAGACGAGTCCCACGCCGCCTTCGTGATGCCGCCGGCGATCGTGGACGACGCGGCGCTGGAGGCGGAGTGGACGGCGCAGGTGCAGGCGGCCCAGACCGCCTACGTCACCGCGGTGGAGCATCTGCTGGCGCGCTACGCCTGGGTGACCAACAAGGTGCATCGCAGAAAGCTGGCGCGGGAGGCGGCGAGGAGCGTGTTGCCCAATGCCACCGAGGTGAAGATCGTCGCGAGCGCCAATGTCCGCGCCTGGCGCACCATGCTCGAGCTGCGCCTGGGCGAGGGGGCCGAGCTGGAGATCCGGCGGATGGCGGTCGCGTGTCTTCGTCGCCTGCAGGCCGAGGCGCCCGCGCTGTTCGACGACTTCGAGATCTACGCCTCTGCGGACGGCGGCGAGGCCGGGCGAGTCGGCTTTCACAAGGTATGAGGGTCGTCGGGCTGAGCGACCTCGCCCAAGATTCGCGCCGCGACTTTCGAAAAACCTATTGTGCGTCCGAAGTCTTTTTCTTAACTTAGCTTCGTCGAAGCACTCAACTCGTCGCGGCTCGTCTCTCGTAGACGGCCTTTTTTGTAGAGGGACACCTTTGGCAGTTCGGATCGGACTCGCCTTCAATCTCAAACCCCAGGCGCCGGCTAGTCCAGCCGGGGCGACTCCCGATTCCCCCTCTCCCGACGACCCCAGTCGGTCGCTGCGCGCCGATCTTCCCCAGCCTGATCTCTACGCCGAGTGGGACGAGCCTGCCACCATCGATGCGGTGGAGCAGGCTCTGGGCTCGGTCGGCCAGGTCTACCGCCTGGAGGCCAATGCCAGCTTCCCGGCGCGACTCGCGCTCATCCGTCCCGACTTCGTGTTCAACATCGCTGAAGGGCTGTACGGCCCCAACCGCGAGGGCCACGTTCCGGCCATCTGCGAGTTTCTCGGCGTCCCCTGCCACGCCTCCGATCCGCTGACCCTCGGTCTCGCCCTCGACAAGCGGCGCGCCAAGGAGGTCCTGACGTATCACGGCGTGCCCACGGCGCCCTTCGTCCTGGCCAGGAGCCCCGACGACGCGCGTAACGTGCAGCTCCCGTTTCCCCTCTTCGTCAAGCCGGCGTTCGAGGGATCCGGGAAGGGCGTCAGCGTCCGGAGCGTCTGTAAGAACCGCACCCAGCTGGTCCGGCAGGTCGCCAGTCTGCTCGCCACCTATGCGGAGCCGGTGCTCATCGAGACCTATCTCCCGGGTCCCGAGTTCACCGTCGCGGTGCTCGGCAACGGCGACGAAGCGCGCTGCTTGCCCATCGTCGGCATGGACTTTGATACGCTGCCCGCGGGTGCGCCGCCGATCTACGGCTACGAAGCAAAGTGGCTGTGGGACTCGCCGAGCCATCCACTGGAGATCTTCGATTGCCCGGCCCCGATTCCTGAGCCACTGGCCGAGCCCATCCGCGCCGCCGCCCTGGGCGCCTACCACGCCTTGGAATGCCGCGACTGGTGCCGCGTCGATATTCGTTGCGACGCCGCCAATCGCCCCATGGTCGTCGAATTGAATCCGCTGCCGGGCATTTTGCCCGATCCGCGGGACAATTCCTGCTTCCCCAAGGCCGCGCGCGCCGCCGGGATCAGCTATGACGATCTCATCCGCACCGTCGCCGACATCGCCTGGCGCCGGATCAGCGGCCGTTCACTCCTGGCGGAGGTAGCCTGATGCGAGTTGCGATCCTGTACGATGCGGGCAGCGATGAGTGGAGTCCCCAGGACGTCGCCGCGGTGGTGGGCAACGTCCACGAGATCCGCGACGTTCTCCGCCGTCGGGGGCACGAGGTGGACCTCCTTCCGGTCCGCCTCGGCGATTTCCGCTGGCTCTCGCGCGCCCGCCGGGTCGACCTCGTCTTCAACCTGTGCGAGGGCATCAACGGCCACGCCAAGTACGAGGACCTCGTGGTCGGGACCCTGGAGCTGAGCGGGGTGCCCTTCACCGGATGCCGCACCTGGCCCACCACCGTCTGCCACCGGAAGCACGTGGCCAACACGCTGCTCTCGGCGGCGGGGCTGCCGGTCCCGGCATTCGCCCTCGCGCAGGCCAACAAGACGCCCGCGGAGTTCCCCCTGCCCGCCATCGTCAAGCCCTCATCGGAAGACGCGAGCGTCGGGATCGACAACGGGGCGGTCTGCACCTCGAAGCGGGCGCTCAAGAAGCGGGTGGCCCAGATGCTGGAGCAGTTCGAGGAGGTGCTGGTGCAGGAGTACGTGGCCGGCCGGGAGTTCAACGTCGGCTTCGTCGGTCGGCGGATGCTGCCCATCGCCGAGATCCGGTTCGAGGGAATGCCCGACGGCACCTGGCCGATCGTGAGCTACGCCGCCAAGTGGATTCCCGGGAGCCCGGAGGACGAGGGCACCGTGCCTGTCTGCCCGGCCGACATCCCCGACGACCTGGCCACCCGAGTCGCCTCGGTGGCGCGGGACGCCTGGCTCCACATGTGCGGAGGCGAGGGATACGGCCGAGTCGACATCCGGGTGAACGAGGATGGCCAGCCGTACGTGCTCGAGGTGAACCCGGGCCCCGACCTCTCCAGCAACGCCGGCCTGGCCCGGATGGGCCGCGCCTTCGGCTGGAACTACGACGAACTGGTCATGCAGGT